>JBEPXT010000091.1:0-14717 GCA_041641795.1 Salinigranum sp.
CCGCCGTCGTGCAACCCGCCCTCGACGGTGAACGAAGCGTGGGCCGAAACTCCTCGCGGGGGAAAGCCCACCACTTCAGTCGTGGGTAACTTACCCGAGCGAGATGTCGAGATACAGCATCACGATGGCACCGGCGATGGCGCCCAGCGTGGCGATGCGCTCGTGGCCGCCGGTGTGGGTCTCGGGGACGATCTCGTCCATGATGACGAACAGCATCGCGCCCGCGGCGAAGCCCATCGCGTACGGCAACAGCACCGAGACCGTCTGGACGGCGTACGCACCGAGGACGGCGAGTGGAATCTCGACGACGCCGGAGCGGACGCCGGCGAACGCGGCGTAGATACGCCGGTCGAGGCCGGCGTTGATGGCCGCCACGCTCACCGCCATCCCCTCGGGGATGTTCTGGATGCCGATGGCCAGCATGAGCGCGATGGCGCCGCCGATGTCGCCGGAGCCGAAGCCGACGCCGACGGCGAGTCCCTCCGGCATGTTGTGCAGCGTGATCGCGAGGATGAACAGGACGACACCGGCGACCCGTTCGTCGGAGATGGTCCCCTCGAGGCCGCTCTCGGGGGCGTTCGTGTCCCGCCGCCGTCGCCCCGAGAGCAGGTAGTGTGCGTGGGGGACGAGCGCGTCGGAGCGGTCGAGAAAGAGCGCTCCGAGCGCCAGTCCGGTCAGGACGGGGAGGGGGTTGCCGTCCGAGTACGTCTCGATGCCGGGGATGATGAGACTCGTGAACGCCGCCGCGAGCATCACGCCGGCGGCGAAGCCGAGCATCCCGTCGAGCGCCCGCTCGGAGGGGTCCCGCCAGACGAGGACGAGCGACGCGCCGAGGAGGTTGAGTCCGGCGATGACGAGGCCGCCCACGAGGCCGTGGACGACCGGGTTCGAGCCGAACGTCTCGACGAACTGGTCGGCTACCACGCTCGCCGTCCCTCCCGCTCCGTCGCCCCCACGTTCGCCCGAACTCCTCGTCGGCGTCTCATCGCTTCGTCCGTCACGATTCGCGGTTCGGTGATAAGTGGTTCGCAGTCACGCGTTCCTCCTGCCGGCGACGCTGACTACTCGGCCAGTCCCGCCCCGTCCACGAACCGGTCGAGGTCCGCCCGGGTGTTGAACGCGTGGACCGAGGCGCGGACGCAGTCGATGTCCGGGATGACCCGCACCTTCACACCCTGGTCGTCGAGGCGGTCGACGGTCCCCACGGGGTCGTCCACTTCGACGGTCACCAGTCCCGAGTGGAACGACGCCGGGCTCAACAGCGTCTCCTCGGCGATACGCGACTTGAGGTACGCGGTGCGGTCTGCGATGTGCTCCATCCGCGTCTCGATGCCGTCGCTCCGGGCGCGGCCGATGGCTTCGACCAGTCCCGCGTACGGCGCGGGGTTCGTCGTCGCCACCTCGAGTCGCTGGGCGCCGGACTTGTACTGGTAGGCGCCGTCCTCGGCGTGGTCGACGCTCCGGTAGCCGATCTGTCTGGGCGTGAGCCACTCCTCGGCCCCCTCGCGGACGTAGAGGAAGCCGGCCCCCCACGGCCCGAGGAGCCACTTGTGCCCCGCGGCGGCGACGAAGTCCGCCCCCCACGCCTCGACGTCGACGGGCCGGGCCCCGACGGCCTGGACGGCGTCGACGAGAACCCGTGCGCCGACGTCGTGGGCCAGCTCGGTCACCGCCTCGACGGGGAGCCGACAGCCGTACGCCCACTCCGTGGCCGAGAGACAGACCAGCCGGACGTCCTCGTCCAGGGCGTCGGCCACGTCGTCGGGGTCCAGCCGGCCGCGGGTGGTCTCGACGAGTCGGACGTCGACACCCCGGATGTCCGCGAGTCGCCGCCACGGCAACTCGCCCGCGCTGTGTTCGACGTCCGTCGTCACGACGACGTCTCCCGGTTCCCACTCGCTGGCACAGGCGATGCGGTTGATACCGTCCGTCGTCGACTGGGTGAGCGCGATCTCGGACTCGCTCGCGCCGAGCAGTCCGGCCGCGGCCTCCCGGGCCTCGTCGTACACGTCGAACGCGCACTGGTACATCCCCTCCTCGGCGGGCGCGCGGTAGCCCTGGTCCGCGACGCACGACTGGACGGCCTCGGCGACCGGTCGGGGCAGGGGTGCGCTCGCGCCGGTGTTCAGATAGACGACTTCCTCCAGCGTAGGAATCGACGCACGGAGTTCGCTCGGGTTCATCTACGTGGTCGTTGTGCCCGAGGGGTGTTCGTCGTTGTGCCTCCGGCATCTGTCGACGGTGACGGTCCGTCGTTCGCGACGCTGGCCGGAGGGTGTGGCGGTCCGCTCGTCGTCGATTCGTCCCGTTCCGATCCTCCGACAGCGCTGCCGCTCTCGACGTCGAACCTGCCGAAAAAGTGTGTCT
This sequence comes from Salinigranum sp., assembly GCA_041641795.1. Lineage (GTDB taxonomy): Archaea > Halobacteriota > Halobacteria > Halobacteriales > Haloferacaceae > JBEPXT01. Next base: position 2,368 of record JBEPXT010000091.1, read on the forward strand.
CGGGTCTCGTGTCGTCGGTCGTGTTACGCGATGGTGACCGCCGCCGCCACGAAGGACCACCTGGTCCCGGTTCGCGGCTCGTGTTTCTTGGACTCGGCGGACGGCCGGTCGCGCTTGTGTTTCCAGTTCATCGCAGTTCGTGGTAAGATTTACTCGCGTATAAGTTTTCTTTATTTCTGATACAAACGTCACGGTCGTTCACGACGAAACGCCTGCAAAAAAGACTCAACGTTCGTGATTTACGCAACTACTCACGGGTTTTCCTTCACGATTGTCTCATCGAGTGAGTACCACTCGTGGGCATCGCTCGCCTCGTTCGGACACCGTTGGCCGAGAGTGCTCATTGGGGGCGTCCCCGCCAGTCCCGGACGACCGGTCGCGGCGGGCGCGCGCCGCCGCCACCCGCTCCGGTCGGGAGAGCCTACCGGCCGCGGGAAGGCCCGAAACCACGCGTTTCGACGGTTACGAGCGTCATTACAATGCCGCTTTCACCCCTCCGCTCTCCCGTGACTCTCTCGTCTCTCTGCCCGGCCCCCGTGGGGGTGACTGCCGGTGGCGCCTGACGTCACGACCACGACGCGCCGTCGGGTCGCGCTCACGCCGACGTCCGTCTCGTTCCTGTACGGCGTCACCGCGCAGCGGGTCGCCGTCCTCGTCGCAGCCGCGGCCATCGCCGTCCTCTCGGGGTACATCGTCGCGACGCCGCCGGCGACGACGTACGAACCGTCGCTCGTCGAGGCGTTCCCCCTCGCGTTCTGGGTCGCGTTCGGCGTCGGCCTCGCCGCGCTCCTCGTCACGTTCGTCGGCGCAGCGTCGACGGGAACCGGCTACTGGAAACACGGCTTCGTCCTCCTGGCGACGCAGTACGGGCTGTTCTTCTCGCTCCCGCTCGTCCGCGGCTACTTCCTCTACGGCCGGGGCCACTCCGACTCGCTCTTCCACCTGACGGCGGTGAAGGAACTCGTCGACAGCGGCCTGCTCTCGGGTCGCGTGTTCTACCCCCACGAGCACTTCCTGTTCAGCGAACTCGTCCTCGTGGGCCTCCCGGTGGAGTCGCTCGTGAGCCTCGTCCCGTTCGTCTTCGCGCTCGCGTTCATCGGCGGCATCGGGCTGTTCGTCCGCGAACTCACGGGGTCGCCCGCCGGCCTCCCGCTGGGCATCGCCGCGGGCATGCCGCTGGTCTTCTCGAAGTTCTACACCCAGCTTCACCCCTCGGTCCTCTCCTTCTTCCTCTTCCCGCTCGTCCTCCTCATGCTCGAACGGGGCCGGCGGACGAACGCCCAGCGGTACGTCGCGCTCGCGACGGTGTACGGCCTCGCGATGGTGTACTTCCACCCCGTGACGGCGCTGCTCCTCGTCGTCCTCATCACGAGCACGTTCGTCTTCGGCCACGTCTACCGGTTCGTGACCAAGGAGCCGGTCCGGACGCTGCGGGCCCGACTGGCGTTCGCCATCCTCCCGGCGACGTTCATCTGGTACATCGGCTTCCCGCGCACCCAAGAGAACATCCGCGAGATATTCGCCGCCGAGGGCGAGAGCGCGGCCGACAAGCAGGCCAACCTGCTCGCGAACTCCGTCCTCGGCCCCGAGGAACTCGTCATGCGCTTCGTCGAGCTGTACGGCGCCGTGTTCATCCTCTTCGCCATCGCCGGCGTCGCCTGCCTCGTGGTCCTCGCGGACCTCCTGCGGCGCCGCCCCGACTACGCCGAGAGCTACCTCGCGAGCGAGTTCGTCATCGGCGCGGGCATCGCCGCCAGCTTCATCGCCGTCTCGCTCGTCGCGAACGGTCCCATCCGCGTCTCGCGGTACATGATCCTGATGGCGATGGTGCTCACCGCCCTGCTGTTCGTCCGGCTGCTCTCGTGGCCACGTGGCGTCACCCGCACCGCGGGCGCCGTCCTCCTCACGCTGCTGGTGCTCTCCTCGGCGCTCCTGGGCAGCTTCACGGTGTACGACCCGAACAAACACATGACCCAGAGCGAACACGAGGGGGCGCTCTTCGTCCTCGAACGCTCCACGGGCGAGCAGCTCGTGCGCTCGCACTCGCTCACCCAGAAGACCCAGTACTACACGACGGCGGGGACCGACGTCAGACACGACCGGACGCTGATGCGGACCAACGACCGCTACCCGAAGTTCGCGCTCGCACCGCACCTCGGGTACGACGAGTACGACTCCGCCTCGGTCAACATCGGTGCCGGCTACGTCGCCACCCACGAGTACGACCGCTCGTACCTCGAGACCTCGTTCTTCACCGACGAACAGCGCGAGGCGCTGTTCCTCCACGACGAGGCGACGCTCGAGCGGATGAGCCGCGACCGGACCGTCCAGAAGGTCTACTCCAACGGCGGGTTCGAGACGTGGCTGGTCCGCTGGACCGACGAGCGGCCCGCGCCCGTCGCGTCCGAATCGGGCACCGACACCGGTACTGGGACCGACACCGGTACCGGCACCGACACGACCACGACCGGCACCGGCCCGACGGCCGACGACTCCGCGACGTCCTCGTCCGTCCGCGTCCCCGGTGCGGTCGTCTGAACTCCCTTCCCTTCCCTTCCCTTCCCTTCCCCGGCACCGCGCTCCCGCGGTCGGCGCGAGCCGGGGTCGTCCCTCGGGCGACCGTCAGCGTCGTCGGAGCAGCCGCTGCCCATCAGAACAGTGAGGTGAGTCGCGGTCGACACGTGCGGGCGCTCACGTCGCGCCCGCCGTGCCGTGGCACTGCGACCGAATCTTCGAGAGAGACGAGACCAGGGCAGCGGGTACGGACACCCCCGCACCCGCCGCCTGACCGGCCCGTCCTCCCACCATCGCTCTTCGCGTGTTCGTCCGCCGTTCCGCGTCGCGCCCAGCGGGTGACGCGTTCGGGACGCGTCACGGCCGGCCGCTCGCCTTACAGCTTCGCGAGGTCGTCGAAGGAGACGGCGGTGTTGTCCGCACCGAAGCCGAGTTTCCCGCTCGCGTAGGTCGTGTCCGTCGCGGAGACGCTCGCGATCTGCGTCCCGTCCTCGGCGTTCAGGCTCGCGGTGATGGTCCCGTCGCTGCCGAGCGAGAACGCCACGCGGTTCCACGACTCTGGATACTGGTCACAGGGCTGGCTCGCGAGCGTCGTCGACGAGCCGCCGTCGTACCGGACGAGCGAGAGCTCCTTGCTCCAGCCGAAGTCGACCTCGACGCCGTAGCCGGAGAGGTCGGCCTTCCCCGACGAGGCCCCGTCGACGCCGCACAGCACCTGTGCGAACGTCCCGGCGTACTGCCAGACGCGCGCCTCGTACGTCGCGCCGACCTCGGTGTCGAGGCCGGTGTGCCAGACGGCGCCGTTGCTGGACGACTCCAGGTGGCCGTCGCCCGCGTAGGGGCGGCTCGTCGACAGCGAGAACGCCCCGGTGTCGCCGGCGTACGCCGAGAGGTCGCCCTCGAAGTCCTCGAGGACGCCGCTCGGGGTCGTCGATCCCGAGTCGGAATCGGAGTCGGGGTCAGTCGACCCCGAGTCGGTCGAATCGGAGTCCGACCCGTCGTAGGCGACGTGCCCCATCGCCTCGAGGAACGTCCCGCCCTGTGCGACGCTGAGCGACGCGCTCTGCCAGGCGGAGCCGTCGAAGTACCGGACGCCGACGGGTTCGACGTAGGTCCCGCCGTCGCCGACCATGAGCGCCGCCGTCGGCGTCGGCGCCGCGGTGGTGCCGTCGGCGGGGACGGCCCCGACGTCGGGAGCGTCACCCGAGAAGTCCATGCCGACGTCGGTGCCGGCGTCGACGAGTGGGCTGTCTGCCGACGGTCGGACGAAGTCCGCCGAGTCGGGGTCCGTCGACACGAACGCGGGCTCCGAAATCCCGAGGTCCCAGGAGTTGTGCGCCGAGTCGACGTTCCACAGCGACCCGACCGCCTGGTTGCCGTTGCCGAACGACGCGCAGTTGCGCGCGTAGTGGTCCGGTTCGGTGTCGCCGGTGAAGTGGAAGCCGTACGTCCCGTTGTTCCAGGCGGTGCAGTGATAGAACTCGTTCGTCACCGAGGAGCCGTTGGTGTCGAAGCCGCGGGCGGTGTTCGCCCAGGCGATACAGCGCTCGAGGACGTTCCCGCCCGTCTCCCAGCCGCCGCCGACTTTGAAACCGTTGCCGTCGCCCACCGCGCCCTCGCCGTCCTCGCCGTTGTGGTGGGCGAGACAGTCGACCATGGTCGAGGGGCGCTGGGGGTCGTTGTCGAAGAAGTCGAAGCCGTCGTCGGCGTTACGGTACGCCTCACACCGGACGAAGGTGTGGCCACCGCTCCGGCCCGCCGAGTCGGAGCCGCCGACGTAGAACCCGTCGGAGTCGCCGTCGTCGCCGCCGTGGTGGGCGACGACGTCGCGGACCGTGTGGCCGTACGACCGGCCGTAGAAGATGAGGCCGTTGCCGTTCCACTGGGAGGTCTTCCCGTAGTGGTGGATCTCCATGTCCTCGAACGTACAGTTCCGCGAGGCCTGCCCGTCCGTGCCGTTGCACCGGATGGCGTTCTTGCCGACGTTGCGGACCTCGATGCCCCGCCACGTCATGTGCTGGACGCCCCAGAGGTCGATACCGTTGCCGTCGTAGTTCGAGCAGTCGACGACGGGGGATTCGTTCCCGTACGCCTCGATCACGATGGGCTCGGTGGCCGTGCCCTTCGTCTGCCACCAGACCGGCTTCGACGGCGGGTAGAGTGTCCCCGTATCGCGGAGTTTGACCGTGTCCCCCGGCCCGAGGGCGTTCGCCCCGTCGCTCTCGACGGGACCGAACGTCGCGAACGCGTCGCCGGTACTCGTCCCCGAATTCGCGTCGTCTCCGTTCGCCGGGTCGATGTAGTAGGTCGTCATGGCCGCCTCAACTCGTCTGTATCCAGATGTCCCCGTCGGCGGGGTTCGACGGCTCCGTCGACTGGACGTAGACGTCGCCGGGGAGTTTCGCCACGTCGCCCACGTGCGTCCAGGCGGAGCCGTCGCCGACGTACACCTTCTTGGTGTCGGTGGCGAAGTACTTCGCGCCGGCCTTCGGCTCGTACGCCGACCTGTTCGCGTCGGCGTCGCGAATTTCGACGTCCGTGTCGAGTTTCTCGAAGTTACTGTTCAGGGGGATGTGCCAGTCGAGCGTTCCGGGCTCGGGAGTGTCGTAGCTGTGGTTCGTCGTCATGGTCTCGTGCTGTGTGGGTTCGCGTGCCTGTGTGTCTGCGTCTCGCGTGTCGTGTGTGTTCGTGTGGGGCGGGTCTCCCTAGGAGGAGACGCCGCCGTAGCCGTACTCGCCGTAGCCCTGCTTCCCGAACGAGTCGTCCGTCGGCGTGGGCGTCGGGGTCGGGGTCGGCGTGGGCGTCGGGGTCGGCGTGGGTGTCGGCGTGGTCGTCACCTCGTCCCCGCTCATCACGTTGAGCGTGTAGTCGCCGCTGCCGTCCTGGATGTCGACGACCTGCGCGTAGTAGGTCGCCGCCGTCGGTGCCTCGTCGAGGTCGACCTGCGCGGGGGTGTCGCTGCCCACGTAGCGCAGGTTGATGTAGTCGCCGTCCGGACCGTAGAGGATGAGAGCTGCGATGCCGTACCGCGGCGTGCGGTCGAGTTCGAGGACGACGCGGTCGCCCTGGGCCACCTCGAAGGCGTACCAGTCGACCTCCGACGGTGCGAGGGTCGCCGTGATGGCGGAGCCGACCGTGACCGGCTGTGCCGTCGCTTGGGTGTCGTTCGGTTCGGCCTCGGTCGACGTGCTGAGCTGTGCCAGCGAGTCGCCCGAGAGCGCGTTGACTGTCCGTGAGCCGTGCTGTTCGACGATCGGCTGCCCGCCGTAGCCGTGAATCGTGACGGCCGCTCGTTCCGGAACCGACGTCGCGACGTCGTGGCCGACGAACGCGCCCGCTGCGGCGACTGCCGTCGCACTCATCTTGAGGTACGACCGCCGACTGAGCCGGACGCCGTCCGTAGTTCGTTCTGGGTCTCGTTGCGTTTCGCGTGCCATCGCAATCTATTATGAGAAGCTTAATTACATAAAGTTATTGTTCGTAAAATATTCATAATCACATGACTATCAGAAATAACTGAAATTCAGAAAGTACTAGTGTATTTCGGACGGCGTCGTCGTTGCACTGCGATTTTTGGCGTCGAACGATGTGGATAATAGCGTCTTAATTACGTTCAGAAGGTCGGAAAGTCGTATCTTTTGACTGACTGTCACGATACGACCGGAACGTGATTATCACGTTCGAATTCCGCAGTGGATGGAGGAAGGACACTGCTCAAGGCTCGCCGGTGCGACCGGTCAGTCCAGGACCGACTCGTAGAACGCCTCGAAGTTCCCGACCATCCGCTCGAGCGAGAACCGGTCGACCGCGTCCCGCTGTGCGGCGCGGCCGAGCGCCGCCGCGCGCGTCGGGTCGTCGAGCAGGTCGACGACCGCCCGGGCGACCGCGTCCGGCGCGTGGGTCGGGACGAGCGTCGCCGTCTCGCCGTCCGTGACGAGTTCGCGGTTCTCGACGATGCCCGTGGCGACGATCGGTTTGCCGGCCGCCATCGCCTCCAGCAGCGCGCCCGAGAGCCCCTCGCTGTACGACGTGAAGACGAAGACGTCGAGCGCGGCGAGCACCTCCGGGACGTCGTCGCGGTTCCCGGCGAAGTGGACGCTGTCCGCGACGCCGAGTGAGGCGGCCTGTGCTGCCAGCGCCTCCCGTTCGGCCCCGTCGCCGACGAGCACGAGGTGGGCGTCCGGGTGCGACGCTCGCACTCGCGGCCACGCGTCGACGAGGTCGACCTGTCCCTTCTTCGGGACGAGGCGACTCACCATGCCGACCAGCGGCGCCCCCGCGGGGACGTCGAACTCCTCGCGGAGCGGCGCCGGTTCGGCCTCGACGAACGCGTCGAGGTTCCTGCCGTTGTGGACGACGTCGACGCGGTCGGGGTCCGCGCCCCGCTCCACGTACGTCTCGGCGCCCGACGTGGAGTTCGAGACGATGTAGTCCGACAGCGGGATGAGGAGGCGGTCGACCGCCTTCACGACCGGGTTCGTCCGGTTCTGGAGGCCGCGTGCGCCCGTCACCACGACCGTCTCCGGGGAGACGAGACCGGCGAGGCGGGCGACGGTGTTGTCCAGGAAGAGGAACGACTGGACGACGTCCGGCCGCTCCCGGCGGACTGCGCGGACGAACCGGAGGGGGACACGCACGTAGTCGAGTGGGTTCGTGGCCCCGCCGACGAACGTGTCGCTGTCGCGCGCGTTCTTCATGCCCAGCGTCCGAATCGGGACGGCGGGGTCGACGTCGGGCGCGAGGAGGTTGTCGTCGAACATCGTCCAGATCGTCACGTCGTACCGGTCGCGGTCGACGTTGTTGACGAGGTCGACGAGCGTCCGCTCGGCCCCGCCCACCGCGAGCGCGCCGATGAAGTACCAGAGGGTGGTCTTCTCACCGTCACCCTCGCGGTCGACGCGCGGTTCTTCCCGCTCGACGTGGTGTGTCTGGTGTCCCATTTACTGACCTTCACGTCGTCCTACCGTGGGTTAGTTATTCCACCCGTACCCGCTCACGGGGTCGAACCCCCGCGTGTGGGTAGTACGCTACTAACGCCCGCTACGCACGACCTTACAATGTGGTCCGCTTCCGTTCTTCAGGTCATGAAAGTCACGCACGTGAACCATCACTACCTCCCGATGTACGGCGGGCTGGAGTACTACACCCACCGCCTCTGTGGGTCGCTCGTCGGGGCCGGCCACCGGTCCGACGTCGTGACGACGGACGAGAGCCTCAGCGGTGCCGCCGTCCCCACCGAACTGGACGGCGTGACCTACTGCCGGACCGACGCGTCCATCCTGCGTAACCCGTTCTCGCTCGAACTGTTCCGCCACCTCCGCGAAAGCGACGCGGACGTCTACCACCTCCACAGCCCCTGGACGCTCTCGTCGCTCGAGGCGGTCTTCGCGCTCCCCCCGGAGGTCCCGGTCGTCGTCACCGTCCACGGCTTCCAGCCCTTCACCAGCCTCTTCGCACGTCTCGTCTCGCGCGCGTACCGCCCGTTCGCCCAGCGCGTCTTCGACCGCTGTGACGCCATCATCGTCCTCGGGGAGACGGAGGCCGCCCGTCTCCACCGCGAGTTCGACGTCCCCCCCGAGAAAGTCGTCGTCATCCCCAACGGCATCGACCTCGACGAGGTGAACGTCGCGCCCGACGTCGTCGACGCCTTCCGCGCGAAGCACGGCCTCGACCCGGCGACCCCGACGATACTGTTCGTCGGCCGACTCGTCCCCGAGAAGAACCCCGGACTCCTGGTCGAGGCTCTCGCCGGCCCCCTCGCCGACGTCGACTGCCAGGCGCTCGTCATCGGCGCTGGCGACGAGGCGTACGCTGAACGACTCCACGCGCTCGCCGACGACCGGATTCGGTTCGCCTCCGGCCTCCCCCGCGAGGAACTCCTGGCCGCCTACCAGGTGTCGGACGTCTTCACCCTCCTGTCGGTCTCGGAGGGACTCCCGACCGTCGTCCTCGAAGCGATGCACGCCGAACTCCCGGTCGTGACCACACCCGTCGGCGCTCTCCCCGACTTCGTCACCGACGACCACGGCGCCATCGTCCCCGTCGCGGCGACGCCCGACGACCTCGCCACGGTGCTCCGCCCGTTCCTCACCGACGTCGACTACCGCGAGACCGTCGGCGCGCGTAACCGCGAACTCGTCCACGAGCGCTTCGACTGGGACCGTATCGCGGGCGACATCGAGGCGCTCTACGTCGATCTCGTCGCCGCGCGCCCGAGCGCCGAGGACGCTCTGACCCGCGCGGACGCCACGGCCGGTGCGGTGCCGACGGCGTCGGCGGAGGTAGAGGCGGAGGCGGAGGCCGACGCCGAGGCGGCGGTGTCGGCGTCGACACCGACGTCCTCGCTCTGAGTCGAGTCCCGTCCCCACTCCGCTCCCACTCCGGCTCCGACCGGCGTTCACCGCGCTCTGTTCACCCACTCCTGCCCTCTGTTCACCCACTCCCGCGTTCTCTCCCGTCCGTGTCGCTCGTTCGTCTCGCCGCTCTCTGCGCTGATTCGTCACCGGTGTCACTCGTCTCGGGCCCGCCGTCTCGCCATGGCCAGCTGCAGCGTCACGAGCCCTCCGGCCTCGTTCTCGCTCTCGCGCCCGACGCTCTGCGCGCTCCCCTCGACTGCTCCACCACGACTCCGAACGGACTCTCCGACCCGTGCGGCGTGGGGCGCCACTCACGCGCCAGGGGTGGTGACGCACAGGCGATCGGGTGGTCTCGGGAGACGTACCGAGCATCCACGGGTCCTCGCGGTGGCCGCGTCACCTCGCCGCAGTCACCCGATTCATCGCTACCGCGGTAGCACGACAGGAACCGCCTAACGCCCGAACCCCTGACGTTCATCACGGATTGACATTCGTTAACGCCACGGTCGGATGCATCTAACAAAGGGTCCGCTTCACCTCCTCTCAGCCGAGAAGATCATGACTACTGTCGCTCCCTCGGCCCTCACGGAGGCCCTCCATGTTAGCCGGTAAAACCATCGCGGTCGTCGTCCCCGCCTACAACGAGGCTGGGTTCGTCGGCCGCGTCATCGACAGTTTCCCGGCGTTCGTCGACCGCGCCTACGTGGTCGACGACTGCTCCTCGGACGAGACGTGGGCCGAGATGTGCGCTCACGCCGCGGCGGTCAACGCCGCCGTCGAGGCCGAACCGCTCCCCGTCGGCATCGTCGGCGACGGCGGTGTCGCCTTCGACCCCCGGATCGTCACCGTCCGCCACGAGGTGAACCAGGGGCGCGGCGCAGCCGTCAAGAACGGGTACCGCCGGGCGCTCGCCGACGGCATCGACGTCGTCGCCGTGATGGACGCCGACGGCCAGATGGACCCCGACATCCTCCACGAGATCGTCGGTCCGGTCCTCCGCGGGGAGGCCGACTACACCGTCGGCAACCGCCTCTCCGGGCTGGACTCGTGGACCGGTATGCCGCCGTTCCGCCTGTTCGGCAACGTCGTCCTCACGCTGCTCACCCGAGCGGCAAGCGGCTACTGGACGCTCTCGGACCCGCAGAACGGCTACACGGCCATCTCGCGGGAGGCACTCGACACCATCGACGTCGACGCGCTGTACGACGGGTACGGGTTCCTCAACGACGTGCTGATGCATCTGAACGTCCACGGTCTCCGCGTCCGCAACGTCCCGATGCGGGCCCGGTACGGCGACGAGGAATCGGGCATCCGCTACTCGTCGTTCATCCCGAAGCTCTCGGCGCTGCTGCTCAACGGCTCCTGGGACCGGCTGAAGGCGAAGTACTGCCGCCCCCGGGCCGTGACGCTCGCCGGCGCGGCGCTGGTCAGTCGCACCCAGACGACGGGACCCACCACCTCGGACCTCGCCGACTCGCCTCTCGACGCCGGCGACTCCCCCTGCGACGACACCCACTGAGAGGCCGGCCCGTAGTCCCCGACGCCGCCCGTCCGACGCTCTCGGGGGTCTCCCCCTCGCGCTACTTCCCGCGTCCGGCGCGCTCCCTCCTCGGTCCCCGTCCGGTCGTCTCCCCCGCTCGTCGCTCCCGCCGTCCAGCGTCGCGTGCGTGCGCCGTGTCGACAGCCGCCCGGAAAGATACAAGCTATCGGCCGTCGTGAACGTATCCATGCTCTCTGCGCGCCTCCGCTTCCTCTACCTTCTCGTGGGGTGGCTCCTCGTCTCGCTCGTGTTGCTGTCGGCGTTCGGGTCGCTGAACTACGACCTCTTCTACGTGGCGTCGCTCATCGGCTTCCTCGTCGTCACCGAACTGACGGCGCCGCTGAACCGCATCCAGCAGTGGCGGTCGGGGCTCGGAATCGTCGCCCTCCTGGGCTTCGTCGGCTTCGCGTACCTGGTCGTCACGCGCATCCAGGCCATCCTGGCGGTGCCGACATGAGGCGCACGGAGGCGCTGCTCCCCCGCGCCGCGCTCGCGGCGTTCTTCCTCGTCCTCCTCGTGGCGACCGGCGCGGGTGCGACCACGTCGCCGACGACCTACAGCGCCTACAACAGCGACTGGGACGGCACCTCGGCGTTCCGCGAGCGTGCCACCGGCGCGACCGACGCCGAACCCGTCGCCGTCTCGACACGCGCGTACGACGCGAGCGACGCCCCGTCGACGCTCGCCGTCGTCCTCGCCCCCCAGCGCGCGTACACCGAGGCGGAACTCGCGACGGTCCGGTCGTTCGTCGAGGGCGGCGGGGTGCTCGTCGTCGCCGCGGACGTCGACCCGACCGTCGCGAACGACCTCCTCGCCGGCGTCGGTGCCGGCGCACGCCTCGACGGCCGCCCCCTGCGCGACGAACGCTCGTTCTTCCGGACGGCGTCGCTGCCGGTCGTCCGTGACGTCCGCGACGACCCCCTCACCGAGGGCGTCGACGAACTCACGCTCAACCACCCGACGGCGGTCGACCCCAACGGCGCGCAGGTGCTCGCGGCCACCTCCGGCTTCGCGTACATCGACGCCGAGCGCAACGGACTGCTGGACCTCGAGGAGGACATGCGGTCGTACCCCGTCGCCACGACCGAGCGAGTCGGCGACGGGCAGGTGGTGACGCTCGCGGACCCGAGCCTCTTTCTCAACGGGATGCGCGAGCGCTCGGACAACGCGCGCTTCCTCGAGAACCTCGTAACGGCCCGTGAGACCGTCCTGCTCGACTTCTCTCACGGTGCGACCGTCCCGCCGTTCGTCGTCGCCCTCGGTGTCGTCCAGCGTGCCCCGCTCCTCCAGGCGCTCCTCGTCGGCGGCGCCGTCGGCGGCGTCGCCCTCTGGGTGTTCGCGCCCGCCCTCGACGCCCGACTTCGGGGCCGAGGGCGGCAGAACCGTCGCGTCCAGCACTTCTCGTCGGTCGGCGTCGACGCGGCGTCGCTCCGGGCATCGCTCCGGCGGGCCCACCCCGACTGGGACGACACGACCGTCGACCGGGTCGCCGCAGTCGTCGCCCGCCGTCTGACCGACAGCCGACGCGAACGGGGGGAGTGACGCGGTGTCCCCCCGATTCTCGCGCGGCGGAACGTGTCGAAAACGCTTATCTTCCGGCTTGGCGAACCGCTCCCAATGACCGTCGCATCCGAACTCCACGAGCGCCTCGTCGAGGAGGTCGGCGTCGTGCTCGTAGGACGCGAGGAGGTCGTCGAGGGCCTCACCATCGCGCTTCTCACCCGCCGGCACGTCCTGCTCGAGGGGGTGCCCGGCGTCGCCAAGACGACGCTCGCGAACCTCTTCGCCCGCGCCTCCGGCCTCGACTACCGCCGGCTCCAGATGACGCCCGACGTGCTCCCGGCGGACATCACCGGGACGAAGGTGTACCGCCAGTCGACGGGGACGTTCGAGGTGACGAAAGGCCCCATCTTCGCCAACGTCATCGTCACCGACGAGAT
>JBEPXT010000092.1:0-14659 GCA_041641795.1 Salinigranum sp.
CCCGACATGGGCGCGGGTGTACCGCGTCGGTAGCATCCAGTACAAGCGTCTGACAATTAATGATACCGAAGACGGCGATTCACGCCCGCCGTAAACGGCGGGATTCTCTCGCCTGTATGAAGATAGGTTGGTCTGTCTCGTCACAGAATGAGGCGATATTTCGGCTATTAAATTCCTCCCGAGGTGGCGGTATGAGTATTGAATCCCTTCTATCTGAAACTAAAAATCGCTGAGCACAAATTCGCTCGTGTGATCGGATTTTCTTTCTCGCGTTCACTGTTCTGTTGAGGATGTGGCCCAGCCAGTGTTCGCTTTCAGCCGGGTGGTGGGTAAACTGCCCCACATGCTATTGGAGCAGCACAAGGGGTACGACAGAGAGAATCCCCGGATTTGACGAGGGGCGCCAGGAAATGGATGCCGCCTCCCGGATTTGAACCGGGGACAGCTCGATCTTCAGTCGAGTGCTCTCCCAGTCTGAGCTAAGGCGGCGCGCATCCTGACGAATGCTGATGAGTAAAAAAAGGGTTTCGGAACGCGACTGATATCGGCCGCGGGCGCGGCGGTCAGGTGTCAGCGAATCCGACAGTGAGCGGGACGAGAACTACCGGTCCCTCGCGGAAAATATTCATGATTGTTCAGAGACGATAGTGATACATGTCCTCCCAGATGCGCCAGCGGCCCGTCGCGTGCCCGCAGTGCGGGAGTTCCGCCGAGTACAAGGGGCGGATGTTCAGGACCCTAGACGAAGACGTGTTCGAGTGTCGAATCTGCGGTTCTGTTCTCGACCTGGGGTAGACGAGGACGGCTACTTGCCGGGGAATGGAGGAGAACGGAACGCTCGATGGGCACCAGTGAGAGAAGCGAAGTGGGCTCGGTCGGAGTCGAACCTCGGTCACTCCGTTCGCTGTTTCGACTCGCCTTCTCGTCACAGAAATCCTATTCGCTGACGCCCGAAGATTTCAGTGGGCTCGGGCGGAGTCGAACCACCGATCTCGGCCTTGTAAAGGCCGCGTCATAACCAACTAGACCACGAGCCCGCACCTGCCACAAATCAGTCCTCGGGAATAACGGTTTCTGTATCGACCGGGGAATCCCAACCCTTACGCCGGTGACGGGACTGGATACGGGCATGAAACGCCGCCGGGTGCTCGGGGCGCTGGGAGGCCTCGCCGTCGCTGGAGGCTGCCTGGGGCGACTCGGGTCGCCGGAGGCCGCCTCCGGGTCGTCGGGGTCCTCGGGGTCCTCGACGCCGACCTACGAGCGAGGGACGGTGACCCTGCGCGACGAGGGCGGGAAGACGCTCGCCCGCGTGTCGGTCCGCATCGCCGACACCCAGCAGAAGCGCTACCTCGGTCTGAGCGCCACCGAGTCGCTCGGCCCCGACGAGGGGATGCTGTTCGTCCACGACCGGGAGGGGGAGTACGCCTACGTGATGCGTGACATGGACTTCCCGCTGGACATCGTCTTCGCCGACGCGAACGGGACCATCACGGCCGTCCACCACGCGCCCCTCCTCCCCGAGGGGACGAGCGGCGGTGACCTGACGCGCTATCGCGGCCGGGGCAAGTACGTCCTCGAAGTGCCGAAGGGGTACACGACGCGCCACGACGTCGCCGTCGGGGACACGATGCGCGTCCCGCCCGGCGTCTGAACGCAAGAGGGATGTGAGCCGACAGAGTACGGCGGACCATGGGCGACCACGTCAGCGACCTGGCCGACCGGGAGGGCTGGCAGGGCAACGGGTACGCGGCGCGAATCCACTACCGGGGCGGCGAGGAGCGCTACAGCGTCGAGTACTACGAGCCGAGCGACTGCGTCCTCTACTGGAAGGTGAAAGGCGACGGCGAGACGGCGGTCCCCGTCGGTCGCGACACCGTCCCCGCCGGCCTCCGGCGGCGCGTCCGGGAGGACCTCGAAGCGGCAGGTCTGGACCCGGAACGAGAAGAGCGGACGCTCTGAGGCCCCTGAGTGGGCTCCGGACGAGTGCGACAACAGGTGGCACGGCCGTGTAACGCTTTTACCTGCCGGTCCCCGACGGGCACCGCATGGATGTCCCCGCGGACGAGGACGACCCGTTCGAGACGCAGCGAGAGCGGGTCGAGAGCCCGATGCGGCGGCTGTTTCTGACGTACGGTCGGGGCAACCTCCCGCAGTTCGCCGTCGGCGTCGCCACCAGTGTGACCGCTCGGGCGCTGGACCTGCTCCCGCCGCTGCTCCTGGGTGTCGCCATCGACGCCATCTTCCTCGGGAACAGCGCGTTCGACCTTCCGCTTGTCCCGCAGTCGTGGCTCCCGACCGACCCCACGGCGCAGTTCTGGCTGACCGCCAGCATCGTCGGCGTCGGGTTCTTCGGCGGCGCGGCGTTCCACTGGACGCGCAACTGGGGGTGGAACTCCTTCGCCCAGCACATCCAGCACGCGGTCCGGACCGACACGTACGACAAGATGCAGCGGCTGAACATGGAGTTTTTCGCCGACAAGCAGACCGGCGAGATGATGTCCATCCTCTCGAACGACGTGAACCGCCTCGAACGGTTCCTCAACGAGGGGTTGAACGCGACGTTCCGACTGGTGGTCATGATCGTCGGCATCGCCGGCATCCTGCTGTGGCTGAATCCGCAACTGGCGGTCGTCGCGCTCCTCCCGGTTCCGCTCATCGCGGGGTTCACCTACCACTTCGTCAGGACCATCCAGCCGAAGTACGCCGACGTCAGGTCGGCCGTCGGACAGGTGAACTCCCGCCTGGAGAACAACCTCGGCGGCATCCAGGTCATCAAGACCAGCAACACCGAGTCCTACGAGTCCGACCGGGTCGAGGACGTGTCGATGGACTACTTCGACGCGAACTGGGACGCCATCGAGACCCGGATTCGGTTCTTCCCGGCGCTCCGTGTCATCGCCGGCGTGGGCTTCCTGCTGACGTTCGTCGTCGGGGGACTCTGGGTGTTTCGCTCCGAACCGCCGCTGTTTTTCACCGGGACGCTCAGGCCCGGCGAGTTCGTGACGTTCATCCTCTACACCCAGCGGTTCATCTGGCCCATCGCGCAGTTCGGGCAGATAGTCAACATGTACCAGCGCGCCTACGCCTCCAGCGAGCGTGTGTTCGGCCTCATGGACGAGCCGAGTCGCATCGCGGACGACCCCGACGCGCGGGACCTGGCGGTCCGGGAGGGCCGGGTCGAGTACGACGACGTCTCGTTCGCGTACGACGACGGGGACCCGGTCGTTCGGGACCTCGACTTCGAGGTGGCCGGGGGCGAGACGGTTGCCCTGGTCGGGCCGACGGGGGCGGGCAAGTCGACGGTGCTGAAGCTCCTCCTCCGGATGTACGACGTGGACAGCGGCGCCGTCCGCGTCGACGGCCACGACGTCCGCGACGTCTCCCTGTCGAGTCTCCGGAGCGCGATGGGCTACGTGAGCCAGGACACGTTCATGTTCTACGGGACCGTCCGGGAGAACATCACCTACGGCGCGTTCGAGACCGACGACCGGGCGGTCGTCGAGGCCGCCAAAGCCGCCGAGGCTCACGAGTTCATCACCAACCTGCCCGAGGGGTACGACACGGAAATCGGCGAGCGCGGGGTGAAGCTCTCGGGCGGGCAGCGCCAGCGACTCTCCATCGCGCGGGCGGTGCTCAAGGACCCGGAGATACTGGTGCTCGACGAGGCCACGTCGGACGTCGACACCGAGACGGAGATGCTCATCCAGCGGTCGCTGAACCGGCTGACGAAGGGACGAACCACCTTCGCAATCGCCCACCGCCTCTCGACTATCAAGGACGCCGACGAGATACTGGTGCTCGACGACGGCGTCATCGTCGAGCGGGGGACCCACGGTGAGTTGCTGGAGAACGACGGCCTCTACGCCCACCTATGGGGCGTCCAGGCCGGCGAGATAGACGAACTGCCACAGGAGTTCGTCGACCGGGCCACCGAGCGACGAGCCTGGACCGATTCGACGGGCGACTGACCGGCGGGACAGACGCGCCGACGAACAATGTCGACCCCGGAGACGAGACGACCGAGACGACCGAATCGCCGGACTCGCCGGAGGCCGTTGCTGGAGAGCGCCCCGAAGACCTGAGCAGTGGACGAGTACACGGCCGACGAAGCGAGAGCGACAGTCGATGAAACCGACGAGGAGAGGACGGTCACCCGGGAGAAGAGCGGGAAGGGATGTCAGATACGTAGACGAAACTGCAGAACCCGTCAGACCGCGTCGTCGGCGAGCGTGCGCTGGACGGTCTCGCTCTCGCGGCAGACCGCCCGTTCGAGCGCCTCCAGCGAGTCGAAGGTCCCGGGGCCGACGTGAATCAACACGTCGCTGAAGCGAACGCGACCCGCCGCCAGGCCGATTTCGCGCGGACCGAACCGGGCGAGGAGTTCGCCGGTGGTGACCGGGAACTCACACCGTCGCAGGTCCTCTGCCAGGTCGCCGTACTCTACCACGCTCCCCGAGCCGCGTTCGGATGTCGTCGCCATTAGTACACACACCTGAGTAAATAATTATGACGAGAGACCAAAAATCCCTCGGCACGTTTCGGCGAGTCGATACGTCGGTCGAACCGCCGGGTACAAGCCGCGTGAGTCAGAGAACCCGGTATGCACCTGTTCGACGCGACGACGGAGGACGTCGAAGCGGCGGAGACGGACCTGGCGATGATTCCGGTGGGGAGTACCGAACAGCACGGACCCCACGCCCCTCTCGGAACCGACGCGATGCACGCCGAATCGGTCGCGAGTGCGGCCGCGGAGGCGTACGACGGCGAGGTGGTCGTCGCGCCGACGCTCCCTGTCGGCGTGTCCGAGGAACACCGACGGTTCGCGGGGACCCTGTGGGTGTCGCCGGACGCGTTCCGGCGGTTCGTCCGCGAGACGGCCGCGAGCCTCGCGCACCACGGGTTCGACCGCGTCGTCCTCGTCAACGGCCACGGCGGGAACGTGGACGCCCTCCGGGAAGTCGCGGCCGACCTCACCCGCCACGAGGACCTCTACGCGACGTCGTTCACGTGGTTCGAGGCCGTCGGCGAGCACGCCTCCCGGATGGGCCACGGCGGTCCCCTGGAGACGGCGCTCCTCCGACACACGCACCCGGAGGCAGTCAGGGAAGACCGGGTCGAGGCCGCGAGCGAGGGGGCCAGCGATCGGTGGGGGAACTGGGTGTCCGGGGTGAACCTGGAGCACGACTCGGACGCCTTCACGGAGAACGGCGTCGTGGGCGACCCGGGAGCGGGCGACGCGGAACTGGGGGCGGAGCTACTGGACCTCGCGGCGGCGGCGCTGGTGGCGTTGCTGGAGGCCGTCGAGGCGCGGGACCCGTCGCCGCCGAGGCGGTGACGGCGCCGAGGCGGTGACGTCCCTGGGTCGGTGACGCCGCGACGTCACTCCTCGTCTTCTTCGTCCTCGTCGGCCGCCTCGGCGTCCTCCGCGGCCGCTTCGAGCGCCGACCTGAGTTCCGGCACTTCGCCGGTGAGCGCCCCCACGTCCTCGCGGAGTTCTGCCACCTGTTCCATCAGTTCCTGCAGGGACTCGATGTCCTCGGCCAGGTCGTCGGCGTCGTCGAACGCGTCGGCGCGTTCGCCCATCGTGTACCACTTCTTTGCCTGGCGGAGGTGGTCCTCGGCGTCGCCGACGTCGAGCGCCGACCTGAGGCCGTTGAGGACGCCGAGGACGTTCTCCGCCTCGGTGTCCCAGACGGCGTCCGCCGACGGGAGTTCCGCCCGGGCCGCCGCCAGGTGCTCCTCGACGTCGTCGCGTATCTCGGCCGCCGCTTCACCGAAGAGGTCGTCGTCGTCCAGTGTCGCCTGACTCATACCACGCGTTTCGGTCCGGTCGCGGTTAAATACACGCCCGAAAGTGAAAGTGAAACCGGGTCGTTCGGCTCCGCTTCCGTGCGTTTTCCGAACACGGACCGAAAACGACGACGGGTCGCCCGGCGGCTACTCCTCGACGCTCACCAGTCGCATCAGTGGGTACCCGTCGTCCATCTCCATGCGCGTTCGCACGGTCGTTCCCTCGTAGCGGATTCGCATCTCCACGTCCATGAATCGACCCGTCAGTTCGGCGTAGCCGTGTTCGTGGTCGACCGCCGACGCGAGTTCCTCCGTCAGTATCGTGACCGAGACGGCCTCGCAGTGAGGCTGGTTCTCGATGGCCTCCGCCATGGCCCGTTCGAGACTCGGAGCGCTCGCCGGACTCACGGGCGTCCCCGCGAACTGGTGGTACAGCGACCCGAACTTGATCCCCGCCTCGAAGCACGCCTGCTGTGCGTCGGTCGGCATGCACGTGTGATAGACCAGGCCGGGCTAAGGTCTGTCGTCGCCGGGGCGAGAAGACACCCCGGTGTCGAAACCGCACCTTACTTAGCCTTTGTGCACGCACACTCAACCGAATGGACGACCCGGTTCTACTGACGGGGGCTGGCGGGCGCGTCGGAGAGGCCATTCTCGGACCGCTCGGCGGAACGTACGACTGGCGACTGCTCGACCGGGAGCCACTCTCGAACGAGAAGATTCCCGACGGCGTCGAGTACGAGGACATCTTCATCGCCGACGTGACCGACGAGGCCGCCGTCCGGGCGGCCGTCTCCGGCGTCGGCGCGGTCATCCACCTCGCCGGCGACCCCCGTCCCGAGGCACCCTGGGACAGCGTACTGCGAAACAACATCGACGGGACCCAGACGGTCCTCGAGGCGGCCGTCAAGGAGGGAGTCGAAAAGTTCGTGTACGCTTCCTCGAACCACGCCGTGGGAGCCTACGAGACGCCCGAGCGCACCCCCGACATGTACCGCACCGACGACCAGTTCCGCCTCGACGGGACGGAGTTGCCCCGACCGGGGAACTACTACGGCGTGAGCAAGGGCGCGAGCGAGTTGCTGGGTCGGTACATCCACGACGAGTACGGGCTGTCGGTCGTCAACGTCCGCATCGGGAACCTCACTCGCGGCCACCCCCCGCGAGACTACGAGCGCGGACAGGCGATGTGGCTCTCCTACCGCGACTGCGCCCACCTCTTCGAGCGGTGCCTCCTCGCCGACTACGACTACGAAATCGTCTACGGCATCAGCGACAACGACCGGAAGTACTACTCCATCGACCGGGCGCGCGAGGTACTCGGGTACGACCCTCAGGACAACTCGGCGGACTACCACCTCGACGGGACGCCCCGGGACTCGGACCCGAACACCGGGGAGCGACCGACCCAGTAGCGCTCGACCTGCCGGCCGTTCGTGCCCCCGTCGGCCGGCGTCAACGTCAGCCGACCGGGTCGTCCGCCTTCGCCCCCACGCTCCCGCCACACACCTCGCCGCCATACTCCACTGGTCGCTATGCCTCTCAGCTCCACGCCTCTCCGCGCCACACATCACATCGCCGCGCTTCTCCCCGCCACACATCTCCTCGCCGGTCAGTCGAACAGGTCCTCGACGTCCGCGTCTCGACGGTCCTCGCGCGCCACGTGGGCCGCGAGTCGCCGGTAGACGAGCGGTCTGTTCTCCGCGTCGCTCACGAAGTCCATCACCAGCGAGATGTACGTCGTCCGGACGTCCGCCGCTCGCTCTGCCCGCGCGAGTTCGATAGCCCGCTCTATGGTCTCCTCGTCGTACTGGTCGTACTCCTCGGCGAGAACGTCCGCGGCGACCGTCGCGGCCTGAAAATCAAGGTCGGCCAGCGCGACCGGGTGCCCGTCGTGCGTCAGTCGGAGCGGTCGCCGCCGTTCGGCGTACTCCGGGTCCGCGTGGAGGCGACGCAGGTACTCCAGCACCGCGTCGAGGTTCACGCCCCTGTAGTCGGCCGGCAGCGCCGAGAGATAGCCGCGGGCGCTCTCCGAGAGCCCCCGCGCGCCGACCCAGTTCAGCCGCCGGGCGTGGTACACCGCCACCGTGAACTGGATGAGTCCGTGCAGCAGGCGTTCGTCGTCGGTGTCCTTCTCGAGCCACAGCCAGCGGTCCTCCCACGCGTCGTGGGCGGCGTGGTACTCGCCGGCGTTGTGGATGGCGATGCCGGCCCGAAGCACGTCGTCCATGCCCGGTTCGTCCATAGCGATGGACGGCCGGTTCGAGTGAAAACCGTTGCGCACGCCGGCCGGGAACCGGTCGGCGGTGTCGCCGAATCGATACGGTTATTCCCGAACGTGTCATAAGGTAACACGTGACGATTGCCCTCCAGCACGCGTCGCCGGTGGTTCGGTGACCGGGACGCACAGCTGCATCCGGTGTGGCGACGCCTACGCGTTCACGAACGTCTACAAGGGGAACTACTGCATCGAGTGTCGAGGGTGGTGGCTCCACAACCAGCGGCCGAGCCACCCGCACCGGCGAACGGTGACCCGATGGTCCCGAACTGCACGAACGGACCCGGACGAACGCGAGGAAGACGACGCGACGGACGTCGCTCGGGATGGATGAGAGACCGACGCCGTCGCTCGGGTCGTAGTTCGTCGAGAAGCGTCCCGGCGGCGATTTGAACGCCGGTCCCTGGCTCCGCAAGCCAAGAGGATAGTCCACTACCCTACCGGGACTCAACTCTGGATACACCCGAGTAACTTAAGACGGTTACGGTCTCCCCCGAGAGACACAAACGCTCCTTTGAGCCTACGCCAGTTCTTTGCGACTGGGTCGCTTCGAGGTGAGACGAACATGCGACGCCGCGCCTTTCTGGCATCGGTCGGGGGACTGGTCGCCACCGGAGGCTGTCTCTCCCGCCGCGGCGGTGCCGGGGACGCCACCCCGGAGACCGCCCCGCCGGACGAGCGCGGGCCGACGCCGACGACGTCGCCGACCGACTCGCACTCGACGTACACCGACCCGGTGCTGGTGGAGACGTCCTTCGAGGCGAACGAGGCCTGCTCGGACGCCGGAACCGCCACGGTAACCGCCGGCGAGCGAACCGTCACCGTCCGGGGCTGTCTCCGGGCCGAGAACGGCTGTTCGGTCGCGACGCTGGGCGCAGTGCTCGTCGACACGGCGTCGCGAGCGCTGACGGTCATCGTCGAAACCGACAGTCGGTCGGACGGGGAGGACGTCTGCACGGAAGCCGTCGTCCCGCGAGGCTACGAGGCGTCCATCACGTTCGACCGGGGGCGGCCGCGGAAGGTCACCGTCGTCCACGACGACGTCCGCGGGCGGCGCGACGTCGCCGAACAGCCCATCGAGTGACCGGCAGCAGTCGTCAGACCGGCAGCAGTCGCGGGCGAGCAGTCCCCCGGACCTGACGTTTATGACCGATGCCGGGACCAGTGGAAGTCGTGACGAACCGGAACCGAACCGACAGGCGGGACTCGTTCGCCGCGGACGGTCACGCTCGCCAGTGCCGGACGAGGCGACACCGGGCGAGGCGACACGAGGGGAAGCGACACGGGACGGGACGGCGCTCGATGCACCCGGACAGAGCGGGTCGCTCGACGGTTGCCACTCGCGGAGCGCGTCCCGGAGTCTGGCCGTCGGGTTGGCCGGAGGAATCGGCAGACTGCGTCGGGTCGTCGGGACAAGGACAACGCTTAAGCGCGGTCCTACCTTCGTGGAGTACACGATTATGGGTGTCATAGAGGACGTATACGGGGACCTCGACACCGACGTGGACTTCGAGGAGTTCGAGGCTGCGGTCCGGGAGAAGGTCGAACAGATGGGGGGACTGGCAGACGAGGAGACGGCGGCGATGCTCATCGCCCACGAGTTGAAAGACGAGGAGGTGAGCGGCGTCGCCGACATCGAACCGGGGATGGACGAGGTGAAGTTCCTGGCGAAGGTGGTCTCCATCGGCGAGCTACGCGAGTTCGAACGCGACGGCGAGGACGCCGAGGACGGGCGCGTCATCAACGTGGAGGTGGCCGACGAGACGGGGCGCGTCCGGGTCTCCTTCTGGGACGAGAAGGCCGACGCCGCCGTCGAGGAACTGCAGGTCGGGGACGTGCTCCGCATCCAGGGTCGACCCAAGGAAGGGTTCAGCGGCGTGGAGGTCAACGCAGACCGGGTCGAACCCGACTCCGAGGCCGAGGTGGACGTGCAGGTACTCGACACGTACCGCGTCGAAGACCTCTCGCTCGGCCTCTCGGACGTGAACCTGAAGGGACGCGTCCTCGACACCGACTCGGTCAGGACGTTCTCCCGAGACGACGGGTCGGAGGGACGGGTGGCCAACCTCACCCTCGGCGACGAGACGGGGCGCGTGCGCGTGACCCTCTGGGACGAGAAGGCCGACCGGGCCGAGGAGGTCCAGCCGGGCACGTCGGTCGAAGTCGTGGACGGGTACGTGCGCGA
The DNA here is from genome assembly GCA_041641795.1 of Salinigranum sp. GTDB lineage: Archaea > Halobacteriota > Halobacteria > Halobacteriales > Haloferacaceae > JBEPXT01. The sequence continues at coordinate 10,254 of JBEPXT010000092.1, forward strand.
ACGCGACGGCGACCTGGAACTGCACGTCGGGTCCCGCGGGGCCGTCGAGGACCTCGACGAGGATATCGAGTACGTCCCGGACACCGTCGACATCGAGAGCCTGGAGCTGGGAGCGCGGGTGGACATCGCCGGGGGCGTCATCGAGACGGACCCGAAGCGAACGTTCGACCGCGACGACGGGTCGACCGGCCAGGTCCGGAACGTCCGCGTCAAAGACGAAACCGGCGACATCCGCGTCGCGCTGTGGGGCGAGAAGGCCGACGCGGACGTCGACCTGGGCGACTACGTCGTCCTGACCGACGTGGAGGTCCAGGACGGCTGGCAGGACGACCTGGAGGCCTCGGCCAACTGGCGCTCGACCGTCAGCGTCGTCGAGGAGGGTCCGCAGAGCAGTGCGCCGTCCGAGAGCAGCGCGTCGTCCGGGACGGGCGGCGGGGGCGAGGGACTCGCCGCGTTCAGCGACGACGCGGGCTCGGACGAGGAATCGTCTCGGTCGGAGTCCGACGGCGCGGCCGCGAGCCAGACGGCGACTGCCGGCGGGGCCGCGAGCGAGCGAACGGCGCAGGAGACGGCCGGCGAGTCGGGCGGCGGGACGCGGACCGACGCCACGCGAAAGGGAGAAACCGTCGAGTTCACGGGAACGGTCGTCCAGGCTGGCGAACCGGTCGTCCTCGACAACGGCGAGGAGACGCGCAGCGTCGAGACGAGCGCCGACGTCCACCTCGGGCAGGAAGTGACGGTCCGGGGACCGCTCCGCGACGGGCGCATCGACGCCGAGGAACTCCGGTAACCGCAGGAGTCGACGGGGGAGACTGCGGGAGGAGTCGACGTAGGGGACCGCGAGCGGAAACAGGGCCGCGAGCGGGTTCGCCTGCGGGGGGCCGTCCAACCACTCAGCTTACGGAAAGGATTATACCCGGTTCGGTCCGGATATGTGGGTATGAGTGTCGAGCTACCGTTCGCCCCGGTAGACACGATCATTCGTCGTAACGCGGGGTCTCTCAGGGTCAGCGCGGACGCCGCAGAGGAACTCGCACGGCGGATTCAGCGTCACGGGGCCAACCTGGCGGCAGACGCCGCCCGTCAGGCGACCCAGGACGGCCGGAAGACGCTGATGGCCGACGACTTCGGGGTCGAACAGGTCGTGGACCGCCAGTCGCTCGAACTCCCCGTCGCGCCTGTCGACCGAATCGCGCGCCTGGAAATCGACGACCGGTATCGAGTGTCCATGGACGCGCGCATCGCCCTGGCGGACATCCTGGAGGACTACGCGGACAACGTCGCCCGCGCTGCCGCGATACTGGCTCGACACGCCGACCGCCGAACGATTCAGGCAGAAGACATCGAGACGTACTTCGCCCTCTTCGAGTAATGCAGTTCGGCTACAGCGACACCTGTCTCGCGCACGACACCGGTCCGCGGCACCCGGAGTCGCCGGACCGCCTCCGTGCGATTCGCCGGCAACTGGCCAAGCGCCACGGGGTCCAGTACGCCGAACCCGACCCGGCGAGTCAGGAAACTGTAGCCAGCGTGCACGACGCGGAGTACGTCGAGGACGTCAGGGAGTTCTGCGAGAACGGCGGCGGGAACTGGGACCCCGACACCGTCGCCGTCGAGGAGACGTGGGACGCCGCACTCACCGCGGCGGGACTCGCCCAGTGGGCCGCCGAAGCGGCCGTCGACGGCGCGGACGGCCGGGACACGCCGTTCGCTATCGGCCGCCCGCCGGGGCACCACGCCGTCGAGGACGACGCCATGGGGTTTTGCTTCTTCAACAACGCCGCCGTCGCGGCCCAGCACGTGCTCGACGAACGGGACGTCGACCGGGTGGCTATCTTCGACTGGGACGTCCACCACGGCAACGGGACGCAGGACATCTTCTACGACCGGGGCGACGTGTTCTACGCCTCGTTCCACGAGGACGGCCTCTACCCCGGCACCGGCGCAATCGCCGAAACCGGCGAGGGCGACGGCGAGGAGACGACGCTGAACGTTCCGCTGTCGGCCGGTGCGGACGACGCGGACTACCTGCTGGCGTTCGACGGGGCGCTGGCGCCCGCGCTCGAACGGTTCGACCCGGGCCTGGTCATCGTCTCGGCCGGCTTCGACGCCCACCGGCACGACCCGATATCGCGGATGCGCGTGTCGACCGAAGGGTACGCCCTGATGACCGACCGCCTGCGGTCGGTGACCGAGGACGTGGGCGCCGCACTGTCGTTCGTCCTCGAAGGGGGATACGGCCTGGAGACGCTGTCGGACGGCGTCGCGACGGTCCACGAGACGTTCGACGGACGCAGCCCCATCGAGTCCGACGAGGAGGCGTCCGATGGGACCGAACTGCTCGTCGAGGACGTTCGCATCGCGCTGGGACTGGACGAGGAGTGACGCAGTCACAGCGACTCGAAGCGGATGACCCGGCATAGCCCGCCGGAAGCGGGTTCCGGAGGTCCAGAGAGATTCGTCAGCGCGTCGGCGAAAGTCGTCAGGGGCGCGGCCGGAAGTACCGCGCGAGTTCCGCGCCGAACTCCCCGGCCAGGTCGGCGACGGACTCGCCGACGACGAGGTCGTATCCGTCTTCGAGGACGCGTTCGACGTGGGCGCCGAGGCCGACGTCGAACAGCGCGTCGCTCGCCAGGAACGCCCGGGCGGACGTGAACTCCCGGTCGCGTTCGACGACGTACCGGTCGTCTTCCAGGAACGGACCGTAGACGTCGCTGTCGGCGTACGCGTCGTAGAATCCCTCGGCGTGGGCCCGGACGCTGACCGGCGGCCCCCGGTGGCGCTCGACGGCCGGGAGGTCGCTCACCGCGAGTTCGACGAACAGCACCCCGCGGTCGACCGCGAACGTCGACGCCCGGACGATCCTGAACCCCCGGCGTTCGAGTTCGGCGGTGACCCCGGAGAGAGATTTCCGGAGCTGCGGGTAGAGCTGGTCGTCCACGATGTCGGGCGCGTCGAACACCAGGGCGACGGGCGTCGTGCCCCGGGCGCGGACGTGCTCGCGCACCGCGTCCGGCGAGAGAGGTTCCGGGCCGTCGTCGAAGAAGGGGTCGACCCGGGGCGAGTCCAGCAGGTCCCGTGCGTAGTGCTGGAGGCGGGCGACGTTCGCAGTGGCGACGACGGCGGCGACGTTGCGCTCGGGGTCGGTCGGGTCGATGACGACCAGCGGGTCGTCGAACTCGCGCCGGCCGTGGTCCTCGGGGTCGAACCGCACCGGCGGTTGCCAGTCGGCCGCCGCGTCGAGCACGTCCGCGAAGCCGCCGTACTCGAGGACGAGCAGTTCCGTGAGGTAGCCGGAGAATCCCCGGGTCCGCAGGTCGCTGCCGTAGGCCCCGATGCCCTTCAGGAACCGCTTGAACACGCGGACCTCGCCCGCGAGTTCGTCGTCGAGGCGCGCTTCGAGGTAGGCGTTGTGGAAGGGCGTCCGGTCGACGGCGGTCCGGATGTCCGTCGCCGCCGGGACGTCGTAGCAGGGCACCAGGTCCACGTCGAACCCGTCGTAGGTGCCCGTGACGTACGGGTGTTCGGCGAACTCTTCGCGCCCGTCCCGGAGGACCGCCTGCCCCACGTCGAGGCCGTAGGCCTCCAGGTCGTCCCGGTCGACTGTCGTCGGGAAGCGGACGAACAGGTCGATGTCCCGGTCGCCCGAGAGCCACGTCCCGCGGGCCGTGCTGCCGACCTGGAGGACCTCCGCCTCGACCGGCAGCGACGCGACTGCGTCCCGCGCCCGGGCGGTGAGTGCGGCCACCGCCTCGTCGAGGGCCTCGCGCTCGTCCGGGCCGGGTTCGACGCGCTCGCGGACCCGGGCGACGACGGCATCGAAGTCTGCCATGCGCGGGGGTTTGACGTCCGCGTGCGAAAGAATACCGATGCGCCGTCGGCGGAAAACGAAAGCCCTATCAAAAGTATCCGAGTACAAACGAATGCGCATCAGGGCGCACGAGCCGTCGTAGCTCAGCTGGTAGAGCGCCTCGCTGTTAACGAGGTGGTCCCAGGTTCGAGTCCTGGCGACGGCGCTTCTCGCTTCCGGACTCACACCCGACAGCGACGGGGCCGGGTGCGGAACGTTCCCCGACGATGAGCAACGTTTTAGAGGCGGCGTCGGGAAGAACCGGGTGCGGGCCCTTAGCTCAGGCTGGTTAGAGCGCTCGGCTCATAACCGGGTGGTCATGGGTTCGAATCCCATAGGGCCCATTCGTTTCTGGGAATGTGAGTGAGCAGTGAAATCTGGTCGGCTATGGGGTTCGAAAGAGATGAGTCGCAGCCCGCGCAGCGAGCACCGCGAGCGAGCAGGACCGTCTCGGCGTGGTTCGAATCTTATCTGACCTTTTCGATTCAGGCTAGAACATAAATGTTCCAAAGTTATATTGTGGCGAATATAATATTGGTGGATGTCATAAACCTAT
>JBEPXT010000093.1:0-14391 GCA_041641795.1 Salinigranum sp.
AGGCCGACGAGGAACTCACGCTGATGCCCGAGTCGATGTCCGGGACGAACGTGACGGCCCGACAGGGGCGCGACTCGGACTGGGTCCAGTCGTTCGCCGACGCCTGGGCCGAGGAGAACATGGACGACCAGGGGGGCCACCACGGACACGGCGGACACCACGGGCACCGGAGCATGGGGCGCCACTGAAGGACTCGGAGCGGCGGCGTGGACGCGTGGCGGTCGTACGGAGCCGAGTGACCGACGACGTTACCGGGCTCCAGCGACTCCCTGTGGTATGGACGAACACACCCGCGACCCGAGCGTCGCACCGCCGCTCGGGAACCCCACCGGGTGGCGGGACGAACAGCGCGTCTGGGAGCACGCGACGCTCCGCCGGGCCGTGGAACACGGCGTTCGGCTGTACAACGACGGCTCCTTCCACGAGTCCCACGACTGCTTCGAGGACGAGTGGTACAACTACGGCCGGGGCACGACCGAGAGCGCCTTCCTCCACGGGATGGTCCAGGTGGCCGCCGGGGCCTACAAGCACTTCGACTTCGAGAACGACGACGGGATGCGGTCGCTGTTCGACACCTCGCTGATGTACCTCCAGAGCGTCCCGGGCGACTTCTACGGCGTCGACGTCGACGAGATTCGGGGGACGCTCCGGGCCGCCCTGGACGACCCGACTGCGATAGAGGGGTGGCGCATCTCGCTCGACGGGCAACGGCCGACGGCGTACGACGCGGACTACGAGTACGCCGACGGACTGGAGTGAGTCGACGACGGCGTACGACGCGGACTACGAGTACGCCGACTGGCGAGTGCGAGTCGACCGCCCGGACGAAGTGAAAATCACTTTACGCTCGCACACGGAGACGGGGGCGATGCGTATTTACGAACTGGGCGAGGGGACGCCGGAGGTGGCAGTCGTCGGCGCCATGCACGGGGACGAACCCTGTGGGGAACGCGCCATCGAGCGACTGGTCGCCGAGGACCCCGAGGTGGAGCGCCCGGTGAAACTCGTGGTCGCCAACGAGGAGGCCCTGGAACGGGGCGTCCGCTACCTCGACGACGACCTCAACCGGTCGTTCCCGGGCGACCCGAACGCCGACAGCCACGAGCGACGACTCGCGCCGCACCTGGCGCGCGAACTCCGCGGGTGTACCACCCTGTCGCTCCACTCGACGCAGTCGTACGCGGAACCGTTCGCCATCGTCGAGAGCGTGGACGCGGTCACGCGCTCTATCCTCCCACACCTCCCGCTCGACCTGCTCGTCGAGACCGGCGACCTCGCAGAAGGCCGCCTCATCACCCACGCACACACCTTCGAGGTGGAGTGTGGCCTCCAGGGCACCGACGAAGCGGCGGAGAACGCCTACTGGATCACCCGCGCGTTCCTCGCGGCCACGGGCGTGCTGGCCGCACCGCTCGCCGGCCGCAGCGAGGCGGACCCGCCGACGGCGCTCGGACGTCGTGAGGGCGATTCCGTCCGGGTCTTCCGCCTGAAACGACCGATTCCGAAGGCGCCGGCGAAGGAGTACGAGGTGTACGCGCACAACTTCGAGGAGGTGTCGGCCGGCGAGACGTTCGCCACCGCGGACGACGAGAAACTGGTCGCCGACTACTCGTTTTACCCGGTGTTGCTCTCGGCGAACGGGTACGAGGACCTGTTCGGGTACGTGGCGGAATCGGTCGGCGTCATCGGGTGAGCGACGCTCGGAGACGGCGATTGCGGGCGGGGTTCACTCGGACGGCGGGGCGAACTCGACCAGCGTGAGGTCCCGGTCCAGGACGCAGAAGTCGTGTGGCGGGTCGCCGAGGACCTCCGCGATTCGGTACTCGGTGTCGAACTCGGCGCCCTCGGGCACGCAGTACTCGTGGCTCGGGCAGTCGGTGTGCGGACAGGGACCTTCGAGGCTCGCCTTGCTCCCGGCGTAGGCGCTCTTGGCGGTCACGTTCGCCGGAACCGACGCCGGTTCCACCTCCACGGCCCGGACGCCGCCGTCGTGAACGGCGCACTCGAGGGTCTGGGCGTTCTCGCGGACGTCCTCGATTCGGTAGCGGGTGCCTTCGGTGAGGTTGAGACACTGCTTGCGGTACGGACAGCCCTCGCAGGCCGTCGATTCCCCCTGATAGACGAATTCGCGCCCCACGTCCGCGAGTCGCGTCCCGATGAGCGTGACCTTCGACATCGATGAGTATATATTGGTCGCTCGGGGGTTAAGTGCGTCGCGGACTCCCGACGTCTGCGCCCCGCGGACTGGAGACTGCGGTCTGTGCGTCGCGACAGTGGTCCCCGGACGGGGTTCTCGTCCATCCGGGGGCACTCACATCCCCGTCGCCAGGGCCGGCTCACACCCTCCCCGCGCACCGCGACGTTCAGCCGTCCCCGCGCTCAGTCGCCCCCGTCGTCGTCGCGCCCAGTCAGCTCGTCGAGTTTCGCGAAGTACTCCTCGCGCGGGACCTGGTAGAGCGACCGGTAGTCCACCCCGCCGTCTGCGAACCGCTCCGCGAGGCGAGTCGCCCCCTGGACGGCCGCCTCCCGCGTCTCGAACGACTCGGTGACGGCCTCTATCGACGGTTCGAGATACAGCGTCACGTGCCAGGAACTCGTCTTGATGTAGGCGGCGGCCGGTCGGTCCTTCTGGGAGGTGTTGGTCACGTAGATGGTGGGCATGCACTCTGCGTCGAACGTCTGTGCGTCGAACACGTCGGGACGGAACACGACAATCGCCCGCCCCTCCGGTTCGTCGTTCCAGACGGTCCAGCCCTCGGGGAGGGACTCGAAGCTCATACGCGTCACTGTGGGCCGCGCGCGGAAATCCCTCTCGGACGCGGTCGGCGACTGCGCGACGAACCCGCGTTCGCGTGACGACGCGGTGTCGAGCGGGCGTTTACATAAGGGGCCTGGACTTCCGCGTCGGGACGGCCGCGGACTACCCCGCCCGAACCACTGGTGACAGCTGTCGGGTCGTCGCGGTGAACTCGCGGACTGCAGTGCGATTCGGCGAGGCGGCGTCCGGTCACCGCTCCGGGTCGGACGCGCAGGAATAGGGCACACGCGATGCGTGTCAGAGGAAGCCTTATGTATGTGTATCTCTCACACGTCATATAGTCTCGGTCACACCGGCCGAGCGACCGACACACCCGCCGCGCACCGTTTGCCAGACAACCGACGTTTTGTTGAACCCGAGTTGACCACGTCGCCGCTGGCCGGGCGTAGTGGTATGGCAGAACATGACAACCACCACGAGACGGGGCGTCCGTGGCGTGTGGGACACCGACGAGACGGTCGGGGGGTCCCCGCGGCGCTGCAGGTCCCCACGAGGCATCCCGGGGACGACTGACCCGGGAACCCGCACCACCTCCGAGAGCGGACGTACCGGACCGAATCCGGTCGCGCCCGTTCGTCCCGCACGCGACTGCCTCCCGGACGCGTCGGTCACTCGCCGTCGAGACTCGCCAGTGATACAATGAACAGCGATATGGAAACACTCAAAGACCTCAGCAAGCACTACAAAGACTCGGTGCCCGCGGACCTCCGCGAGGCGAAGAGCTTCGAGTGGTACCTGGAGGAGGTCTACGACGACCCGGGGATCGCTCGTAACGCACACCAGCGCGTCGCCGACATGTTCGACTACTACGGCACGGAGTACGACGAAGATGCCGGCGTCGTCGAGTACCTCATGGCCTCGCAGGACCCCCTTCACGACGGGGAGAATACCTTCTACGGCCGGGAGGTCCACGAGTCGATCCACGAGTTCGTGAACAAGGTCAAAAGCGGGGCCCGCGGCCTGGGTCCAGAGAAGCGAATCAAACTCCTCCTCGGCCCGGTCGGCTCGGGGAAGTCCCACTTCGACTGGATGGTCCGGCGGTACTTCGAGGACTACACCATGCGCGACGAGGGACGGATGTACACGTTCCGCTGGGTGAACCTCGGCGACGTCATCCGCGACCAGGACCCCGGGGACACGGTGGTCCAGTCGCCGATGAACCAGGACCCCATCGTGTTGCTCCCCCAGGAGCAACGGGACATGGTCATCGAGACGCTGAACGGGAACCTCGACGCCCCGTACACCATCCGGAACGAGCAGTCGCTCGACCCGGCCAGCGAGTTCTACATGGACAGGCTGCTGGCGTACTACGACGACGACCTGGAGACGGTCCTCGAGAACCACATCGAGGTGATTCGACTCGTCGCCAGCGAGAACAAGCGCCAGTGCATCGAGACGTTCGAGCCGAAGGACAAGAAGAACCAGGACGAGACCGAACTCACCGGGGACGTCAACTACTCGAAACTCGCCGTCTACGGCGAGTCCGACCCCCGGGCGTTCGACTACTCGGGGGCGTTCTGTAACGCCAACCGGGGGCTGTTCAGCGGCGAGGAACTGCTGAAACTCCAGCGGGAGTTCCTCTACGACTTCCTGCACGCGACCCAGGAGCAGACGATAAAGCCGAAGAACAACCCCCGCATCGACATCGACCAGGTCATCGTCGGCCGGACGAACATGCCCGAGTACCGGGACAAGAAGGGCGACGAGAAGATGGAGGCGTTCAACGACCGGACCAAGCGCATCGACTTCCCGTACGTCCTCGAGTACGCCCAGGAGGCCGACATCTACCGGAAGATGCTCCGGAACGCGGACGTGCCGGACATGCACATCGAACCGCACGCCCTGGAGATGGCCGGCCTGTTCGCCGTCCTGACTCGCATCGTCGAACCGGACGGGGACACGATTACGCTCACCCAGAAGGCGAAAGCCTACAACGGCGAAATCGACGAGACCGACGACATCGACGTGAAGAAGCTCCGCGAGGACGGCGAGAAGAAAGCCGACATCGCGGAGGGGATGGAGGGAATCTCCGCCCGCTTCATCGGCGACGAGATAGCCGAGGCCATCATGGACTCGACCCACCGCGGTCGGGACTACCTCTCGCCGCTGACGGTGTTCAACCACTTCGAGGAGAACCTCGAGACCCACGGCTCCATCCCCGAGGAGAACATCGAGCGCTACCACCGCTACCTCGAGATGGTCCGCGAGGAGTACCGCGAGCGCGCCATCGAGGACGTCAGGCACGCGCTGGCGTACGACCTGGACGAGATACAGCGGCAGGGCGAGAAGTACATGGACCACGTCATGGCATACATCGACGACGCCACTATCGAGGACGAACTCACCGGGCGGGACCAGGAACCCGACGAGAAGTTCCTGCGCTCGGTCGAGGAGAAACTCAACATCCCCAGCGACCGGAAGGACGACTTCCGCCAGGAGGTCTCGAACTGGGTCTCGCGGCGCGCCCGCGAGGGAACCTCGTTCAACCCCCAGGACAACGACCGACTCCGCCGCGCCCTCGAGCGGAAACTCTGGGAGGACAAGAAGCACAACATCAACTTCTCGGCGCTGGTGTCGGCCAACGAACTCGACGACGACGAACGCAACGCGTGGATAGACGCCCTCATCGAGCAGGGGTACTCGCGGGAAGGCGCCCGCGAGGTGCTCGAATTCGCCGGCGCGGAGGTGGCCAAAAGCGAGCTCGAAGAGTAATGCGCAGGGACTACATCCGGGCGGCCGACGAACGCCTCCGCGGAACCTACGAGGAGCCGATGAGCCTCGGCGAGTACGTCGACGCGGCCTTCGAGTCCCCGTCTATCGCCTCGCACGCCTCGAAGTACCTGCTCGAGGCAATCGAGTCGATGGGGACCCGGACCGTCGTCGAAGAGGGCGAGCACCGGGAGCGGTACCGGTTCTTCGACGACCCGGCCAACGACGGCGAACACGCCATCCTCGGGAACACGGAGGTCCTGAACAGCTTCGTCGACGACCTGAAGACCATCGCGGCGAACCGCGGCAAGGGCGAGAAGCTCATCTGGTTCGACGGGCCGACGGCGACGGGCAAGTCCGAACTGAAGCGGTGTCTCATCAACGGGCTCCGGGCGTACTCGAAAACCGACGAGGGGCGCCGCTACACGGTCGAGTGGAACGTCGCGAGCGTCGCTGACTCCCGAGGACTGAGCTACGGCGACGAAATCGACCGCGAGGAGGACTGGTACGAGAGCCCGGTGCAGGCACACCCCCTGTCGGTGTTCCCCCGCGAGGTACGCCGCGAACTGCTGGCCGACCTGAACCAGGTCTCGGGCGACCACATCGACGTCTCGGTCGCAGAGGAACTCGACCCGTTCAGCCGTGAGGCCTACAACCACCTGGAGGCGCAGTACCGCCGGTCGGGCAAACAGGACCTGTTCACCGCGGTGGCCGACCCGCGACACCTCCGCGTGAAAAACTACGTCGTCGACGTGGGCAAGGGCATCGGCGTCCTGCACTCGGAGGACGAGGGGTCGCCGAAGGAACGTCTCGTCGGGTCGTGGATGCCGGGGATGCTCCGCGAACTCGACTCCCGCGGGCGGAAGAACCCGCAGGCGTTCTCCTACGACGGCGTCCTCTCGCAGGGCAACGGGTTGCTCACCATCGTCGAGGACGCCACCCAGCACGCGGACCTGCTCCAGAAGCTGCTGAACGTCCCCGACGAAGGCCACGTGAAACTGGACAAGGGCGTCGGGATGGACATCGACACGCAGCTGGTCATCATCTCGAACCCCGACCTGGACGTGGAACTCGACAAGTACGCCGACCGGAACGGCCGCGACCCCCTGAAAGCGCTCAAGCGGCGACTCGACAAACACGAGTTCGGCTACCTGACGAACCTGTCGCTGGAGGCAGAGCTCATCAGGCGCGAACTCACGAACGAGACCGACGTGTGGGACGCCGAGGACTACGAGGACCTGGCCGAGCGAATCCGCCAGCCCCTCTCCGTCGAGGTGCGCAACGGTCGCGGGGAGATTCGGACCCGCGAGCTGTCGCCCCACGCCGTCGAGGCGGCGGCGATGTACAGCGTCGTGACCCGCCTGGACAGCGAGGACCTCCCGCCGGGGCTGGACCTCGTCGAGAAGGCGATTCTGTTCGACAGGGGGTACCTCCAGGACGGCGACGAACGCCTCGAGACGGACGACTTCGAGTTCGAGGACGGAGCCACCGACGGGGGCCACGGGATTCCGGTCACGTACACACGCGACGTCATCGCGGATCTCCTCCACGAGGAGAGCGACCGGCGCCACCCGGACCTGCCGGTCGAGTCGGTCATCCTCCCGACCGACGTCCTCGAGGCGATGGTCGATGGACTCGGGAACGCCCCGGTCTTCTCTCGCGCCGAGCGCACGGAGTACGAGAGTCGCCTTTCTGAGGTCCAAGAGTACATCCTCGACCGCCAGGAGGAAGACGTCCTCGACGCACTGCTCGCGGAGAAGGTTGTCGAGGAGGCCACCGTCGAGGAGTACATCGAGCACGTCTACGCCTGGGCCACCGACGGCGAGGTGGAGACCGACCGCGGGGCGGCGGACCCGGACCCGCTGTTGATGAAGCTGTTCGAGACGGAACACCTCGGGCGGTTCGACGACGAGGACTACGCCGGCAACGACCCCGGAGTCGACGTGGAGACGTTCCGCCGGGAGAAAATCATCACGGCGCTGAACCGCTACGCCTGGGAGAACCGGGACGAGGGGTTCACCGTGAGTCAGGTCGACTTCTCGGACATCCCGGTCATCAAGGCGGTGCTGGAGACCCACTCCTGGGACGACGTCCAGCGACTGTTCCCCGACCTGGACCCCGACCAGTGGGAGGACCCGCCCGCGAACACGGACACGGAGCAGATAAAAGAGCGCACAATCGCGCACATGCAGGAGCGCGGCTACACCGCGGCGTCGGCCGCGCTCACGAGTCAGACCGTCATGCGTGAGGTGAGCGACCGATGGGACTGAGAGACGACCTGGACCGGTTCCGCGAGGTCGGCGAGAAGCGCCGGGAGGACCTCAAGGAGTTCATCAGCTACGGGAATCTCGGCGGGTCCGGCCCGAACAGCATCAAGATACCCATCAAAGTCGTCGACCTGCCGGAGTTCGCCTACGACGTCCGCGACAAGGGCGGCGTCGGACAGGGCCAGGACGGGACACCCGAACCGGGCCAGCCCGTCGGCCCGCCCCAGCCGGGCGACGGCGACGGCGACGAGGAGGGCGAACCGGGCGAGGAGTCGGCCGACCACGAGTACTACCAGATGGACCCCGAGGAGTTCGCCCAGGAACTCGACGAGGAACTCGGCCTGGAACTCGAGCCGAAGGGCAAGGAGATCATCGAGGAGATAGAGGGCGACTTCACGGAGCTCACGCGGGCCGGGCCGAACAGCACGCTCGACTTCGAGCAGCTGTTCAAGCGCGGCCTGAAGCGGAAGCTGGCGACCGACTTCGACGACGAGTACGTCCGCGAGGCGATGAAAGTCGCCGGCGCGACGCCCAGAGACGTCTACCAGTGGTGCCGGGAGCAGAACATCCTGGTGTCCCTCGCGTGGATCGAGGACCAGTGGGACGAGGTGCCCGACGACGAGCGCGGCACCTGGGAGAGCTTCGAGGAGATGTCCGAGAACACCGAGCGGACGACCACCGTCGAGCGCATCCGGCGCGACGGCCTCCAGAGCGTTCCCTTCCGCCGCGAGGACGAGCGCTACCGCCACCCCGAAGTCGTCGAGAAGAAGCAGAAGAACGTGGTCGTGGTGAACATCCGCGACGTCTCGGGGTCGATGCGCGAGCGCAAGCGGGAACTGGTCGAGCGGACGTTCACGCCCCTGGACTGGTACCTGACCGGCAAGTACGACCACGCGGAGTTCGTCTACATCGCCCACGACGCCGAGGCCTGGCAGGTCGACCGCGAGGAGTTCTTCGGCATCCGGTCGGGCGGCGGGACGAAGATATCGTCGGCGTACAAACTGGCCAAGGAGGTACTCGAGGAGCAGTACCCCTGGAGCGAGTGGAACCGGTACGTGTTCGCGGCGGGCGACAGCGAGAACTCCTCGAACGACACCACCGAGCGCGTCGTCCCGCTGATGGAGGAGATACCGGCGAACCTCCACGCGTACGTCGAAACACAGCCGGGCGGGACGGCAATCAACGCGACGCACGCAGAGGAGGTCGAGCGAGCGCTCGGCGACACTGGTAACGTGGTCGTGGCGTACGTATCGAGCCCGGAAGACGTCGTGGACGCGATATACGACATCCTGAGCACGGAGGACGCATGAAACGACACGGACGCGACGCACGGAAGGAAGCGAGCAGACTGGCCGAACCGGTGCGGGAGGCCGGCGCGCTCGCGCGGAAGCTCGGTCTCTCGCCGTACACGGTCAACTACTGGATCGTCGACTACGACGAGATGAACGCCCTCATCGCCTACGGCGGGTTCCAGACCCGCTACCCGCACTGGCGGTGGGGGATGACCTACGACCGGCAGCGAAAGCAAGACCAGTTCGGGATGGGCAAGGCCTTCGAAATCGTCAACAACGACGACCCGAGCCACGCGTTCCTCCAGGAGTCCAACTCGATGGCCGACCAGAAGGCGGTCATCACGCACGTGGAGGCCCACGCCGACTTCTTCGCCAACAACCGGTGGTTCGGGCTGTTCAGCGGCGAGAGCGACCTCGACGCCGCGGCGATGCTCGAACGGCACGCCGAGTCCATCGCGGACTACATGAAAGACCCCGAGATAGACCGCGAGGACGTCGAGCAGTTCATCGACGCGGTCCTCGTCCTCGAGGACACCATCGACCAGCACCGGCCGCCGGGCGCAGAGCCGCGCACCCGCGAGGAGACGGCCGAACTCCGGGGCCGACTCGAACAGATGGACATCTCCGAGGAGGTCCGCCGCCAGGTGTTCGACGAGGGCTGGCTGGCCGACCGCGAGGCCGCCGAGAAGGCCGCCGCCGAACTGGAGGAGCCGCGCAAGGACGTCCTCGGGTTCATCCAGCGGCACGGCCGCCAGTACGACGCGGACACCGGCAAGGCTACGGAGATGGAACCCTGGCAGAAGGACGTCCTCGACATGCTGCGGACCGAGGCGTACTACTTCGCCCCGCAGAAGATGACGAAGGTGATGAACGAGGGCTGGGCCGCCTACTGGGAGTCGCTGATGATGGGCGACGAGCGGTTCGCGGGCACCGAGGAGTTCATCACGTACGCCGACCACCAGGCGCGGGTCCTCGGGTCGCCCGGCCTGAACCCGTACAAACTCGGGAAAGAGCTGTGGGAGTACATCGAGAACACCACCAACCGCCGCGAGGTGGCCGACAAACTCCTCCGCGTCGAGGGAATCACGTGGCGGAACTTCCACGACGAGGTGGACTTCGACGCGGTCCAGGAACTGCTCGAACCCCACCCGGCAGTCGACGGGGTGAAACCCGAGACGCTCGACGACCTGGCCGCACAGGGGCCCGACGACCCGCGCGTGGACCACGAGGCCCTCGACGCCGCCCTCTCGGGGGAGACCGACGAAGGGGGCGAGCGAGTCGTCGACGTCGAGCGCTACCCGTGGAAGGTGCTGACCTACGAGGGACTCGCCGAGCGACACTACTCGCTGGTCAAACCCCAGCACCGGGGGTTCGTCCGCCGCATCCGCCGGTCCGAACTCGAACAGATATCCCGGTACATGTTCGACGACGAGAAGTACGCCACGGTGGCGGACGCCGTCGCCGAGGTGGACTACGCCGCCGGGTGGGACCGGATGCGCGAAATCCGCGAGAGCCACAACGACGTCACCTTCATCGACGCGTTTCTCTCCCAGGAGTTCGTCTCGGACAACCACTACTTCACCTACGAGTATATGCAGTCCAGCGGAGACTTCCGGGTGACCAGCAGCGACTACGAGGACGTCAAGAAGAAGCTGCTGTTGCAGTTCACCAACTTCGGGAAGCCGACGGTGGCCGTCTACGACGGGAACTTCGACAACAAGAACGAACTCCTGCTGGGCCACCAGTACAACGGCATCATGCTCGACATCGGGCAGGCAAAGCAGGTGCTCGAACGCATCTACCGGCTCTGGGGCCGGCCGGTGAACCTGATGACCATCGTCAAGGAGTACGACGAACACGAGGTGGAAGTCGCCAGGCGACGAAACCGCGAACCGGAACCCGAGGAGGTCGGCAAGCGAATACGGTACGACGGCGAGAACTTCCAGACGTTCGAACTCGACGCAGACCTGGCGGAGCGAATCGCCGCCACGGACGTCGACTACGACACCAAACCGGAGGAGTGGCTGTCGTAGCGAGCGCTCGCCGTTTCGGACGAACGTCGTCGTATCGGGCGAGCGTTCGTCGCAACGAACGAGTTCCGTCGCAACTGCGCGACTTCTCGTGCCCCGACCGGAACTATCAACGACCCAGTCATTTTATCAGACTTTCAGGAATTACATACATTCATAGTACTCGAACAGTGAACTAGAGGGGATGAACACCGGAGGCGTGATGGGCCAGGCGCCCGACGAAACACACCTCGACCCGTCCGAGATTCACGACGTCCTTCGAAACGACCGGCGGCGGCTGGTTCTGGACCGCCTCCGGACAGACGAGGAGGCGGCGGCGGTCCGCGACCTGGCCGAGTACATCGCCGCCGTGGAGTCCGGCGAGCGTCCGGCGCCCCGAAACGTGCGACAGAGCGTCTACATCTCGCTCCACCAGACGCACCTGCCGAAACTGGACGAACTCGGCATCGCGGAGTACGACGCCGACGAGAAGGTGGTTCGGCTGGCCGAGCGCGCCGGCGAGGTGTCGGCGCACATGGTCGACGCCCCGGACGAGGAACCACGGCCCTCGACGTTCCTCCTCCTGGTCGGGAGCCTCGGACTGGTGACGGCCGCCGCGGGAACGCTCGGAGGACCCCCGGTTTCGGACCTGACGGTGTTGCTCACCGGCGGGCTGTTCGCGCTGCTCGTTCTCGCTGCGTTCCCGGAGGCGCGTCGGCGCGGACGGACGGTCGTCCACCGACTCCGCGCCTGACGGGACGTCGACCTGCCGTTCGGGTCAGTCGGTAGGGTCCCTCTCGTCGGCGGTGACGACTGGGGGCGACGGGACGTCGGGTTCCAGGCGCTGGTCCGGACTGCCGACGCGGCCCTGTCGGGTGTGCCGGACGTGGACCGCCGCCGACAGCGCCAGGGCGGCGGTGACGACACCCGCGTACGCCAGCCCCGGAACAGCGGCGAACGGGGAGATGCCCGCCCAGGCCAGGCCGACGACGAGTCCCGAGATAGCCGACAGGCCGAGGTAGTACACGGCCCACGGGACGTCGTCGTCGTCCACCAGTTCCAGGTAGAGGTCCAGCGTCGCCGCGCGGTCGGTCAGCGAGACGGTCCCCCGGTTGCGCTCGTAGGTGACGAATCCCGAGTCGGCGAGCTTCGGGAGGTGCGTCTGGACGAGCGAGGTGTACACGCGCTTTCGCTGGCGGTACGTCAGCGTCCCTTCCGAGACGTCGTTCTCCCACATGGCGAGTTGCGTCGCCATGTCGCCGACCCGGGCGGTGTCCTCGCACTGCCGGAGGTAGTATATCGCCAGGCGGCGACGTCGATTGCTCAGGACAGAGAAGACGGTATCGTGGGTCAGCGGTTCCTCGTCGGACTCCGACGAGTCGGAAGGGACGGTCACGGCTGGGTCCGACGAGTCGGAGGGGCCCGCGTCGTCTCGACCGGGTGACCCGGGCGCGCCTGTCACGTCCGGACCTCCTCTCCCACCGGGACAGGTTGCACGCACCAGCGGGGCTCTCGTCGGACGAACGTCCCAGTCAGCGCGGGTGGCCTCCGGACGTGCCCTCGGGCCGGCGCAGACGGCTTCCGAAGGACGTCGCTCGGTGTGCGCCGCTGACGGCCTCTCTCCCACGAGTCGCCCTTCGAATTCACGACGACTGAACGTACTATCAGATGATAATTAACTTTGCTGGTTGGTCGTCTGACGCGGGGGGCGTCGCGCCGGACCCACCCGTTCGTCCGTCGCTCTCGGCGCGACCGCCGGGAGACGGCGGCCGGTGCGCGACCCCCCGCCGCAAAGGATAACCGTCCGTTCGAGGTACTGACACGTATGCGCGTTCGCAGGGCGACGAGGAACGACTTCGAGGCCATCTACAGGGTGGCGAAAGACTCCTGGGAGACGGACTATCCAGACGTTCTCAACCGTGAGAACGTCGACGAGGCCGTCGACGAGTGGTACCGGAGCGACGAGTTCGTGAACGAACTCGACCGGCCGCGGTCCGTCGTCCTCGTCGCCGAGGACGAGGACGAGACAGGGGGCGACGGCGACGTAGTCGGGTTCTCCCACGCCGTCTGGAAGGGCGCCGCGGGGTACATTCTCCGCCTGTACGTGGCTCCCGGACGCCGCCGCGACGGATTCGGGAGAGCGTTGCTCGACCGGACGCGCGAGGAACTCCGGCGTCGCGAGGTCGACGAAATTCAGGCGATGGTGCTCTCGGCGAACGCACCCGGCAACGCGTTCTACGAGGCGTTCGGCTTCGAGCGGGTTGACGAAGGCGAGACGGTCATCGGCGGCGAGCACTTCCCCGAGACCCGGTACCGCATCGGCCTCGACTGAGGGGCGAGTCGGTCTCGCCGATGCCGGCGTCGAACGTCGGGCGGACGGTCCGGCCCGGGAACCGACCGTCACCGGTCGACGCGGACGGCCCGCTGACGATACGCGCGAATCGCGTCTCGCGTCCACTCCACCGCGTCGGGGGAGTCGTTGACCACGACGCCCCGGAGGACGGTGTCCCCGTCGTAGACCAGCATACAGGCCGTCCTCCGGTCGCCGCGTTCGAACAGGAACAGGCCGTAAGGAACGTCCGAGACGGCCCACAGCCGGACCTGCTCCGCCTCGGCGAGGCGCTCGAAGCGGTCAGACAGGTCCGACCGCAGGTACTCGAGGAACTGCCGCTCGCCGACGATGGACAGTTCCATCCCGCCGGAGAGGACCCGGTCCTCGATGACCCGCACGGCGGATCCGGGGGAGTGGGCCCTGGCCAGGCCGTCACAGCGGTCGGCGTCGGCGAACAGCTCCGCGATTTTCGACCCGGGGACCTGCGGGGCGACCTGGTCTGCGCGGACGACGGTCCCGCCGACGAGCAGGTCGGGAGCCAGGTCGGCGTCCGCGGGGAGCGACTCCAGCAGGTCGCGGGCGTCGATGACGCTCTCGATTCGGGGCACGACCCGACGGTACTCCTCGTAGACGATGCGGCCGACAGTCGTGGTCCTGAGCCCGCCGTCGGTGTACGTCACGAGACCCAGCGACTCGAGTCGCCTCGTGGCCCTGTCGACGGTCGAACGGGAGACGTCGAGTTTCGAGACCAGCGTCGATTTCTGATACGGCCCTTCGATGAGGACGTCCAGCAAGTCGACCCGACGCCTGACGACGTCGAGTACCTCGTCGGTCGGTGCTCGGGGGTTCATGCCGGGGGCGTGGGCTATCTTTCCTCGAATTCTTCAAATGTTTTACGAAACGCGGGAGGAGAAATTTCACCCGGAAGCGTCAGATGGTTTTAGAGAGATTTTTCAGGGCGGTC
>JBEPXT010000094.1:0-14387 GCA_041641795.1 Salinigranum sp.
TCGTCGAGCATCTCGCGGAACTCGCGGCCGGCCGGGTTGTCGATGTCTCGTGCGTAACAGTCTGTGTCCACGCGCTGGGTGGGCGAGGAGCCCGTCTCCGCGCCGCGTTCACCACCTCGCTCCGTCATCGCGTTCGCTCTCCCTCGGTGACGCCCTGCCCCTCGCCGGTTGGCCGTTCGCCGGCGGTCTGTCGTCCGCCCGGCGTCGGCTGGTCGCCGATGGTCCGTTCGAGTCGGTCCAGTCGGCGCCGGATAGCGGTCATCTCCTCTCTGAGCACGTCCGTCGTCGCGTTCTGGTGTGAACTCACGTCCGGGACGAGCGGAGCGTCCGTTTCGCGTTCGATTCGAGTCGTGTGTCGGGTGTCGTCGGTCATCTGGGTCGTGTGTTCGGGAGCGTGTCGGTCGTCGTGCGTCGCGCCTGTCGGTGCATTAGTGAGATTCGTACCATCCGTGAGACCTCGCCAGAACAGAGCGATATCTGCTACATAAATATAATGATTGATTATGATAATATTCGTTAATTACCTACTTGAGTCCAAACGGGTTTAATCTGTATAATTGATTGCCATTGTCTATCATACGCCGGTTCCGACTCCAGTGCGTTTAATCGTCCGCGTCGCCGAACGCGCCGTAGATGACTGCTGCTATCGACGCCCGCGACCTGCGAAAGCAGTACGCCGACGTGCAGGCGCTGGACGGCGTCTCCCTCACGGTCCCCGAGGGGTCGTTCTTCGGTCTGCTCGGTCCGAACGGCGCGGGAAAGACCACGTTCATCAACATCCTCGTCGGCCTCGTGCGGAAGTCGGGCGGCGAGGCCCGGGTCTTCGGACACGACGTGGAAGACGACTACCGGGCGGCCCGCGACAGCATCGGTCTGGCGCCACAGGAGTTCAACGTCGACCGCTTTTTCCCCATCCGGGAGGTTTTGGAGCACAAGGCCGGCTACCACGACATCCCGGCGTCCGTCGCGAGAGCGCGCGCCGACGAGGTG
Source organism: Salinigranum sp. (assembly GCA_041641795.1). GTDB lineage: Archaea > Halobacteriota > Halobacteria > Halobacteriales > Haloferacaceae > JBEPXT01. Next base: position 991 of record JBEPXT010000094.1, read on the forward strand.
CTGAAGCGAGTCGGTATCTACGACAAGCGAAACACCCGGTTCGACTGGCTGTCGGGCGGGATGAAGCGGCGGTTCATGCTGGCGCGAGCGCTCGTCACCGACCCAGACCTGCTCATCCTCGACGAACCGACCGCGGGCGTGGACGTCCAGCTCCGCCGCGACCTCTGGGACACCATCGTCGACCTCAACGAGTCGGGGACGACGATTCTGTTGACGACCCACTACATCGAGGAGGCCGAACGACTCTGCGACGAGGTGGCTATCCTCGACGCCGGTCGCGTCGTCGAAGTCGCCAGCCCCGAGGACCTGATGGACCGGGGGACAGACCGCATCACCGTCACGCTCCGCGAGTCGCCCCCGTCTCCGCCGTCGCTCGCCGCCGGAAACGGGCAGGTCGAGGCCGTGGAGCTTCGAGACGACCGACTCGTCATCACGGCGCGACAGGGTGGCCTGGTCGCCCCGGACATCGTCCGGGAACTGGACCGACGGGACTTCGAAATCGTCAACCTGGACGTGTCGCGGACCTCCCTGGAGGAGGTGTTCGTCGACCTGACCCGGGGCGACGAGTCGGCCGATGCGGACGGGGAGGTGGCGACCGGTGGGCAGTGACCGCGGCACCGGCGGACCGTCCGACGAATCCCGCGCGCGTGCCGACGGGGGGACGACGTCGCAGAATCGCCTCTTCACGACCGGCTTCCGGACCCTCGCCCGGCGGGAGATTCTCCGATTCCTCCGGCGACCGAAGAACACCTTCGCGCCGCCGCTCATCACCAACGTCCTCTACTTCTCGGTGTTCGGCGTCATCCTGGGCGAGCGAATCAACGAGATAAACGGCGTCCCGTACATCCTCTTTATCCTCCCCGGACTCGTCGTCCTGGGAGCCATCTCCAACGCGTTCGAGAACGCCTCCTTCTCCATCTTCCACGGCCGGTGGAACGAGTACATCCACGAACCGCTGACCTCGCCGCTCTCGTACGCGGAGATGGTCGGGGCGTACACCGCCGCCGCGTCGGTCCGCGGTGTCGTGGTCGGCGTGCTCATCGCCGTCGTGGGCGCGGTGTTCACGCCCGTCGGCGTCGCCAGGCCCCTGTTCCTGCTCGCCTTCGCCCTGGTCATCACGCTCCTGTTCGCGAGCATCGGACTGGTGGGGGGTCTCTGGGCCGAGGACTGGGACGACCTGACGATGATGAACCAGTTCATCGTCCGCCCGCTGGTGTTCTTCGGCGGCGTCTTCTACTCCATCGCCGAACTGCCGCCGCTGCTCCGGGACCTCTCGCTCGCCAATCCGATGGTCTACATGGTGAACGGCGTTCGGTTCGGCTTCCTCGGGCAGTCGGAGGTCGACCCCGTAACCTCGCTGGCGGTCCTCTCCGGGCTGACGCTCGCGGTGGCGACGCTCAACGTCGTGCTGTTCCGTCGCGGGTACGGCCTGACCGACTGACCTCTCGGCGCACGCCGGTCGCCCTACCGGCGCATCTCGTTCGCCGTACCGACGCATCCCGGTTGCCAGCCGGCGCACGCGTCGGCTGCCGCCGTATCTCAACTGGACGGTCACGACCCGACCCGCGTCCGGATTCGTCCCCGCGCACGTCAGTCAGAAATTCCGTACAGTATAGAATATCCTATATTCAGTAAATACTGAAGTTATTTTTACCCCGACCACGTACGGGTTAGCATGGCACGCGAACGCGAGGGGGGCCCACCAGATAGCGGGCCGTGCGACGAGTCGACGAAACGGACGAGAGGACCACTTCGCGTCGGGCGACGCGCGTTTCTGCTGACCGCGAGTACGCTCGTCGCGGCGGTCGCTGGATGCACGGGAACCGATAGCGGGGGAGCCACACCGTCGGCGGAGTTCGCGGGGTTCGGATTCGGCGGCACGCCCGTCGCGAAGCAGTCTGCCGCCGCGACGGGTGGACGGTCGCCGCCGCCGTCGGGTGCCGGCCGGGGACCGCCGACGCCGGACCCGACGACTGTGGCGCCGGAGGAACCGACCGACGGGACCCCCGAGACGTCGGCCACGCCCACGTCGACGGCGACGCCGACGCCCGTGCCGACTTCGACGTCCGCGCCGACCTCGACGCCCGAACCGACGACGCGGGCCCCACCGCCGGGTAACGGCGGATCTTCGGGAGGCGGTGGGTCCTCGGGAGGCGGTGGGTCCTCGGGAGGCGGTGGGTCCTCGGGTGGCTCCGGCGGCGGGGGCGGCGACTCCACGCCGACGGAGACGCCGACACCGATCCCGACGACCACGACCACAGCGACGCCGACGCCGTCTCCGACGGAAACGCCGACCCCGGAATCGACTGCCACTCCCACACCCGAACCGACGCCGACACTGACGCCGGAACCGACTGCCACGCCGACGCCCGCACCAGTCGAGCACGAACTCGTCATCACCGGCACGGGAACGGAGAACGCACACTACGCCGTCTCGGTGACCGGCGAGTTGCGCACCGGCGCCGACGTGCCGGACAGCTACTGGGACGAAATCTCCGAGCAGTCGGCCGACGGCTGGGTGGACCCCGGCGGAACGGACACGTTCTACTTCACGGGGGACGTCGACTCCTTCGAGATTCTCGCGGGAACGGTGGACGTCACCCTCGACGGCGAGTCCCAAGACAAGTGGAGCGGAACCGACAGCACCCCGACGCCCACGCCCACGCCAACGCCGGACCCGACGGCGACGCCGTCACCGACGCCGACCGAAACTCCCACACAGACTCCCACCGCGACGCCGTCACCGACTCCGGCGGAGACGACGACTGCGACCCAGACGCTCGAAGACGAGTACGGTCTCCAGGGCTACGGCGAGTACGGGTACGGCGGGTAGCGGCTTCGCTCCCGGTCGATACCGCTGCGGGGGTCGCTCCGCTGGCCGCCTCCCGTGCTGACACCCCAGGTACAAGAGTCTCCGACGCCCACGGGACCACATGAAGGCTGTCGGCGTCGTGGGCTACCGAAACGTGGGCAAGACGACACTGGTCGAGCGCCTGGTCTCCCGACTCGCCGACCGGGGGCGGGTGGTGACGGTCAAGGGCATCCACCACGATGTCGACGTCGACGAACCGGGGAAGGACACCTACCGCCATCGCGAGGCCGGGGCGGATGCCGTCGTCGGCATCACGCCGTCCTACACGTTCGAGATTCGCCGCGAGGGGCGCCGTCCGCCCGAAACCGGCGTCGAGACGCTGGAGGCGACGCTGACCGACCTGGAACCCGGAACCGACTTCGCCGTGGTCGAGGGATTCAAGCAGTCCTCGCTGCCGAAGATTCTCGTCGGGGACGTCGAGGCGTCGGCCGTCGGCGGAACCGTCCTCGCGCGGGTCGACGGCGGCGAGACGGGCGACCTGGACCGACTGGTCGACGCGGTGGTCAGTCTGGAGGAGTGGACGCCCGGCGCTGATTGACGACGATGGATTCTCCGGCGCCGTTGCCCGTGCGGTCGATACCTGGGCCGGTGGCGCGTTCGACAGACCCATACTCGCCCGCCGAGACGCCCGTGTATGCGCCAGTTCATCGTCCTCGGCCACGACGCGCCGACGACACCCGACTTCTCGCTTGACGACATCGCCGGCGGCGCCGGCCGCCTCGACGTGCTCTGTCGCTGCGTCAACTCGGCCCTGTTCCTCTCGCACGCCATCAGGACGGACGTTCGCGTCCACCTGGTCGTGAGCGACGCGTACACCGTCACCGTCGACGGAGCGGAGGTACGCCGACTGAACCCGGACGAACGGAGCACTGCGGCGCTGATTCGGGGCGCGCTCGACGACCGCGAGGGGGCCATCGGTCACATGGCCGCCGAGAGCAGTCCGGGCGTGTCCATTCGCCGGTTCGGATTCGCGGAGACGCTGTCCGAATTCGCGTCCGGGTCGACCGTGGTCGAACTCCACGAGGCGGGGCGACCGCTGGTCGACGTCGACCCCCCGTCCGACCCGGTGTTCGTCCTCTCGGACCACCGCGATTTCACCGACGCCGAACGCGAGGCCCTCGACGACGCGGCCGACGTGCGCGTCCGCCTCGGCCCCGAAGTGCTCCACGCCGACCACGCCATCACCGTGGCCCACAACTTCCTCGATACGAACGGCTACACGCAGTACTGACTCCGGGGTGACGCTGCGTCGCCCCGGTCGACCTGGGACCCGAGCACCCCGCTAATCAACTGACTGCGGGTGTGTGGGAGCCTGTCTCGCCACTCGACAATCACAACTGTTAAACGCCGAGCAACCATCAGTCAGACCTGCGGGCCGGTGGGGTAGCTTGGTATCCTTCGGCCTTCGGGTGGCCGTAACCGCAGTTCAAATCTGCGCCGGCCCACTTCTCCCACCGCGGCGAACGGACGTGAGCCGCGGGTGTCGAATGCGGCCGCGAAGATTTGAACCAGGGAGTGAAGCGGGCGGAACGACCGTGGTTCACAATCTGCGCCGGCCCACTTCTCCCGCATCCGCCTCGGATTCGCTTCTCCACGCCCCTTCGCACCGACGAGCGAACGGTGTCTCTTGCGGGGGCGACCCGAATCCTCGAGGCGGGCAACACCGGGAACTCTCCGAATGCGAATCGGCACCACACTTCAGTTTCAGTTATGCGGCTAGCGCCGTCCCGTTCGAGACGATGGTTCCCGACCCATTCGGACGGGCGCTCCGCGACCACCACCGCGGCGACCGGAGCGAACCCCTCGTCCAGCGAGACGGCGAGACTGAACGCGACCACCCGATCGAGCAATTCTACTTCGGGTCCTTCGAGGCCGAGAATCCGACCGGGGAGTGGATCGCCTCGTGGCTCGACGGTCCGCTGGTCGACCTCGGTGCCGGCGTCGGCACGCACGCGCTGTACTTCCAGGACCGCTTCGAGGTGGTCGCCGTCGAGGCGAGCGACCACCTGGTCGAGACGATGCGCGAGCGAGGCGTGCGAGACGCCCGCCGCGGGGACATGTTCGCGGTGCGCGAACAGTTCGAGCGCGACCGATTCCAGTCGGCGCTCGCGTACGGGACGCAACTGGGCCTGGCCGGGTCGATGCAGGGGCTCCGCAGGTTCCTCGGCGACCTCGCGTTCGTGACCGCGCCCGACGCGACGGCGGTGCTGGACTGCTACGACCCGGACGACCCGGCGGTGAGCGACCTCGTGGGCTACCGCGAGGACCCCGCGCGGGGACGCGCCTCGCGGGTGATTACCTTCGAGTACGAGGGCGACGTGAGCGACGTCTTGCTGTTTCGGCTGTTCGGTCCCGACCGGGTGCGCGAGGCGGCCGTCGGAACCGGGTGGGAGGTCGCCGAACTCGAACGGCCGTCGGGAACGCCCGACTCGCACTACCTGGTCGCCCTCCGGAAGCGGTAGTCGAGGGCGACCGAACCGATTACAGGTGGTCGGCCCAGGCCCCCGCGGCCGGTGGATGCATTGCGCCCCGGCGAGATAGCCGGACCGACGCGAGATGATCGTCAGCATCCACCACTACGAACTGGCGGACGAGGCGGACGGAGACGCCTTCCGCGAGGCCGTCGCCGAAGCCGAGCGACGAGGGCTGTTCGACCTCCCGGGACTGGTCGACTACCAGTTTCTCCGCGGTATCAAAGGGGAGCGGGACGGCGCGTTCACGGCGGTCTGGACCTACGAGAGCCGCGAGGCGTGGGTGGCGCTCTGGGGGCCGGTCGACGACCCGGTTCCGAACGACGAGTATCCAGAGCGGTGGCGGACCTGGGAGGATGACCTCCTCGGACCGCTGCTCCCCGGGGACCCCGACGACGTCGAGTTCACCTCCTACGAGACGTTCGCCGGCGGGGGTGGCGACTGAGTACGAGGGGCGGCGACTGAGTTCTCTCGCTGGGGAGGCCAGAGTTCCCTGTGAGGGGCCGGAATCCGGCAGACCCCGTTCGTCAGCGGTCGCCGGGAGCCGGTTCGACGGAGAACAGGTCGTCGCTCGCGAGAACGCGCTCAACCCGGACGTGCCAGGCGCTCGCGAACGCCTCTCGCTCCTCCCGGGTCGCGGTCCCCTCGATTATGTCCGCGAGGTATCGCGTCGCGTCCCCGGCCGAGGGCACCGCTCCCACGTGGTAGGTGACACGGACCGCCTCCCCAGTGTCCGTCCTGGTGAACTCGACGGCGACGCCGTCTGCGTCGATGTCGCCGAACGAGAGAAGATTCGCCCGGGCGCCGTGGCCCCCGGCCAGGCCCCCGAATCCGTCCTCCCCGGCGGCGCCGGTGACGAACGAGACCAGTCGAGACAGGACGCCGTAGGTCGGGTCGTCCCGCGGTCCGCCGGCCAGCACGGCGACGTCGCCTCGGACGGGCAAGTCCTCGCCGTACAGCGCGTCCAGGCCGACCTGGGCGATGCGGTAGGCACCCGCCGCCGTCGGACAGGAGTGTCCCGCCGCCATCACCACGTCGCGGTACGTGACGACGAACGGGTCCCCCGGTTCGAGGACGCCGAGCGCTTCGGCGGCCGGGTCGCGGATGCGAATCGGGTCGGCGTTCTCGTATACGACGCTCCAGTTCGTCTCGTCGGTGTGCGTCTGCGAAGTCGTGTTCATCGGTGTGGAGTGTGTCTGCGCGCTTCGTTCGGTGGTCTGTGCAGGTGAGGAGGGGCGTCCGCGGGTAGCGGTCGGACGGGGCGTCCGTGAGTGCCGGCCGGTCGCGGAATACGCGGGTCACGAGTGTCGGCGGAGGCGCATCCCGTTGAGGATGACCGCCAGGACGCTCCCCTCGTGGACGAGCATGCCGCCGGCCAGGTGGACGTAGTTCGTCAGCACGCCCGCGAGCAGCACTGCGACGGTCAGGACGGCGATGCCGACGTTCTGGTAGATGTTCCGGCGGGTCGCCTTGCTGAGGGTCACGGCGTACGGGATGCGCTCCAGGTCGTCGGCCATCAGCGCCACGTCGGCGGTTTCGATGGCGGTGTCGGTCCCCGCCGCGCCCATCGCGATGCCGACGTCGGCCGTCGCGAGACTCGGCGCGTCGTTGATGCCGTCGCCGACCATCGCCACGACGTGGCCGTCGTCGCGGAGTTCCCGGGTGCGACGCTGCTTGTCTTCGGGGAGGAGTTCCGCGTGGAACTCGTCGACGCCGACCGTTTCGGCGACCGCCCGCGCCGTCCGCTCGTTGTCTCCGGTCAGCATCACCGTCCGGACGCCGGCGTCCCGGAGCGACCGGACGACGCCCGGGGCGGCCTCGCGGAGTTCGTCGCCGAGTGCGACGGCCCCGACGACGGTTCCCTCCAGCGCCACGTACACCGCCGTCTCGCCGGCCTCTTCTCGCTCCCGGACGTACTCGTCGGCGCGCTCCGGGACGGGTATCGACCGCTCTTCCAGGAGTCGGCGGTTCCCGACGACGATTGCTCGGCTCTCGTAGTGAGCCACGACGCCCTTGCCGGCGCTCACCTCGAAGTCGTCCGGGTCGGGTACGCGGGCCGACGCGACGAGCGTTCCGCCGTCGGCGACGGCCGGCCCCCCCGATTCGTCGTCGGGCGTCGCCGCCGACAGAATCGCCCCGGCGAGGTGGTGTTCGCTCTTCTTCTCGGCGATGGCGGCCAGGCGGAGCACCCGTCCGGCCGCCCCGTCGTCGACCGGTCCGTCGCCCGATGCGAGGCCGTCGTCGCCCCCGTGCCCCGTCGTCTTCGGCGCCGGAACGCCGTCGGGGGCGGCTTCGAAGGCGGCGACGTCCCGAACCGCGACGTCTCCCGTGGTGAGCGTCCCGGTCTTGTCGAAAGCGACCAGGTCGATTGTACCCGCCCGTTCGAGGTGTTCGCCGCCCTTCAGCAGCAGACCGTTGCGCGCGGCGGTTCCGATTGCGCTGACGATGCTGACCGGGGGGCCGATGACGAGGGCGCCCGGACACCCGATGACCAGGAGCGTCAGCGCCATCATCGCGTTCCGGGTGACCGCGTACGCCCCCACCGCGAGCAGGACGATTGCGGGCGTGTAGTACTTCGCGAAGCGCTCGATGAGCGTCTCCGTCGGCGCCTGGGCCTCCTGGGCCTCCTCGACGCGCCGGATGATGCGCTGGAGCGTCGTGTCCGACCCCGTCCCCGTCGCCCTGACCTCCAGGGCGCCCGCCTGGTTAATCGTCCCCGCGTACACCTCGTCGCCCGCCGTCTTCGAGACGGGCGCGCTCTCCCCGGTGACGGGCGCCTGGTCGACTGCGCTCTCGCCCTCCAGCACCTCGCCGTCGACCGGAATCTTCGCGCCCGGTCTGACGACGACGACTTCGCCGGCCTCCACGTCGTCGGCCGGCACTTCCACCAGGCCGCCCTCGTCTCCTTCGCCGGACGTCGCGGCGTCTTCGTCTCCGGTCCCGGATTGCCCGTCGGATACGCTCCCGCGCCTGACGAGCGCGGTGCTGGGAGTCATCTCCAGGAGGTCCTGCAGGGCGCGGCGCGTCTTCCGCATCGTGCGTCCTTCGAGGTAGCTCCCGAGCGCGAACAGGAAGACGACGGCCGCCGCCTCCCAGTACTCGCCGATGGCGATAGCTCCCACCGCGGCGAGCGTCACCAGCGTCTTGACGCCGAGAGTCCCGCCACGAACCTCGTAGTAGGCCGTCCTGGCGATGTCGTACCCGCCGACGACGGCGGCCAGGACGAGGACGCCCGCGCTCACGGCGTCGAACGCCGTGGCGTAGCCCAGCGTCCAGCCGCCGCCGTACAGCAGGCCGCTCGCGGCCGCCACGAGTCCCTTGCGGTGCTTCCGGGCGTACCGCTTCCAGGTGGGTGGTAGCACGGCGTCTCTCATCACGCGGGCGTGGGGGTGTAGCCCTGGTTCTCGATGACCTGCTCGAAGTCGGCCGGGTCGGCGACGCTCTCGTCGAACCCGACTTCGACGCGGCCGGTGGTGTAGTGTACCTCGACGCTCTCGACGCCCTCCGCCTTCTTCAGCACTCGTTCGACGTTGCTCGCGCAGGTCGGACAGTCGAAGTCGACGACGCGAAACTGGACTGTATCTGACATGGTGTGTCTCCATTAGCGAGTAGGAGAGCCGACCGTAAATGTATTATTCAAATGATATGTTCGGATACGCTCACGTGTCGTTCGACCGGTCCAACCGGCCGTCCAGGGCTTCGGGCGGCGCTGGAAACCTTTTCCACGTGGACGGCCATTGGTGCCGTAGCGATGACCGAGTTCTCCACACCGGTTCCGTTGCGCGACATCGCCGTGCGCGACACCGACGTTTCGAGCGCGGTCGACCAGCCGGCGCGGGCGACGATTCTGGACATGCTCGCCGAACGGGAGCGGACCGTCGCGGAGCTGCACGCCGAACTGGCCGACCGAGGGTTCGAGCGCACCGAAAACACCATTCGGCACCACGTCAACGAACTCCGGGACGCGGGACTGCTGGAGGTATCGCGCCTCGAGGAGCGACGCGGCGGGACGACGAAGTACTACCGGGCCAACACCATCGTGCTCTCGTACCGCCTGCCCGACGGGTCGGAGGACGTCGTCGACGAGATGGTCGCCCACGTCCGCCCGCAGGTGGCTGACCTGGTCCAGGACCTGGAACGCGAGTTCTCCGAGGAACTGGCCCGCCTCGCCGCGGAGATGTCGCCGTGCGAGCACTGCGAGACGCAGAAGTACGAGACGTACCTTCTGCTGACGGTCCTCCGTCGCGCGTTCGTCAGCGGCTACGCACGCGACGCCGCCGCCGACGCGACCTCCTGAGGCGCTCTCCGGTCTGTCGTTTCGACCCGTTCACTGACAGCAATCGTTTCGACTTGTTCTCTCGCCAGTCGCTCGCCTCCGGTCGCTGCCCCCGTCACCCGTTCGTCCCCGCTCGTTCTCTCGCCTACTCCCGGGGTGCTTGCCAGTCGCGTTCCCCGTCCTGTCGGACAGACTGACAGCACCGAATCGTGCTAAACGAAATCAATATGCACGATTTTCCGGTGACGAATTCGGACGCTGCGTGACGATTCTCACCGACGACTCCTGACCCAGTTATCACATCTCGATACTGGGGCGACGCATATTTGTCCGGTCCCGTGACATCGTCAGGAGTCCTCTGACCCAGGTGTTTCCATGCTCATCGATGCACTCGGCCCCGACGTCGACGGTAGTACAGATCGCGAAGCCGCGCTCAGACGGGAGCGCGACTTCTGGCAACACATGTTCGAGACCGTCGTCGAGACGTTCCCGGAACCTACCTACGTCATCGACGCGGAGGGAGTCATCCAGCACTGGAACGGGCACAACGAGCGACTCACCGGCCACGCGGCCGCCGACGCCGTCGGCACCCGGGCCATCGACCTCCTGGGGACGAAAGGGAAGTCGAAGGTCCTCTCGGAGACGGTCGTCGAGCGCGGGGAGCCGATACGCGAAGACTACCTCCGGACGGCCTACGACGCGGGGGGTGACGAGTTCCACGTTCGCTGCAAGTCCCTCCCGCTGCGTGACCCGGAGGGAACCGTCGTCGGCGCGTTCCAGGTGAACGCCCGCAACACCGAACTCGTCGAGAAACAGGAGGCCATCGAGTCACTCCAGCGACGGATGACCCGACAGGTCGAGACGGCCGTCGACGAACTCGACGACTCGGCCGCGGACGTCGCCGACTCCTCGCAGCGCATCAGCGAGATGGTCTCGACGCAGGCCGAGAATCTCGACGACGCCAGCGGCGAGGTGTCGACGTTCAGCGCGACCGTCGAGGAAATCGCCGCCAGTTCCGAGGAGGTGGATACCCAGAGCGCCGAGGCGGCGACGCTCGCGGCGGACTCGGAGGAGACGGCCGCGCAGGTCCTCGAGGAGATGGAGACGGTCGTCGAAGACGCCGAGGACGTCTCCGAGCACACGCGGTCGCTCGAGGACCGCATCGCCGAGGTCGACTCGCTGGTGGAGGTGATCAACGACATCGCCGACCGCACGAACCTGCTCGCACTCAACGCGAGCATCGAGGCGGCGCACGCCGACCGCGGCGGCGAGGGGTTCGCCGTCGTCGCCAGCGAGATAAAGGAACTCGCCGAGCAGTCCCAGACGGAGGTCGACCAGATAGAGACCATCGTCGGCGACATCCAGTCGAACGCCGAGGAGACCGTCGAGAGCGTCGAGCGAACGACTGCGCGCCTCGCCGACGCAATCGACGACGTGGAGACGCTCGTCGAGAACCAGCTCGAAATCGGCGAGGCCGTCCGCGAGACGTCAGACGGCATGGGGAGCATCGCCCAGGCCACCGACGAACAGGCTGCCAGCGCCGAGGAACTCGTGGCGATGATCGACGAGACGGCGGACGCCGCCGAGGACATCGCCGACGAGGTGGGTGACGTCGCCGCCGCGAACCAGCAACAGACGGCGATGGTCGACGAGATACGGCGACGGCTCGACGACGTGCAGGCCGAGATGGCGGCGATGGACCGCGCCGGGTAGCGACTCGCGTCCCGCGCCGAAAGACCGACTGGCCCCCTGTCCGTCCGTCGGCGACAGTCGTTCGGAGCGTGGCGGTCTACTCCCCGGAGGAAACCGGGGACCTCTCGAGGGGCCTTGCGACGGCCCGGGGTACGTTCCGGTCAGCCCCGACGGATGATGTACGCCGCGGTCAGGACGCTGGCGACGAGGACCAGCCCGAGGACGACCGGAACTGGGTCGAGCCCGCTCTGCTCCGTCGGAGTGCTACTCGCGACCGGACTCGTCGCGTCCTCCGGAGCCGCGGTGTCCGTATTCGATGGCGGAGCCGCTGTCTCGCCGCCGGGCGTCTCCTGCCCGACAGGCGTGCCGACGGTCGTCTCGTCGTCTCGGGCGACCGTCACCGCGAAGAGGGAGAACCCGGGCGTGTTCGCCCTGATGACTAGCCGGTCTGGCCCCTCGTTCACGACGGACGTCTCCAGGGTTTCCCAGTCGCCCGCCTCGGCGTCGAAGTGCTCGATGCGCAGCGACGACGGCGTTACGCCGTCGGGGAGCCCCTTCGTCCGAAGCGTGGCCGTCACAGTCGCTTCTGCATCGGTCGCGGATCGCGGCACCTCGACGTCCGCGACTGCGATGGTGGACTGCCCCCTCGTCGGTCCGGCGAAGTCGGGGGTCGACCGGAGTTCGCTGACGGTGACCCGTCCGTCGGTTCCCTTCTGGAACTGGATGTGGAACCGCTCGAACGAACTCTGAGACGGGAACGTGACCCCGACGCTGCTCGTCCCGGGGTCGATGTTTGCCGAACTCTTGGTGACCGCTGGCGGGAACGACGGTCCGGCACCCGCGCCACCACCACCGCCACCACCGCTGCTACCACCGCCCGAGGACCCCCGGCGCTCGTCGTCCGCAGCCGGAATCTCGGCCAGGCGGATGGTGACCTCGTGATTGTCGCCGGACTCCCACGTCGCGGTGGCGTTCGTCGGCTCGCCGTCGACCCAGAACGAGACCGTCGACCCGTTCTCGGCCTGCACCTCGATTTTCTCCTCGAGAGCGCCGGCGCCGCCGAAACTCCCGTCTCCGTCGGTCTGGATAGTGTCCTCGACGGTCCCGTCCACGCGAGCGCTCACGGTGAGGCCGCTCGGGGCCGGGTCGCCGCCGACGAGCACCTGTCCGTAGTACGCGGCGGGGGGCTGTGGTGGCCCGTCAGCCGCGACTGCCGTCACACCGAGCGGCGTCGCGAGTACCACGAGCACCACCAGCGCCGCGACGCCCGTCCGACTGGCTGTGACTGGGTTCATGGTCTTTAGCTCGCCGCGCTCGCGTTGATGTACCCCGGATACTCGCTGGCCGTGACGCCGGCGGGCACGTTCGCACCGAGCGTCCCGTCCTCGGTCGTGTAGACCCAGTAGCCGGTGTACGGCGTCAACAGCGGGGCATCGCCGGTCCCGAGCGTGTGCATCTGGAAGGCGTCGTCCGGAACCTCGGCGGGATTCTCGAACGTGTCGACGACTCGGACCGGGTCGGCAGTCGAGGCGGCGAGTGCGTCCTCCGGTGTGCCGTACTGCGGGGCGGCGACGAAGTTCCACCCGGCCGAGAGGTCGGCCTCCGCGGGCGAGGGCTTGTCGCTGGACTCGTACCGGACGACCGCGCGAGCCGTCTCGCCCTCGTCTGGGATGACTACCAGCGCGTCCAGCGAGTCGAGGTCGGTGTCCGCGTCGGGTTGCGTCCAGGACTGGTCGTCCGCGTCGAACGCCCAGACGGTGCCGTCGAAGTCGTTGAACACGTCCCCGACTGTCCCCTCGACCGGGCCGGGGAACCCGATTGCGTAGGCCGTCTTACCGTCACCCGGCATCGTCCTGGTAAACTCGAACTGAGTGACGGGTTCGACGACGTCCGCCTGGTCCCGGACGTGGACGTCGTTGTCTGCGAACGTCGTTTCGCTCGTCGTGACCGGCCCGTTGGTCCCGTAGCCGTCGACGCTGAAGACGTTGAGTCCGACCGTGTTGTTCCGAATCGTGCTCTGCTCGATGGACAGGTCGGTGACTCCGACCAGTTCGAGTGCGCCGACCGACTCGGAACTGACGTTCTC
>JBEPXT010000095.1:0-14274 GCA_041641795.1 Salinigranum sp.
CGTCTCGAAGGCGGCGGGTCTCTCGAAGAGAGCCAGGACGGCGGCGAGGCGGCGCCGAACGAACCTGTGTACGTCGAGGGCGCGAGTCACCTGGACGAACTCGTCGCGACCCAGGACGTGGTTCTGGTGGACTTCTACGCCGACTGGTGTGGCCCCTGCAAGATGCTGGAACCGACCGTCGAGGACCTGGCGCGCGAAACCGACGCCGCCGTCGTCAAAGTCGACGTCGACGCGAACCAGCAGCTGGCGAGCAGGTACGGCGTCCGCGGGGTCCCCACCCTGATACTGTTCGCCGACGGCGAGCCGGTGGAACAGCTGGTGGGCGTGAAGGACAAGAGCACCCTCCGGAACCTCATCGACCAGCACGCGAGCGTCTGAGGGCCCTGCGACTGTTCTGCGCTGTTCTCCGCGCCGCGTCACCGGTCACCGCGGACGTCACGCTGCCGTGCGACGGGTTCCTCTCGAACCGTCCGGTAGTCGTCGCGGGAGTCGCCGAAAAAGGAAACCTGAAAGACGCTCGATTCGCGCCGCTTAGCCGAGGACGTACCGGAGCGCGGGGTACCGTTCCACCAGGGCCGTCCCGCCGACCGAGTAGTTCTCGATGATGGCGTCCAGGCCGAGGATGCGCCCCGCACCGAACGCCGCGACGGCGAGGAACACCAGCATGTACGCGAAGTCGCCGTTGATGAAGCCGTGGGCCACGTCCCAGTTGCTGAAGTAGAACATCAGCATCATGAAGGCGCCCCAGAACGCCGCGAACCGGGTCAAGACGCCCGCGATGAGGGCCAGGCCGATGAGGAGTTCGCCCCACGGGATGGCGATGGCGAGGAAGTCGACGAACCACGCCGTGTTCCCCATCCAGTGGAACATGCCCACCAGGGGACTCTCCGCCGGAACCGCGTTCAGGAGATACCCCTCTGCGCCCCACCCCGCCTCCATAACCTTGTCGACGCCGGCGTGCAGGAACGCGTAGCCCATCATGAGTCTGAGGGCGAGTACGAACCACGCGCTCAAACTGTGAGCCTGGCCGGTTATCGTCAGTCCACCAATCTTGCTCTGGAATTGATTTGCTGCCATCGCTTACACCTTACAGCCACAGCTTTGCCAGCCAGGCTGATATATACTGAAGGCAGTTCTCGGCCCGTGAGAACCCTAAAAACCCGCACTATGACGGGTTTGTCATATAAATACCGAGCGGCGTTTCTCGGATGGTAAGAACGCGTCGTGCGTCGGTGTCGCACGACCGACGCGTCGGTGCGCTACTGGTCTGTAGCTACGTCTGCGGAGAGCGAAACGACGGGGGTGTGCAAAGGTCCGCGGAGGAAACGAACGTCGGAACGCGCTCGTCTCGCAACCGGACTCGGCACGCGAGAGTCGGACGGAACTCGACCGAGAGGAACGCGACCGGGAGGAACGCGACCGAATCGGGCGCGACGACGACCAGCGTGCGGCCCGGGAACCGTCCCCGCCGGAGGCCGATTACAGGCGGTCTCGAACCCGGCGAAACGCCGGCACCTCGACGCCGACGACGGTCGAGAGGGCGTCCGCGGCCCCGAGCAACCACTCGGCCCGTTCGATGCGGGACTCCAGGTCGCCGGGACCGATGCGGTAAGTCTCGACGATACGCTCGGCGTCGACGCCGTCGGTCCACTCGGCCAGAATCCGGGCCGTCTTGACCGACTCCAGCCACCGCTCGAAGTCCTCGGCCTCGCCCATCGCGGTGGTGAACTCGCCCGCGTGCGCTCGCGCGAACTGGTACATGTCCGCGCGTTCTCGGTTTCCCAGGTACGTCCCGTGCATGTCCGGCGTGTCACAGACGATCTCGAGGGCGGTCAGGGCCGTCACCTCGTCCATGGTTCGAGCGGTCCGGATACCCCGAACCATCCGGGCACCCGTCTCGGGGGCGACGTACTGACGGGAGACCTGTGCGCCGAGGTCCGTCGCTGTCACTCCGTCGCCCTCGCTCGTCACCATCCCCATCGACTCCAGGTCGCTCACGACGCCCTCGACGAGTCCAGTCCGGTCGACGCCGGGCGACTGGTGTGCGTAGAACGTCGCGTCGAGCAGGTCGAGGACGCCCCGCCGGGAGTCGGCGAACCCGGCGGCGACCACCGAGAGGACGTGCGTCCGGAGGGCCTTCTGCGAGTCGAGCTTCGACTCGACGGCCTCGGGGTCCGCCTCGACGTACCGGGTCCACAGGGCGTCGCCGTCTCCCTCGGCGGCCACGAGGACGGCCTCGCCGTAGGGGTCGAGGTGGGGACGGCCGGCCCGGCCGCACATCTGGTGGACCTCCAGGACCGGCAGCCACTCCATCCCAGACCCGGAGTACCGCTGCTGGTCCCGGACCACGACCCGCCGCGCGGGCACGTTCACGCCCGCCGCGAGCGTCGGCGTGGCGCAGATGACCGCCAGGTCCCGGTTCCGGAAGGCCGTCTCGACGATGGCCCGGTGAGCGTTTCGAAGGCCAGCGTGGTGGAACGCCACGCCGGCCTCCACGCAGGCCGCCAGTCGCCGGCCCGTGTCGGTTCGCCCCTCGTCGCTCACCTCGCTGGCTACCTCCGGGGCGCCCGCCAGTCCCGCCTCGGCGAGTCGCTCGGCGAGTCGCTCCGCCTCCCGGCGGGAGCGAACGAACGCCAGGCACTGTCCGCCTCCCTCGACGGCGTCCTCGACCAGTCCGACCGTCGCCTCGGTGTCGGCTTCGACGGACGGGTCCGCCGGGTCGACCGCAATCGCGGGCAACTCGCGGGTCGTCCCGTCGTCGAATCGGACTTCGCCGTCGCTGTAGACGCCGGTCCGGAGGTCGACGGGGCGCCACCGCGTCTCCACGAGGTTCGCGTCCAGCCATGCAGCGATGTCGTCCGGGTTCGCGACCGTCGCCGACAGGGCCACCACCTGGATGCCGGGCGCGCGGCGCTGGAGCGTCGCCAGGGTCACTTCGAGCGTCGGTCCGCGCTCGGTGGCCCCGAGCAGGTGGACCTCGTCGACCACGACGCAGGCGAGGTCGGACACCCACTCGGCGCCGTTCCGGATGGCCGAGTCGACCTTCTCGCTGGTCGCGACCACCACGTCGTGGGCGCCGAGGTCCTCGGCCGGGGAGTCGTAGTCGCCGGTCGAGATGCCGACGCTCACGCCCGGCAGGGCAGCGAACGTCTCGTACTTCTCGCGGGCCAGCGCCCGGAGCGGGACGATGTACAGCGCCGGCCCGTCGGCTGTCAGCATGGCAAGTTCGGCCACGAACGTCTTCCCGCTGGCAGTCGGCACCGCTGCGACGAGGCGCTCGCCCTCGGTGACGCCCGCCTCGACGGCGGCGACCTGCGGGGGGTACAGTTCCTCGATGCCCTGCGCCGCCAGGTGGTCGACCACGTCCTCCCCGAGGGGGAGGTCGGACACACGCATCACCCGTCTCTGGGACGCCACCGTATTTAAACCCACGTCGGCTCCCCGGCCGACGCTCGCGGGGTGAGCGGGACGGACCTGGTTGCGTTCCGACCGGGACGGCAAGGAATTTACTCACAACCGGGTAAGTTGTCCGATAGCGCGCCTCACGGCCTCTTTATCGTCCTGCTCGTCGTACTTTCAGGCGAGATGAAGCGGTTCCTTGCCCTCCTGTTCACCCTGCTGTTAGTCCTCCCGGCGTCGGCCGGCGTCGGGGCAGTGTCTGTGTACGTCGAGGACGTGACGGTGTCGCCGGCGCAACCGGCCCCCGGCGAGCGATTCACCGTCACCGTGACGATACAGAATCCGGCCTCGTCGTCCGTCGCCTTCGAGGTCCGCGACGTGGCGCTCCGCAGCGGTCCCGAGCGGTTCCAGGAGTACACCCGCGTCGAGGACCTCGGCACCATCCCGCCCGGCGGGAGCATGAAGGTGCCCCTGACCCACTCGTTCGACTCGGCGGGCGTCCGCGACCTGCGCGTGTTCGTCTTCGGGCGCGAGGACGGGTCGCCGGTCGAACTCAAGTACCCCGTCGTGATTCCGGTGCGCGTCGGCGGCCCGCAGTTGAGCGTGGCGACCGGCGACCCAGTCGTCGGTGCGCCGACCCGGGTCAACGTCACGGCCGTCAACGGGGAGGACACTGTCGCCCGGAACGTCAAACTGACACTGGCGGGCGAGAACGTCGACGTCGAGAACGCGACCCGCGTCAGTCCGAGCCTGGAGTCCGGCGAGACCCACTCCTTCGCGTTTCTCGTCACGCCGACGGCCGAACGCGCCAGCGTGACCGCGACGCTGCGGTACACGAACGCGGCCGGCAACCTCCGCACCCTGACCGACGAGGTCCAACTCGACGCCGAACCGCTCGAAGAGGACGTCAGCATCGAGGCGTCGGTCGAGCAGCGAGGAATTACGCCCCCGATAGCAGTGCGCCTCTCGAACTTCGGGAACGCCCCGCTCGAACGCGTGGACGTGACCGCCGCGGCCAACGGGTCGGTCGTCGGCCGCGTCCCCGTCGAGGAGATTCCCGCCGATTCGTCCCGGACCGTCCTGCTCAACGTCTCGAACGTGGGCGAGACGACGGTTCGGGTGACCGCCTCGTACGAGACCGGCGACCTGCGCGGGAGCGCCGAGACGTCCCTGGACTACCGGCCGTCCCCGGGACAGATTCGCCTCACGGGCGTCGATTTCGAGCGTGAGGACGACCGGATTCGCATCAGCGGGAGCGCGAGCAACGTCGGCCTGACCGAAGCCGACAGCGTGGTCGTCCGCGTCGTCGAGAGCGACGGCGTGACGCCCGCCCGTCCGTACCGCGAGTTCTTCGTCGGGACGGTGCCCGCCAGCGACTTCGCGTCGTTCGACCTCTACGCGACGGTCGACCCGGGCACGGAGACCATCCCGGTCGAAGTCGCCTACCTCGTCGACGGCGAGCAGCGAACCGTCGTCCAGCAACTGGACGCCGGCGACCTGCCGCCCGCACCCGTCCAGCAGCAGGGCGCCGGCGTGTCGCTCCCGCTGATTCTCGGCGGGCTGCTGGCCGTCGTGGTGGTCGTGGGTGGCGTCGTCTTCGTGGTCCGACGGCGATGAGCGACGACCCGATAATCGAACTGGCCGGCGTCTGGAAGGTCTACGAGACCGGGAGCGAGCGCATCGAGGCGCTCGAGAACGTCGATTTCGCGGTTCGCCCGGGCGAGTTCGTTGCGGTGATGGGGCCCAGCGGGAGCGGCAAGTCCACCCTGCTCAACGTCATCGGACTGCTGGACTCGGCGACCGAGGGAACGGTCCGGCTCGACGGCCGGGACGTGACCAGTCTGACGGACGCGGAGATGACCGCCGAGCGAAAGCACTCCATCGGGTTCATCTTCCAGGACTTCTTCCTCATCCCGACGCTCACGGCCGTCGAGAACGTCGAACTGCCGACGCTGTTCGGGGATGACCCGACGGCCCACGACAGGGCACTGGAACTGCTCGACCGGGTCGGCCTCAGCGACCGAACCACCCACCGGCCGGACGAACTCTCGGGCGGGCAGAAACAGCGCGTCGCCGTCGCCAGGTCGCTCATCAACCAGCCCCGCATCCTCCTGGCCGACGAACCCACGGGGAACCTCGACCGGACCACCGGCAAGAGCGTCCTCGAGGAGTTCACCCGCATCAGCGAGGAGGACGGCGTCGCCATCGTGGCGGTCACCCACGACCCGCAGGTGTCGAACTACGCCGACCGGACCATCTACATCGTGGACGGGCAGATAGACGTCGACGGGGCGGCCGTCATGCAGGGGCGTGAGTTGCCGTGAACGCCCTCGAACGCCTCTACCGTGCGTTCCCGGCGACGCTCATGGCTCGCCGGAACCTCTCGCGGCACAAACTCCGGTCCGCCCTGGCGGCGCTTGGCATCGTCATCGGCGTCCTGGCCATCGCCTCGCTGGGGATGTTCGGGACCACGCTCCGGACCGGCGCGGAGGAGCAACTGGGCGACATCGGGAACGAAATCGGCGTCTTCCCGAACGCCGAGGCGGGCGTCGAGAATCTCACCGCCAGGGACGTCGACCAGATACAGCGGGTCGTGACCGACGGGGAGGTGGTCCCTGTCAGGCGCGGCGTCGCGCTGGTCGAACGGGGGCGGGAGCAGTCGGTGGTTTCGTCACTCGGGATGGACTCGCCGCACGTGCTGTTCGCCGCCGCCGAGGGACGGATACCCGAACCGTTCCGGAACGGGGTCATCGTCGGCGCCGACGTCGCAGAGCGGTTCGAGGTGGTCCCCGGCAACACGATAACCATCGAGGGCGAGTCCCACCGGGTGGTGGCCGTCCTCGAACGCGACTCGGGCATCTCGCTGCTGAACCCCAACAACGCCATCGTCCTGCCGGCCGACCAGGTGGGCGAGGCGGGCGAGACCACGTTCGACCAGGTGCTCGTCACCGCCGACTCCGGCGCGCAGGCAAACGAGTCGGCGATAGCCATCAGGGAGGAACTCAACCGCCGCGACGACCGCGTCGAGATATTCGAACTCGCCAGCGTCAACCAGGAGGTCAACGAGTTCTTCGGCCTGCTGAACGCGTTCCTCATCGGCATCGGGTCCATCTCGCTGGTCGTCGCCGGCGTGAGCATCCTGAACGTGATGCTGATGAGCACCGTCGAGCGACGGCAGGAAATCGGCGTCCTCAGGGCCGTCGGCGTCCAGCGGATGCAGGTCGTCCGGATGATTCTCGCGGAAGCCTCCCTCCTCGGACTCGTCGGCGGAGTACTGGGGTGTCTCCTGGCCATCTTCGCCGGGATGGCGCTGAACTCCTACGCGCTCGACGACCCGATGGCGACGTTCCAGATGCGGAATCTCCTCTTTCTCCTGCTGGCGTTCGCCTTCGCTCTCGGGACGAGTCTCGTCTCCGGGCTCTACCCCGCCTGGAAGGCCGCCAACGAGCGACCGGTCGAGGCGCTCAGAAAGTAGCGCCCGCTCCCCGACCGGTGCGGCGTGAAGAAGATTTGCTCCGATTCCGTAGCCCGTCCCGCGAGAAATCGACCCGGGGCGGCCGGCGCTAGATGTAGCCCGCCTCGGCCAGTCGGTCGACCCCGTCGCGGAGTCGCTCCTCGCTAGCCGCGTACGAGATGCGAGCGTAGCCGGGAGTGCCGAAGGCGCTACCCGGAACCGTCGCCACCTGGGCCTCCTGGATTGCTCCCTCGCACCACGCCTGGTCGTCCTCGTCGACCGGGAGCATCATGTAGAACGCTCCATCCGGGGTCGGCACGTCGACCCCGTGGTCGTCGAACAGGTCCAGCAGCATGTCCCGTCGCTCGCGGAACGCGTCTCGCATCTCGGTCACCGCGTCGTCGGTGTTCTCCAGCGCTTCGAGACCGGCCCGCTGGACGAAGTTGACCGCGCAGGACACAGAGTGAGAGTGCAGTTTCCCCGCCTGGGAGACCAGGTCGGCCGGTCCGCAGAAGTAGCCCAGCCGCCACCCGGTCATGGAGTACGCCTTCGAGAACCCGTTGACGGTCACCGTGCGGTCGCCCATCCCGTCGAGCGACGCCAGACTCGTCGGCTCGACGCCGAAGGTAATCTTCTGGTAGATTTCGTCGGAGACGACCGTGACGTCGTGGTCGACCGCCAGGTCGCGGACTCCCTCGAGGGCCGCGTCCGAGTAGACCGACCCGGTCGGGTTCGACGGCGAGTTGACGATGAGCAACTCGGTGTCGTCCGAGACGGCCTCGGCCAGGTCGTCCAGGCCGGGTTCGAGCTGGAAGTCGTACGGCGAGAGGTCGACCCGCGAGAGGCTCCCGCCGGCGAGTTTCACCATCGCCTCGTAAGAGACCCAGGCCGGGTCCAGCAGGACCACCTCGTCGCCGTCGTCCACGAGCGTCTGGACCGTCTCGTAGAGCGCCTGTTTCGCCCCCGGGGTCACCATCACGTTCTCGCGCTGGCAGTCGATTCCGTCCCCGCGTAGCTTCTCCGCGATGGCGTCGCGGAGTTCGGGTATCCCGTTCGAGGAGGTGTAGCCGGTGTGCCCCTCGTCCATCGCGGTCTGTCCCGCCTCCACGATGTTCTGCGGGGTCGGGAAGTCGGGTTCCCCCACCGAGAGGTCGACGACGTCCTTGCCCTCGGCTTCCAGTTCGCTCGCCAGGTTGCTGATCGCCAGCGTGGCGCTCGGTTCGACCCGCCCGACGCGGTCGGCGAAATCCAGGCTCATGGTAACACCTCCACCATCTCGATGGCGGCATTTACTGCTTCCGCTCCTTTGTCGACGCGTTCTCGGGCCTCTGCGCCGCTCATCCCCGGCCCGATGACGCCCAGCGTGACCGGCGTGTCGCGGTCGAGGCTCACGTCCCCGAGCGACTTGGCGACCGAGTGCCCGATGACCTGGTCGTGGTCGGTGTCCCCGGTGACGATGGCCCCCACGACCGCCACCGCCTCCACGTCCGCCCGGCGCGCGAGTCGGTCGGCCGCGAGGGGCGTGTCGTACGACCCGGGCACGCGGACCGTCTCGACGAGGTCCGCGCCCGCCTGTTCGGCCGCCTCGCGGGCCGAGTCCTCCATCTGTTCGGTCACCGACGAGTTGAACTGCGCTACCACGAGACCGAGTGAAACCATACCGGGGCCGACTCCGCCGCTCCTAAAAGAACTACCGAACCCGCCGCGCTCCCCCCGGAGAGGACGTCTCCCGGGCGGGCGGCGGGCCGTCGGTCGGTGGCGTGGACCGACTATCACCCGGTGTTACAACCTGGTAAAGACTTATTCCGCTTCTCGACAGACCAGTAGCGTATGAGCAACGGAACCGCCACCGACGCGGAGGAGGTACCGGACGCCACCGCCGGCGCGGCGGCGGACCCCCGGTCGTACGTTCGTCGCCTCGGCCCCGCGTGGATTGCCGGGGCCATCGCCGCCGGGCCGGCGACGATGGCGAGCGTTCTCACGGCGGGGGCGTCGTTCGGATACACCCTGCTGTGGATAGTCGTCCTCTCGGCAGTGCTGGGGGCGCTCTCGCAGTACCTGGCGATGCGCCTGGGGCTACTGACCGGCGAGGGAATCGTCTCGGTCGTCGAATCGCACCTGGGGACAACCTGGGCGTGGGTGCTGGTCGCGGACGCGGTCCTCGCGGCCGGCCTCGCGCAGCTAGTCATCATGAAGACCGTCGCCGACGTGAGCGCGACGGTCACGGGCGTCGACGCGCGCGTGTGGGGCGTCGCCTGGGGCGTGATACTCGCGCTCGGACTGGCTGGCGGCGGGTACCGCGCGGCCGAACTCGGCGCGAAGGTGCTCGTCTCGGCCGTCGTCCTCGCGTTCCTGGCGTCGCTGTTCGTCGTCCCGGTGGACCCCGGGGCCGCCGTCGCGGGCCTCGTCCCCCGGATACCGGCCGGGGTCAGTGGCGCACTCGTCGCCGCGGGCATTCTCGGGGGCGCGGTCCACATCACCCTCGTCACGATGCACTCGTACACGATGCGCGCCCGCGGGTGGGGCCGCGAGGAGTACGGCCTCGCCACCTTCGACGTCGCCTCCTCGATGCTCGCCGCGTTCGGCGTCTACAGCCTCGCCATCTTCCTTGTCGCCGCGAGCGTCCTCCACAGCCCCGGCGTCGATGCCGGCGGCCTGACCGCCATCGCCGCCGCGCAGGCGCTCGGACCGCTGGTCGGTCCGTACGCGAAGTGGCTGTTCCTGCTGGGTCTCTGGGGGGCGGCCGTCTCGACGCTGGGCGGCAACACCGTCGTTCCGCCGTACCTCGTGGCCGACAAACTCGGCTGGGAGACCGACGTCTCCGACCCGCGGTTCCGGTGGTTGCTGGTCGCCGTCGCGCTCCTCAGCGCGGGCGGCGTGTTCATCGGCGGCGCGTTCTTCCCGCTGCTGGTGCTCGTCCTCGCGTTCGGCCTGGTCGGGACGCCCTTCGCCATCGTCGTGGTCCTCTACCTCCTCAACCACCCGGCGGCCGTGCCCGAACCGAACTCGACGGCGCTGAACGTCGGCGGCGTGGCTCTCGTGGCCGTCACGGCGGTCACCGCGGGGTCGTTCGTCCGCGAGCAGGCGGCGTCGGTCCCCGGCGACCCGGTGGCGACGTTCGTCGTCGCGTTCGCCGCGGTGTTGACCGTCGCTACCGGCCTGCTCTTGGTGCAGTTCGTCCGCCAGTGGGTGAGTACTCCCGACGTCGACAGGTCGGTGGAGTCGTGACCGACCGCCCGTTCCCGCTCCGCGGGTCGACGCTCCTGACCGGGCCGTCGAACGTCGGGAAGACGCGACAGACCGCCCTGGCGCTGGAGGCGTTCGTCGCGGCCGAGGGCGCCGGCGGCGTCGTGGTCCTGGATTTCGCTCCCGAACTCGAACGCGACGGGACCGTCCTCGGCGGCCGGGTGACGCGGTTCACCGAGATTCCGGACGGGGCATGGTACGGGGCAATCGCGGCGCACGCGCCGCGGGCCGGAGGTGAGTCCCCCGCGGCGACCCGCCAGCTCGCCGCCGAGAACGCGATGCGTTCGGGCAGGGTGTTCGACGCCGCGCCGCGGCGCCCGCGGGCCGTCTTCGTCAACGACGCGACGATTCCGTTCCAGTCCGGGGACCTCCCCGTCTCGACGCTCACGGAGTACTGCGACCGGGCCCGGGTGGCGGTGGTCAACGCCTTCGAGAGCGACGAACTCGGCGTCGACGACCCGGTCTCTCGGGCCGAGCACGCCGCCCTGACCGTCCTCGGCGACTGGGCCGACCGACACGTCGGGTTACCGCTCGACGACTGAGCCGACCGAGACGTTCACCACTCGATGAACGAGGGCAACGTGAACACGAATCGGGACCGAGAGGCCCTGGCCCTCACTCGGGCTTGACGAGAATCTTCACCTGGTCGCTTCCGGGGTCCAGCAGTCGCTCGAACCCGTTCGCGACGATGTTGTCCATCGCGATTCGGTCGGTGATGAGCGCCTCCGGTTTGAACGTCCCGTTGTCTATCATGTCGATGACCATCCCGAACTCCTCTCTCGACCGGGGGCCGCCGACGTACGCCAGGGACCCGACCACGGTTCGTTCGGCGAGGACCACGTTGTTGAGGTGGGCGCTGGCCGGTTGCTCCCAGATGCTCACCACGGCGACCGTTCCGGTCGGTCGGGTGGCCTCGATAGCCTGCTGGTAGGTCTCCTCGATGCCCGCGACCTCGAAGGCGACGTCGACGCCGCCGACGGTCTCGTGGATTCGCTCGACGGGGTTCTCGTCCGTGGGGTCGATGAGTTCGTGCCCGCCGCAGTCGGCGGCCATCTCGCGGCGCGCCTTCCGGGGTTCGGAGACGAAGATGCGTCCCGCGCCGGCGGCGGCCGCCGCCTGGATGACCGACAGGCCGATGGGGCCGCTCCCGAAGACAGCCACCGAGTCCCCCGCCTGCAGGCCCGCGCGTCGAACCGCGTGGAGTGCGACGGCGAGCGGTTCGACCAGCGCCCCGTACTCGATGGGCACGTCGCCGAGCGGAACGGCCTGTTCAGCCTTGACGACGACGTTCTCGGCGAAGCCGCCGTTGTCCGCCAGGCCGGTGAACCCGAGTTTCTCACAGAGGTGGTAATTGCCCTCGTCGCACTGCCTGCACTCCCCGCAGTAGATGACCGGATTGATGGCGACGGCGTCGCCCTCCTCCAGGTCCGTCACAGCGGATCCGACTTCCGAGACGACGCCGCTGAACTCGTGGCCCATCGTCACCGGCGGTGTGACGCCCGAGAGCGGGTGGGGGTCCTCGCCGGGGATGAATATGGGGCCTGCCTCGTACTCGTGGAGGTCCGTCCCACAGATGCCACAGGAGTCGATAGCGACCCGGACCTCGTCCGATTCGACCGCGTCGGGGTCGACGTCCTCGACGCGAACGTCTTTCTGACCGTGGAAGGTTACGGCTTGCATCGCCTGTGTGTAAACGTTTCACATACTATTCAAGATTATTCAATTAGTGAAATACTGTGAATATATTCTCTGACGTACAATCACGTTTCTCTGACGAACCGACTGCTGACGACCTGTGTCCGCCGCCTCTGCCGGCGCCAGAGTGTTCGACGAATCGGCGACTCCGGGTGGACGGCGTAACCGCCGGCTGGTCGGCGCCACGACGGAACGCAAGACCTGTAATCCCCCGGTTGCGTAGGTGGGACAATGACACAGAGCGGGACGTCCTCCCGTGACGGGTCCCGGGCGCTCCAGGCCCTCCTCGCCGTCACGACTCTCTCTCTCGCCGTTCGCCTCGTACAACTCGGCGTTCGAACGTTCCACTGGGACGAGGGGCGGGTCGGCTACTGGATTCTCCAGTTCCACGAGACCGGCCAGTTCGCCTACCGCCCCATCGTCCACGGCCCGTTCCTGTTCGTGGTGAACGACGTCCTGTTCGCGCTCGTCCCCGCCTCCGACTTTGCCGCCCGGCTTCCCGTCGCCCTGGTCGGGGGCCTGTTACCCCTCGCGGCGTGGCTGTTCCGCGACCACCTCCGGGACGACGAACTCGTCGCCCTCGGACTGTTCCTCGCGGCGAACCCGCTGCTCGTCTACTACTCGCGGTTCATGCGAAACGACGTGCTGGTCGCCGCGTTCTCGCTGGTGGCGCTCGGGTTCGCAGTGCGTGCGCTCTCGACGGGCGACCTGCGGTACCTCTACGGCGCAGGGGCCGCGACGGGCCTGGCGTTCACCACCAAGGAGAACGCGATACTCTACCTGGCGTGTTATCTGGGCGCCGGCGTCCTCCTGCTGGACCACCGCCTGTTCAGGGAGACGGCCCGGGGACGCTCGCCCACCGATGTAGGCGGCAACTGGCTGTCGGCTCTCCGGACCCGGGCGCGGGGGTACGGCGACTCCGCGGGCGAGGGCGCACTCCGCGTCGGGGGCCACCTCGTCGGCGCGGTGGTGCTGTTCCTCGCCGTGGTCGTGTTCTTCTACGCCCCCCGCCCGGACATCTGGCAGGCGTTCGGCCAACCGGCCACGCTTCCGGCGACGCTCGGCGACGCCACCGTCGGCCCCGCGGAGCGGTTCTACGACACCTGGGCGGTGGGCGGCCACCAGGACCACGACTACCTGCCGTTCCTCTTCGACTACCTGGAGACGCTCGTCTACGGCGCCCCGGCGGTTCTCGCCTTCGGCGCCCTCGGGTTCGTCGCCGACCGGTACGGAGCGACCCAGACGGGCTACCGGGGGCTCGTCGCGTTCGCCACGTACTGGGGCGTGGCGAGCATCGCGGGCTACCCCCTCGCCACCGACATCCAGGCGCCCTGGGCGGCGATTCACGCCGTCGTTCCGCTGGCCATCCCCGCGGCCGTGGGGGGCGCCTTCGTCGTCCGGTCGGGGCGGCGCGCCGTCTCCACCGAGGACGTCGCCGGCGCCGGACTGGCGGCCCTGCTCGTCTTCGCCGCGGTGGGCGGGGCCGTGGCCGCGAACGCCGCGTACTACAACGCCGCCACCGACGAACACAAACAGGTGCTGCAGTGGGCGCAGCCCGAAAACGACCTGAAGGAGACCCTGGAGAAGGTCCGCGCGGTGTCGCAGTCGCACGACGGGACCGACGTTCTGTTCTACGGGACGAACAAGCCCGGCAACGACGAGGTGCTGTTCTACGTCTCCGACGAGGAGAGCGCCAGGACGCCGCCGCCGGGCGGACCCGCGTGGCACAGTCGCCTGCCGTTGCCCTGGTACTTCGAACGCTACGGGGCGTCGGTCACGAGTACCTCGCCGGACACGTCCGCGCAACAGGCCGCACAGGACGCGCCGCCCGTGGTGGTCGCCTACGGGTGGAACGAGTCCGACCTGGAACCCCACCTCGACGGGTACGTCGCCTACCGGCACAGCTTCAAGCTGTGGGGCGAGGACGTCGTGATATTCATCGACCAGTCAGCCATGCGCCAGGCGGGCGTCGAGGCCTGACCGACCCGCGTCCCGTCCCACACCTCACACCTGTACGGCGACCTCTCTCGGCTGCTCGTTCCATCGGTGCGCCGACGCCGAGCGAACGGTCCGTACAGTCGAACGCACACCGTCCCCGTCGACCGCACGGTCCGCTCGTCGACCGCGGGGGCGTGTGGCCACGTTCGTGGATATTCTGAGCCTGTAGGTGACAATATTTATGCAATGACGTACACAACCCGCGGCCGTGAACGTCACCTGTCCCGGTCCGACGCTCGGCGTCGTCGGCGGCGGTCAACTCGGTCGCATGCTGGCCGAGGCGGCCGCACCGCTGGGCGTCGACGTCGTCGTCCTCGACCCGACGCCGGACTGCCCCGCGCTACCTGTCGCCGACCACCAGATCGTCGGCGAGTTCGACGACTCCGACGCGATTGCCGAACTCGCCGACCGCGTCGACGCGCTGACCTTCGAAATCGAACTCGCCGACCCGGACGCACTCGAACGCGCCGGCGAGACGGCGG
>JBEPXT010000096.1:0-14172 GCA_041641795.1 Salinigranum sp.
CCGACGCCGGGGCCGTCGGACGGTCCGCTCAGAGCACCTCGATGTCCTCGGTCAGCTGGTCGAACGATTCGACCTCGTCGGTCAGGTCCGACGGGGCGTCGACGGGTCCGTTGACGAACAGGCCGTGTCCGATGAGGGCCGCGGCGACGAACCCGGCGCCGATAACCGCCAGCGACAGCGACAGCGCCGTCACCAGGCCGACGACGACGCCGACGGTCATGCTGACGAAGATTCCCAGCAACACGAGATCGTAGTACTGCCAGGTGAAAGCCATGAGAACGTTACGCGAGTCGAGACACAAAAAGCGCCTGCTTGCCGACAGAACGGCGCTGTACCGGTCAAAATCGTAGCGGGTCGTCTCCGGGCGAGACAGCGGCCGAGTCGAGCGATTCAGGAGACGCACTGGGGCTATCGACGCATCTGAGAGTACCGTCGCCGGCGGAGGGTTCGAGGGGATCAGGTCCGGTCGCTTCAGGCGCTCTGTTCGCAGTCGGGGCACCGGGACGTCGCGGAGAGCGACAGCACGCCGGTCGACGCGCGGGTCAGTGGTCCGCCGCACACCTCGCATCGAGGCGTGAGGTGCTGCAGTTCGTTGTCCATACAGAACAGTACGGAGGTGACGCGGATAGTTAAGACGTTCGTAGGTCAGCCCCGAGGAACTCGCCGATGCGCCGCTAGTCGCCGGACAGGAGGCTCGTGTGCGTCGAAATCGAAATCATCGGCAGCTATATTGCGATTGATTAACAATTACCTAACGGGCATCACCATGGCAACAACCGAACAGGTTCGATGTCTCGCCTGCGATTGGTCGGGCGGCGTAAGCGACCTGGACGACACCTACGGCGAACCGGACTGTCCGGAGTGTGGGGCGTCGGTGACACTGGGTTGACTCACGGCCGCACCCGCGATTTTCACGAGGGCGATACCGAGACGCCAGGAGCCACATCGAGAGAGGGTCCCTCGGCTGGAAGTTCGGGTAACCCTCGTGAATGCCCTCCGAACGGCCCCGTGAATGCTCTCCAAACGAACTGGCAGGTCCGGCGGCCGAGCGGCGCGAGACTGCCGGGACGGACGAACGGAGTGGCGAGAGTGGTTCGGCCGCGTGGGGGCGGCGAGGTGACGGCGTCCGGGTTCGAGGCGAGCGACTCGTCCCGCGGGGCGTATCAGGCCTGGAGGTCCGGCGGGAGCGTCCCGTCCTCGCTGACGACGTTCCCGTCGCCGTCGAGGATGAACAGCCCCCGATTGTTGACGGCGTAGGGGTCCAGTCCGATCTCCTCCATGAACTGCTTGTAGAGTCGTTCCGCCGTCTCGCCGTCCTTCTGCTTGTCCGAGGCGTGGTCGCACAGTTCCGCCAGGTCCTCGGGGACGTCGTTCTCGTGGACGATCCAGTGGTTGATGAGGTCCGAGAGGCGCCGTATCGGGCTGGTGAAGTGCCCGTAGATGTCGAAGTTGAGCGCGTGGTGGCCGCCGAAGGGGTCGTTCATGTATCGCGCGCGCGGCATCACCTTCAGGACCGCGCGCTGAATCCGCGAGAGCATCCGGTCGGGCGCATCCTCCAGGGTGGCGTTGACCGCGATTCGGGGGTCGTCCCACGAGTCGGAGGGAATCTTCACGCCGTCGAGGTCCTGAATCTCCCTGAGCGCCTCGTCCCACTCGTCGGGCGTCGGTTGCGGGTGGACGCGGTACATCGCCTCGACGCCGCGGTTCCACATGAGTTCGTGCGTGACGGCCTTGTTGGCCTTGAGCATGCTCTCCTCGATGATGGTGTGCGCACGGTCGCGCCGCGGGTTGAGCACGAGCGACCCGTCCTCCTTGCGCTGTTCGTGCATCCGGTCGGCCAGTTCGAACGCCAGCGACACTTTGTCGTGAAGCGGTGCGTCCTCCTCCTCGAGGCGTCGCTCGCACTGCCGGTAGGTGAGTCGCTCGTCGCTGTGGATGACGGACTTGTAGATGTCGATAGACTCGAACGAGAGCGTCTCCCTGTCGACGTACATCTCGACGGTGTGCGCGAGGCGGTCCTCGCCGGGGACCAGCGAGCAGACCGTCTCGGCGAGGATGGGCGGCAGCATGTGGATGGTGTACGCCGGGAGGTAGACGGTGTTGCCGCGTTTGACAGCCTCGTCCCACATCTCTGACCCCGGGTGGACGTAGTGGGTCACGTCGGCGATGTGAACCCACAGCCGGTACCCCTCCTCGTCCGCCTCGATGCTGATGGCGTCGTCGAAGTCCTGGGCGTCGGCCGGGTCGGTCGTCCAGGCGGTGAGTTCCCGGAGGTCCCGTCGGTCGGTCACCTCGTCGGTGATCTCCTGCTGGACGTTCTTCGTCCGCTGGCGCGCCTCACTGAGCACCTCGGGCGGGAACGAGTCCCGAATCTCGAACTCCTCGAACAGTTCCTCTCGCTTCTCCTGCAGGCGACGGGCGGTCTCGACGTCGATTTCGACCGGCCCCTGCCCCTCGGCCGTTCCGGCCTGCGCCTGCTCGTCGTTCGACATGGGCAGGTCTACTCGGGAGAGGTAGTTAGGAGTGTCGGGAGAGAGACCCTGGCGCCCGATACCGCCTTCGCGCGCTGGTCGCTCGCGACGAGCGAACGGTCGCCGAAGAAGGACGGGCCGACCCGCTCAGAAGAGCACGGCGACGAACAGACCCACGCCGACGAACACCAGACCGAGGAGTCCGGGGAGCAGACCGCCCGCGACCATGCGGAGCGCCGCCCGACCGGCGGTCGTGTCGGCGACGACGAAGGGCGTCCCGGTCGAAATCACCGCGTTCACCTGACCGACGTCGCCCTCGGCGTACGCCGGTCGACCGGTGACGGTCACCTGGTCGCCGGGTTCGACGCGTCGCTCGACGTACTTCCGGTCGCGCTCTGTCAGGAGGTCGAGAGGGCCCAGGCTCCAGGGACCCTCGGCCGACGAGTCGGTCCGTTCGACGAACGACGCCACGTACTCCGGGGGGCGGCGGCCGGCGGCGACGCGGACTGATTCGTCGGCCGCGACCGAGTAGGCGGCGTCGCGGGGGTCGACCCGGACGGCGACCGAACCGTCGTCGACGAGGAACGGGACGGACGTCCACCCCTCGTCGGTCGTGTGCCAGGAGTGGGAGGTCGTCTTCGTGCTGGCGTTGTAGCTGGTTCGAAGCTCCTGGACTTCGTAGCCCGAGACCACCGCCTCGCGGCCGGAGAAGGGACCGCTGACCGTCCCGTCGAACGCGCGGGCGGTGCCGGTGAGCGACACCTGGTCCGGCAGTCCCTCCATCAGCGACGAGACGGTGACCGTCGGAGTGCGGTAGACGGCGACGCCACGGCGAACCTGCCGGAATCCGACCCACGCGAAGTACGCGCCGACCGCCACGAACAGCGACCCGAAGACGAGACCGAGGGGTGTAGCCATGGCCGGGAGAGACGCGCGTTCGGGACAAAAGTCTCGCGAGCGAAGGGCTGTCAGCCGCGGTCACAGCAGACGGTGCGGAGGGACGACGACCGACCCCACTGCGTCGGGGACGACAGCCCTCACGATTCGGGTTCTTCCGCGGACCCGTACCGCTCTTCGACGGCGTCGAGATACTGGGCGAGGAACTCCGACCGCGAGAGCGGTCCGTCTGCGCTCTCGACGTCGACGAGCAGTCCTTCGAGTTCGTTCCGGGGCTGGTGGCACAGCTCCCGGTAGCACTCCTTGCATAGGTGTTCGAACTCCTTGCCGTGTCTGTCCCACCGGTCACCCTCCTTGTCGTACTCCCGGGCCTCCGACCTGCGCACCGCGGTGCCACAGGCGATGCAGACGACCGTTTTCCGGTCCCGGTTACTCCGGGAACGCCACATGCCACCCACCACGGGCTAGCTGTACTTAGCGTTTGGTGCCGGTTCGCCGGCCAACAGCCGCGAATTCGAGACACTCTGCATTTCGCAGACGTCCCGGCGCCGAGTGCGGTCCGGACGCCGCCGGACCGAGTACCGCTCGAACCGGTGAGCGACCGCACCGACCCGGGACCGAAACGCGTCCCCGAATCGTCCGGAGAGCGGACGATTTATTCCCGGAGAGACCGCAGGAAGTGGCATGAAAGTCAAGTCCCGTCACCACCTCCGGAGCGACGGAATCGACGAGTTGACGGAGACCATCGCCGAACGGACCGGCGTCGAACTCCAGGGCGACGCCTTCGAGTTCGTCGAACTCGCGGACACGCCGTACGACCTCGTTCTCGTCGACGGGGAGCCGCTCGTGTTCTACCGCGACGACGAACCGTACCTGACGGTCCGGGGCGCGAACGCGGAGTCGCCCACCCGACGCGTCGTCACCGTGGACGCCGGCGCCGTCTCGTTCGTCAGCGACGGTGCGGACGTGATGCGACCCGGCATCGTCGACGCCGACGAGGCCATCGAGGCTGGCGAGCTGGTGGCGATCGCCGAGGAGTCCCACGGGAAAGTCCTGGCCATCGGGCGGGCGAAGGTCCCGGGGTCCGAGATGCTCGGCGACCAGGGGAAAGTCGTCGAGTCCATCCACTTCGTCGGCGACGAACTCTACCAGTTCACTCCCTGACCGATTCGACAGAACGCGGCGACGCGGGCGGGCAGTTGCCGAACGTATCACATTCTATATGATAAAGGGAGGGGCCACAGAGAGCCGCAAATCGCTACGCTCGACGGGTATTCCGCCGGGTGAAATTTAGGTTAGCCAAAACCTTCAAAATAGATGACAATTCTTAACTTCGCTGCGAACCAACCGAGTCCATGGCGCTGCTGGAGAATCTCCTGCTGGTGTTCGTCGCCGGGCTCGTCACGGCGCTGGCGACCGGGGTCGGCGCGCTCCCGTTTTTCCTCTTCGACGACGTGAGCGACCGGTGGAACGTGGTCCTCTGGGGGCTGGCGTCGGGCATCATGGTCTCGGCGTCGGTGTTCGGCCTGCTCAAGGAGGGGCTGGCGGAGGGCACCGTGCTGGACATCCTGCCGGGAATCGTCGTCGGCGTCCTGCTCGTCGTCGTCGCCCACGAGATTATCGTCGACGCGGAGGTCGACCCCCAGGAGTACGCCGAGGCGGACTTCCGGAAACTGGTCCTGATTCTCGGCATCCTGACGGTCCACAGTTTCCCGGAGGGCGTGGCCATCGGCGTCTCGTTCGCCGACCTGGACCTCGGAACCGGCCTGGCCCTGTTCGGGACGACGGTCCCGATCCTGGCGATATTCATGACCATCGCCATCTCCATCCACAACGTCCCGGAGGGGACGGCCATCTCGATTCCCCTCCAGGCGATGGGCGTCAGTCGCTGGCGGATGGTCTGGTGGGCGATATTCTCCAGTCTCCCCCAGCCCGTGGGCGCGGTCCTCGCGTTCCTGTTCGTTCGCATCGCCCGCGAGTTCCTGCCCTTCGGGTTCGGATTCGCCGCCGGAGCGATGATATACCTGGTGTTGACCGAGTTCATCCCCGAGGCCCTCGAACTCGGGGAACCGCTCCCCCGGGGCGGACGCCCCGAACTGGTCGGCGGCATCGTCGTCGGCGTCCTCGTGATGATTCCGCTGGCAGTCGTCTGAGCGGGGGCGACGGCGACCGACCGGAATCAGCGCTCGTCGTCGGACGCCTCGTCAGCATCTGGCGCGTCGCCGTCGTCCGGAGCGTCGGCAGCACCTGCCGCGGCGTCGGCGTCCGGTCCCTCGTCCGGGAGCAGGTCGGACGGCTCCATCGACGCGACGAGTTCGTCGGGACCCGTCGCTTCGACGAACGCCGCCAGTCCCGCAGGGTCGGTCTGCAGCCCGGTCACGCCGTCCGCCTCTCGCCCGGAGTCACCGACCGCCGCCTCGCCGCCCGTTCCCTCCGCGGCTGTCTCGCAGCCCGTCGCCTCCGCGGCTGTCTCGTCGGCGTCCTCGTCGTCCACGCCGTACTTTTCGAGGACCTGCCGGTAGCCGCGGCGGGCCCGTTCGTAGGTCTCCCGGAGGTCGCTCAGCGGCGTCTCCGAGGCGTCGACCCGCAGGTCCTCGTAGTACGGCGACGGGTCGCGGTCCTCGGTCCGGTCGACGAGGACGGCAGCGCTCTGGACCGCCAGGTCGTCGCGCCGGTCCCCGCCCGCTCGGTGGCCGGCCGCGAGTGCGTCGACGAGTCGACCGGCCAGGGGGTCGACGTCCTCCTCCGGACTGTCGGGCGCGCTCGCCTCGTAGGTCTCCGCGACCACGTCGATGACGGCCTCGCCGGTGAGGAGGTTGCCGGCGACGGTGTAGCCCGGCCCCTCCCGGTGTCCGTACCAGTCGCCGCAGGCGTCCCCGGAGAACGCGAACGTCCCGTCGGCGTCGACGCCGTGGACCTGCCGCGTCTCGCTGTCGGGGTCCGCGTTCAACAGCGACCGGAGGGCGTCCTCGACGGCGAGGCCGTCCCCCAGGTACTCGATTCCCCGGCGCCCCAGGTCGACGTTCACGACGCCCTGCGTGGCGATGGCGCCGTCGTCGCTCGCGAAGGGGCACATCGCGCCCACGCCGGGAACGCGCGTCGTGACCGCGACGCCGAACCGGACGTGTTCGGTCCCGTCGGCCGCGTAGCGCTCCCGGACGCAGATGCTGACGGTCATGGCGTCACTTGCGTGACCGACGGCAAAAAGTGTAGACGGGTTCGGGCGAGTCGTGACCGACCGAGACGAGCACCGAATACCGGCGCGCTGAGGGCCACAGCCGGCGTCAGACGAACGTCTGACGTAAGAAATATCCGCCCACTGTCCCCTGTACATAGCATGGGTATCATGAACAAGCTCCTCAATGGCGCGGGCGGCCGCACCACTGAGGACTACGTGGAACTGAACCTCGACGACTTCGAGACGGCCCGCGGAGAGTCGGGCATGCAGGTCCACATCGCGGAGATTCACGGCCAGCAGGACGTCATTTCGGTGAAAGACGCGGTCTACGACGGCGACCTGGTCATCGCCGACATCACGCGCCACAGCACGTCGGACAGCACGATGGAGCACATCGTCGACGACCTGCGGCAGGTCGCCCGCGAGGTGGACGGCGACATCGTCCAGAAGGGCGACGACCAGCTCATCATCACGCCCACGGGCGTGGGCATCAGCCGGAAGAAGCTGAGCTAACCGACCGTCGCCGACGACAGGTCGGAGATACCCGCGTGTGGGGTGTCGGCGGGTCCTGCGATTCGGTCTCTTCTCGAACGCGGTTCGACGGTCGCTACCGGATGCAATCCCCCGGTCGCTACCAGGGGCAATTCGACCGCCGACGTCGACATCCGGTAGCGATTTCCGGGGTCGGTCCGTCACGGGGCTGACGTGGCCTCGACGGAGTAACGCGCCCGTTAAGTGCGAGCACGACCTTGCGGGAATGAGATGAATAGGGCCGTATCCAGGAACTCGTCTGCCGGGTTCTCGCACACATGAGCAAGGAGTACATCGAGGTTCGCGGCGCGGAAGAGCACAACCTCAAGGACCTCGACGTCCGGATTCCGCGCGAGACGTTCAACGTCGTCACCGGCCTCTCCGGGTCGGGCAAGTCGTCGCTGGCGTTCGAGACGGTGTACGCCGAGGGGCAGCGACGGTACATCGAGTCGCTCTCCGCCTACGCGCGGAACTTCCTGGGCCAGATGGACAAACCGCAGGTCGAGTCGGTCGAGGGGCTCTCGCCGGCCATCTCCATCGACCAGAAGAACGCCGCCAACAACCCCCGCTCGACGGTCGGGACCGTCACCGAACTCCACGACTACCTCCGCCTCCTCTACGCGCGCGTCGGAACGCCGCACTGTCCGGAGTGCGGCCGGGAAGTGGGCGAACAGAGCGCACAGCAGATGGTGCGACGCATCTTCGAGTTGCCCGAGGGGACGCGCGCGAAAATCGCCGCGCCCGTCGTCCGCGACCAGAAGGGGGCGTTCGTCGACCTGTTCGACGAACTCGTGAGCGAGGGGTACGCCCGCGTCGAAGTCGACGGCGAGGAGTACGACCTGGCCGTCGAGAAACCGACGCTGGACGAGAACTACGACCACACCGTCGACGTCGTCGTCGACCGGGTTCGCATCGACGAGGGGGCACGGTCCCGCATCACCGACAGCGTCGAGACGGCCCTCGAGGAGGCCGACGGCGTGCTGAAGGTCATCGTCCCGGACCCGCCGGCGGACGTGAGCCTCGGGTCGGAGGCGCGGTCCACCGGGGACCTGGCGGGCGAGAGCGACGACCGGATGGTCGTCGAGTTCTCCGAGTCGCTGGCCTGCGTCCACTGCGGCATCGACTTCTCGGAGATAGAGACGCGGAGTTTCTCGTTCAACTCGCCCCACGGCGCCTGTCCCGAGTGTGAGGGCATCGGCGAGACCAAGGAGATAGACGAGGACCTGGTGATTCAGGACCCCTCGAAACCGCTGAAGGACGTCTTCGAGGCCTGGAGCTACAACCGGTCGTACTACCGGACGCGCATCGACAGCGTCGCCGACCACTTCGACGTGAGCGTCGACGCGCCCTGGGAACAGCTCCACGAGGACGTCCGCAGGCAGTTCCTCTACGGCACCGACCACGAGGTGGTCTTCCAGCGGCGGACGAAAAACGGCGTCCGTCGCAAGGAAAAGCGGTTCGAGGGCGTCATCCCGAACCTCGAACGGCGGTACGTCGAGACCGACTCGAAGGGGACCCGCGAGCACATCGAGGACTACATGGCCGTCACGACGTGTCCGGCCTGCGAGGGGACCCGCCTGAAGCCCCAGAGTCGGTCGGTGTACGTCGACGGGACGTCCATCACCGAAGTCAGCCAGATGAGCATCGGCGACGCGCTGAGACACTTCGAGGAGATGGAGGCGGACCTCACCGACCGCGAGCGGACCATCGCCGAGGAGATTCTGAAAGAGATTCGCGCGCGCCTGGGCTTCATGGAGGAGGTCGGCCTGGAGTACCTGACCCTCGACCGTGAGGCGTCGACGCTCTCTGGCGGCGAGAGCCAGCGCATCCGGCTGGCGACCCAGGTGGGGTCGGGGCTGGTCGGCGTCCTCTACGTCCTCGACGAGCCGTCCATCGGCCTCCACCAGCGCGACAACGACCGCCTGCTCGACACGCTGGAGGGCCTGCGGGACCTGGGTAACACCCTGCTGGTGGTCGAACACGACGAGGAGACGATGCGCCGCGCCGACAACATCATCGACATGGGGCCGGGGCCGGGCAAGCGAGGCGGCGAAGTCGTCGTCCAGGGCGACTTCGACGACGTGACCGCCTGCGAGGAGTCGCTCACGGGCGACTACCTGGCCGGCCGGCGCGAGATTCCGGTGCCCGACGACCGGCGCGACGCCGACGGCGAACTCGTCGTCCGGGGCGCCCGACAGCACAACCTCAAGGACCTCGACGTGTCGATTCCGCTGGGCCAGTTCGTCGCCATCACGGGCGTCTCCGGGTCCGGGAAGTCCACGCTCATGCACGAGGTGCTGTACAAGGGCCTCGCCCGCACGATGAACAACAACACGTCGGTCGACCCCGGCGACCACGACGCCATCGAGGGCATCGACCAGATAGAGACGGTCCGCCTCATCGACCAGAGCCCCATCGGCCGGACGCCCCGGTCGAACCCCGCCACCTACACCGGCGTGTTCGACTACGTCCGGGAGCTGTTCGCGGAGACGAAACTCGCCAAGCAGCGCGGCTACGAGAAGGGTCGCTTCTCGTTCAACGTCAAGGGCGGCCGCTGCGAGGAGTGCGGCGGGCAGGGGACCGTCAAAATCGAGATGAACTTCCTCTCGGACGTCTACGTCCCCTGCGAGGAGTGCAACGGAGACCGGTACAACGACGAGACGCTGGACGTCACCTACAAGGACAGGACCATCGCGGACGTGCTCCAGATGTCCGTCGACGAGGCCTTCGAGTTCTTCGAGGCCGACTCCCGCATCCGTCGCCGCCTGCAACTGCTGAAGGACGTCGGCCTGGGGTACATGCGACTGGGGCAGCCGTCCACGACCCTCTCCGGCGGCGAGGCACAGCGCGTCAAACTCGCCGAGGAACTCGGCAAGAAGGACACTGGGGAGACGCTCTACCTGCTGGACGAACCCACCACCGGACTCCACTCCGCCGACGAGCGGAAACTCATCGACGTGCTCCACCGCCTCGTCGACGGGGGCAACACGGTGGTCGTCATCGAGCACGAACTCGACCTGGTGAAGAACGCGGACCACCTCGTGGACCTGGGACCGGAGGGCGGCGAGGACGGCGGCGACGTGGTCGCCACCGGAACGCCCGAATCGGTCGCCCGGACCGACGAGTCACACACCGGCCGCTACCTTCGCGACCTGCTGCCGGACGTCGACATCGAGGGTCCCCGCGCCGACCGCCGGGAACCGGCGAAAGTCGTCGGCGACGACTGAGGACCCTCCGAACGACCGTCGCGGACCGCCCGCTACGGAACGAGCGTCAGGAGTCGCGCCCACCCGACGACGAGAAAGAGGAGTCCGAGGCCCACCCCCACGGTTCCGGCGTCGCTCAGGGCGGTGACCCACTCGGTCAGCACCCCTGCCAGCGAGAGGCCGACCGGGGTGCCGGAGGCGGCCGACGGCCCGGTGCGACTCGTGACCGCCACCGCGAGGTAGAGTAACAGCGCGCTGACAATTGCTGTCCACGCGCCGAAGATTCCGAGTCTGGCGTACAGTCGCGGCCGCCCTGCCATCGGCCGACGGTTCGGCGCGGTCGCATATCAAACTGTGCAAGACGACTACCGGGTGGTGGTCCCGCACAACTATATACGACCTGAACATTCACTAGATACGATGCCTGCCCTGGACGAGGTATACGACGACGGCGGGGGGATTGTCCAGTATCTCAGGCTGGGGACGGCCCTCGCGCTGGTTCTGGTCGGCGCGGCGCTGCTCGCGGCCGGGACCAGCGGCGTGCTCGACGCGGTCTTCGTCGGTGCCGGCCTCGCGGGCACGCTGGCGTGGCGACTCGCGCTGACGGCGTCCCTGCTGGTGCCGCCGGTGCTGTTCGGCGCGGTCCTCTGGACGCTCGACACGGGGTCGGCGCACCACCGCCTCGCCGCCGTCAGCGCCGGGGTCGCCGTCGTCGGTGCGCTGGCACTGGGCGTGGCCGGCCCCGGCCCCATCACCGGCGGACTGTACGTACTCGGCGTGGCCGAACTGCTGGTCAGCGTCGGCTGGGCCGCCGTGGCGCCGTCCGAGGGGCACCCGGGGGCTGACCTGGGCGGTCCGATTCTGCTGAACCGCTCGGCGAAGGGGTCGCGAGGGCAGGTCCCCGCCGACGGCGGCACCGACGACGAGGAGTTGCAGTTCCCGCTCGAAGACGAGCAGTAGGGACCGACGCCGCGAGCCGTTCGACCTGCTCGACGACGTCTGTGGCCGGGAGGCGTCACTCCTCGTTCGATTTCCGTCTCTCCTCGTTCGATTTCCGTCTCTGTTCGTGCAGGCGCCCTCACTCCTCGTTCGTCACCCGTCGGGCTTCCGCCAGCGACCGGTCCTCACCGCATCTCCCGCGGCCGTCGCGTTGCCCGTCATCGGTCGTCGAGTGGCCCGTCGCGGGTCTTAACGCCGCCGAGACCCAAGCGTGGTCCGTGAGAACAATCTACGTAGCGTTCGAGGACGCGCTCGTCGTCCTCCGGGGCGACTCCGGCGGGGGCGACTGGCGCGTGGACGCGCGCCTCGCCGACCACCGCCCGGAGTGCGTCCGGGTCGCCGGCGACGGCGACGTCCTCTGCGGGACGTTCGACGCTGGACTCCACCGGTCGACTGACGGCGGAGAGACGTGGACTCGCGTCGGCCCCGGGGACGGTTCGCACGACGCGGTGACCTCGGTGGCGGTCAACCCGGCAGACTCCGACGAGCGGTGGGTCGGGACCGAGCCGAGTGCGGTGTTCCGCTCGACCGACGGGGGCGACACCTGGACACGCCAGGCGGGGCTGACGGACCTCCCGTCGGCCGACGAGTGGTCGTTCCCGCCGCGGCCGAGCACGCACCACGTCCGGTGGCTGGAGGTCGACCCGGCCGACCCGGCCCACCTGTACGTCGGCATCGAATCCGGGGCCGTCGTCCAGACGTACGACAGGGGGGAGACGTGGGTCGACAGGCGCGATGGCGTCCCGCGGGACCCACACTCGATAGCGACCCACCCCGAGACGCCGGGTCGGGCGTACCTCGCGGCGGGCGACGGCTACGCCGAGACGCGCGACGGCGGCGACTCCTGGGAGACGCTGCTGGACGGCCTCGACCACCGCTACACCTGGAGCGTCGCCGTCGACCCGGGCGACCCGGACGTGCGACTCCTCTCGGCGGCCGCCGGGGCCTACCGGGCGCACACGCCCGAGCGAGCGGACGCTCACGTCTACCGCCGCGAGGAGGACGAACGCTGGACCCGTCTCGACGGGACGGCCCTCCCGCAGGGCGAGGACGTCACGAGACCGGTGCTCGCCGCCGGCGACGCCGGCGAGTTCTTCGCGGCGTCGAACCGGGGACTCGCCCGGTCGGTCGACGGCGGCCGGTCGTGGTCCCGCGCGGACGTCGACTGGCCGTCGGGACTCCCCGCCGGGACGGTCAGGGGGCTGGCGCTGGGCTGAGCCCCGGTCGGAATCGGTTCCCGGGGCGGGGCGGCGTCGAGCGAGAAGTATTTACTCGTGGTCCTGAAACGTGATTTCGATGTACGACTTCCTCGTCGTCGGCGTCGGCCCGGCGGGCGCGCGCTTTGCCCGCCGCGCCGCCGAGGCGGGATACGACGTCCTCGCACTGGAGAAAGGCCGCGTCGGCGAACCGCTGGCGTGCTCCGGGCACGTCAGCACCGACATCTGGGAGTACGTCCCGGCGGGAGCGAAGTCTACCCTGCTACAGAACCGCGTCCGCGGC
Organism: Salinigranum sp.; assembly: GCA_041641795.1. Taxonomy (GTDB): domain Archaea; phylum Halobacteriota; class Halobacteria; order Halobacteriales; family Haloferacaceae; genus JBEPXT01. The sequence continues at coordinate 12,783 of JBEPXT010000096.1, forward strand.
GCGAACTTTCACGTCGGCGGTCCCGGCTCGCGGGCCTACCCCTTCTACAAGCGCGAGGAGGTGTCGAACGTCATCGACCGCGTCGAACTGGACCGCACGCTCGCGCGGGCCGCCAGCGACGCCGGCGCGGACGTCCGGGAGAACCACACCGTCACGGAGGTCCGCGAGGCGAGCGACCGGGTACGCGTCACAGCCAGCGTCGAGGGCGGGGAGGAGACGTTCGAGGCCAGGATGGTCGCCGGGAGCGACGGGCCGGTCTCCCGCGTTCGCCGCGCGGTGGGGCTGCCTGAACCCGGCGAGAAGCTCCACGGCGTGCTGGCGTTCACCGACGAGACCGACCACGGCGACTTCGTCGACGTCCACCTCACCGCGCCGCGCTTTTTCGCCTGGCGAATCCCGCGGGGCGAGGCGGGCGTCGAGTACGGCCTCGCGGCCCCGCCGGGCGCGGAGGTGACCGCGCTGTTCGACGAACTGACGACCGCCTACGGCGTCGACACCGACCGGTTCTGCTCGGGCGCGATACCCGTCGGCCCGCCCGACAGCGTGACCAGTCGGCGCGTGTTCCTCCTGGGGGACGCCGCCGGCCAGACCAAGCCGTTCACCGGCGGCGGCATCCTCTACGGGATGACTGCCGCCGACCGCGCGGCCGAGACTATCGACCCCGAGCGACCGGCGACGCTGGACGCCTACGAGCGCGCCTGGCGCGACGAACTGTCCCGGGAGATACGACTCGGGCACTGGCTCCGCCGGGCGTACTCCCTCCCGGAACCGGTCCAGCACCTCGGCCTCTGGGCGCTCTCGGGCGAAATCGGCGTCCACATGGACCGGCCGACGTCGGTGTTCTCCCGGGACCACCTTCGGACGCTTCTCCCCTTCTGAGGCCGGCGCGCGTCTCCCCCTTCTGAGGCCGGCGCGTCCGTCGGTCAGGCGTCGTTCGGGTCCGCGTCCGTGTCTGGATACGTCGGCACGCGCGCAGACCGCGCGCTCCCCGAGACGAACGGCAGAGCAACGCGCTCGGCCGGGACGGCGTCGTCGTCGACCCCGACGGAGATGTCGTCGTCCACTGCGCGGACGTCGACGAGCGCCAGGGCAATCGGCGCGTCGAGGCTCGGACTCTCGACGGCGCGGGTGACCGTCCCGACGTCGTCTCCGTCGGCGAGGACCGTCGAGCCAGCGTCCGGGAGGCGGTCGAGTCGCAGTCCGACGAGGCGACTGCTCGGCCGGCCCCGGTTCTCGACGCGCGAGACGACCTCCTGGCCGACATAACAGCCCTTCTCGAAGTCCAGCGCGTTCCTGACGCCGAGGACGTTCGGAATCCGGCCGGCGAGTTCCGCCTCGAACAGCGGCGTCCCGGCCTCGACGGTCAGTGTCTCCCAGGTCCGGTAGCCGA
>JBEPXT010000097.1:0-14128 GCA_041641795.1 Salinigranum sp.
CCCGTTCGACTGGCGGTGCCCGCGCACAGCACCGGAAGGTACGTGTATCCTGAACGACCCCGCGAAACCCTCCCGTCTCACTCGAACGCCGGGATGCCGGTCAGGTCAGCGCCGAGAATCAGGGTGTGGATGTCGTGGGTCCCCTCGTAGGTGTAGACCGTCTCCATGTTCGCCATGTGGCGCATCGGCGAGTAGTCGACGGTGATGCCGTTGCCCCCGAGCATCTCGCGGGCCGTCCGCGACACCTCGCGGGCCATCCGGACGTTCCCCCGCTTGGCCATCGACACCTGCTGGGGCCGGAGGTCCCCGCGCTCTTTCAGTTCGGCGAGTCGGTGGACCAGCAACTGGGCGTTCGTAATCCCCGTCGCCATCTCGGCCAGTTTCTCCTGCTGTAACTGGAACCGGGCTATCGGCCCGCCGAACTGCTCCCGGTCGTCCGCGTACTCGCGGGCCGCCTCGAAACTGTCGCGGGCCGCGCCGACGGCCCCCCAGGCGATGCCGTACCGGGCCTGCGTGAGACACGAGAGCGGGCCTTTCATGCCCTCGACGCCCGGCAGGACGTTCTCCTCGGGGACGCGGACGTTCGAGAGCGCGATTTCGCCCGTCACGGACGCGCGCATCGACAGTTTCCCCTCGATGTGGTTCGTGGCGACGCCGTCCCGGTCGGTCTCGACCAGGAACCCCCGGACCGGCGCGTCCTCGGCCGAGCGGTCCCGGGCCCAGACGACCGCGACGTCGGCAATCGGCGCGTTGGTAATCCAGGTCTTCGTGCCGTCGAGCACGTACTCGTCGCCGTCTCGCTCGGCCCGGGTCTCCATCGACGCCGGGTCCGACCCGTGTTCGGGTTCGGTCAGCCCGAAGCACCCGACGGCTTCCCCGGTCCCCAGGGCCGGCAGCCACCGCTCGCGCTGGGAGTCGGAGCCGTACTCGAAAACCGGGTACATCACCAGCGCGCCCTGGACGCTGGCCATCGACCTGATCCCCGAGTCGCCGGCTTCCAGTTCCTGCATCACGAGGCCGTAGGCCGTCTCGCTGACCCCCGGAAGCTCGTACCCCTCCAGGTTCGGCGCGTAAAACCCCAGCTCGCCCATCTCGGTGACGAGGTCCTCGGGGAACGTCCCCGCCTCGAAGTGCGCCCCGATGTCGGGCTTGACTCGCTCCTCGACGAACCGCCGGGCCGTGTCCCGAATCATCCGCTCTTCCTCGCCGAGGTCCGCTTCGAGGTCCACGTAGTCGAGCATGCCTCTCCATCCGGGCGGGGACGGGAAAAACGCTCCCCGGACGCGTTCTGCCCCCATCGCCGTGGGTGTCGCCGTCGCCAGTTCAGTCGGCGGCGGCCGAGGCGCGCACCTCGCGGACGTAGGCCTCGAAGTTGTCGAACACGCGCTTGGCAGCGCAGGCGGCGTCGTAGCGCTCGGGGGTGATGTCGTCGAGCACGGCCTGCTTCCGGTCGGGGTCGAGGTCCTTGCTCTCGGTGACCTCTCTGGCCGTCGCCACGTCGTACTCGGGGTGGAACTGCACGCCGAAGGAGTGGCCCGCCCGGAAGCCGTGGACGCCGTAGTCGTTGGACGCGGTTCGCTCCGCTCCCGGCGGGAGTTCGACCACGGCGTCGCGGTGCGTCGTGAAGGTGACGAACGTCTCGGGGACGCCCTCGAACAGGCGGCCACCCGAGTGTGTGACCTCGCGGTACCCGATTTCGTAGGCGCCCATCGCCTCGACGCGCCCGCCGAGCGCTTCGGCCAGGGCCTGGTGGCCGAAGCAGACGCCCAGAATCGGCACGTCGCGCGATGCCGCCGCCGCAAGCCAGTCGAGGAGCGGCGGAATCCACTCCTCGTCGGCGTAGACCGAGGCTTTCGACCCCGTGACGACCACGGCGTCGAACGCGAACGTCGGGGGCAACTCGCCCTCGGACACGCTGAACTCCACGAGGTCGGCGTCCAGTTCGCGCCGGAAGTTGCGACGGGTCGACCCGTCGAGCACCGTGGCGTCCAGCAGGGCCATCCGCAGGTTAGTCATCACTGTCGTTCAGTCCGTCTCGCGGGAAAGGGATTGCGGCTCGGGCGGTCGGAGGCGTCCCGCCCGCGTGCGCTCGCCAGAGACGGGTCTCGTGCAGCGCTCCGCTCACCACGAGCAGTGGGTACACCGCTCCTCGGGTACCTCGTCGACCGTCACCTCGCGCGTCTCCGCGGAGTCGGTCAGCCGCAGGGTCGAGGTGCGACTGCAGCCGAGGATGTCTGTCCGATGCCAGACGTCGTCGTCGGATGCGCGGACGATTTCGACCGCCATGTGGGAATCTGCCGCCCGCAATCACATAATAATTTGTCCAGTTTCCCGACGGGTCGGAACCGACCGCCCGGGACGTCGGGTGAGGCGCCCGCAGGAGCGCCGTCCCGCCTCAGGACCGGGCGTACTCCGCCAGCAGGCGCTCCAGTTCCTCGTTCAACTGCGCGAGGGCCGTCTCCACGTCCTGCCCGCCGGTCATGCTCACGAACCCTTCCTCGACCAGCGTCCGCACCGTGTCGAACGGTCCGATGCGGGCACCGTTCGTCGCGGGCGTGTCGCGCGTCTCCAGCAACTGGTCGAACGCCGTCTGGAACGCCGGGTTCTGGTCGAACCAGCCCTCACGTCGGAGCTGTCCGACGGCGTCCTCGTGGACCGGGAAGTACCCCGTGTTGCGATGCCACCACACCTGCTGGTCCGGCTGGGCGAGCCACGCGAGGAACTGCCCCGCCGCCTCTCGCTCGGCCGGCGGGATTCCGTCGGGGACCCACAGCGAAGCACCCCCGACGACGACGCCGTTTCGCTCGCCGGGGACCGGGAGGAACCCCGTCCCGACGTCGAACTCGCGCTCGGACGCCCCCTCGACGACCGACGCGATCTTCGAGGACGACCCGACGAGCATCCCGACGTCCCCGTCGAGGAACCGCTTGCGGGCCTCGCCGCGGGCTTCGACGCCCGGGTCGAGGTAGAGGCCGCGTTCGTGCATGTCGGTCCACCACTCGAACAGGCGGTGTCCGGCCTCGCTGTCGAGGTACGCCTCGCGGGGCGTCCCGGCGCGCCCGTTCTGCTGGTCGACCAGCGGCTGGTTCTGCTCGGCGAACCACTGCTCGACGAACCACGAGTAGTTCGCCCACGTCGCGCCCGCCTCCAGCCCCGACTCGACGAGGCGTTCGGCGGCGCTCGTCACCTCCGCGAACGTCTCGGGCGGCCGCCCGGGGTCCAGTCCCGCCGTCCGGAACGCGTCCTCGTTGACGAACAGGACCGGGTTCGAGGAGTTGAACGGCAGCGAGTACAGGGCGCCGTCGTGGCGGTAGTAGTTGCGGACCGGGTCGAGCAGGGCCGACGGGTCAGTGCCGGTGTCGGCGAGCACGGACTCGACCGGCTCGAACGCGCCGCTGTCGAGGGCGCGACCGGTCCCGATTTCGAACAGCTGGGCCACCGCCGGCGGGTCGCCCGACTCCACGGCAGCCATCGTCGCCGTCAGCGTGCCGCGGTAACTCCCCTTCGAGGCCAGCGCTATCTCGACGCCGTCGACCGCCGACTCGAACTCCCGGGCCAGTTCTTCGAGGAGCAGGGCCTTCTCGCCGCCCATCGCGTGCCAGAACCGAACCGTCGTCACGTCGGACGCGGACGACGAGGACGTGACCGTGACGTCCGAGAGCGTCTCCGAGAGCGACTCCGCGCGGTCGACGAGCGTCTCTGCGCTCGCCGCAGCCTCGGTCAGGGCGGTGGTCTGCCGGCGCGCCGTGGCGGTCACCGACTCGCTCTGGGAGGCGGTCTCCTCGCTTATCGCGCCCACCTCGTCGACCATGGCGACGACCTCCTGGGACGCCTGGGCCTGCGAGTCTGTCGCGTCGCTGATTTCGGTGACGGAGACGTTCGTCTCCTGGATGTCGTCGACGAGCGAGTCCAGGGCGTCCAGCGCCTCGGAGATGGTCTCGCTCCCGTCGTTGACGCGGTGACGCGTCTCGTGCATGTCCTCGACGGTGCTCTCGGTCTCCCCGCGGATGGAGTCGATGGAGGACTCTATCTCCTCGGTGGCCTCCTGGGTCTCCTCGGCGAGGGACTTGACCTCGTCGGCGACGACGGCGAAGCCCGCGCCGTCCGAGTCCGCGCGGGCGGCCTCGATGGAGGCGTTGAGCGACAGCACGTGCGTCTGGTCGGTGATGTTCGTGATGAACTCCACCACCTCCTCAATCTCCTCGACCTGCTCGTGGAGCGACTCGACGCTGTCGACGGTCTCGACCGTCCGGTCGTCTATCGCGTCGAGGTCGGAAATCGCGTTCTCGGCCGCGTCCCGGCCCGAGTCCCCCCGCTCCGTGGCCTCGGCCGTGGCCCTGGATATCTCGTCGGCGGTCGAGGCCACCTCCTCGGTGGCCGCCGACAGGTTGCGCATCTCGCCGGCTATCTCGTCGATGTGGTCGTTCTGCGTGACCGCGCCGTCGGATATCTCCCGCACCGCCGTTCCGACCTGGCGGCTCGACTCCTTCGCCTGGTCTAGCTGGTGGGTCACCTGGCGCGTCGCGGCCTCGACCTGGTCGCCGAACTCCCGGACCGTCGTCATGGTGTCGCCCCACTCCTCGACCAGTTCGTTGAACGAGGCCGCCAGCGCCCGGAGTTCGTCGCTCCCCCGCGACTCGTCCATCCGGGCCGACAGGTCGCCCGACGCACACCGCTCGATCACCGCCCGGTGTGCGTCGATGACCTCTCCGGACGGGTCGCCGTCGGGCCGGGTCGCCGCCGGTTCGTCTCCTCGTCTCGCCTCCTCTCCGCCCGTCGTGTGTGCGACGCCGCCGTCGGGTCGCGTCTCGTCCCGACCACCGCCGGCGTCTCTCGCCCGTTCCTGCCCGACGACTGCTCGCAGGCGGTTCACGAACGAGGACTGCGTGGGTTCCTCGCGCTCCATTGGTCGGACCGAGGACGGCACCCCGTGATAACTTTTCCCGCGCAGTATCAGCTCTGATATTCGAACCGCGCCCCCTCGACACGGCACGGGGCCTCTCGGTGAGTCTTACGAGTCGAGACCGTCGAGGAACCCGAGTAGCCTGTCGTTGACGATTCGGCTGGCTTCGACGGTCACGAGGTGTCTCGCGTCCGACACCGGGACGAACTCGCCCCGCGGGAGGTCCTCGGCGAGGCGCTCTCCCCGCGCCGGCGGCCAGGCGCGGTCCGCGGTCCCGTGGACGACGAGCGCCGGCACGGTCACCTCGTAGAGTCGGTCGCTGACGTCGTACTCCCTCGCGGCGGCGGCCTGCGCGCGCCAGGCGTCGGCGTCGGCGTCCTCGTCGCGCCGCCACTCGACGATTTGCTCGACGACGTCCGGTTGCTCGCGCCGGAATCGCTCCGAGAGCGCCGATTTGAGCGACTCCCGGAGCGCCTCGGGGTCGGAGGGGTCGCCGTACAGCGGTTCCATGTCGAGTCCGGCGCCCTCGGCCGCGGTGCCGACGAGCGTGAGACTCGCCGCCCGGCCGGTCGTCCGGGCCGCCTCCAGGGCGACCATCCCGCCGAGGCCGCACCCGACGAGGTGTGCCCGGCGCACGCCCGCGTCCGACAGCACGGCCGTCAGGTCGTCGACCAGGTCCTCGACCGCGTACGGGCCGCCGGGCGCGTCTGACCGGCCGGTGCCGCGGAGGTCGGCGACCAGACTCCTGTACGGGCCGGTCACCGCGGCGTGCTGCCAGCCCCACTGCCAGGCGCCGTACCCGGCGTCGCCGACGAACGCGACCGTCTCGCCGTCGCCGGCAGTCTCGTAGTAACACGACACGTCGCCGTTCCGGGCGGTCGGCATACTCACACCTCTCCAGCGACCGCCTTAGGCGTCACGTTTCGGTGCCTCGACGCCTCGACGCCTCTCCGTGAGCGACTCGCGGTCCGACCGCTCACCCCGTCCGGAGTCGCCAGTCGCCGTCGTCCGCGACGACGGCCCCGTCCATCAGCGTCTTGAGCACCTCGACGTTCCGGTCGGGGACGGCCGCAGGGTCGAGCACGTACTGCGCTCGCCCGTCGACGGCGTCGACCCGCGCGGTCAACACGTGCAGGAATCGGTACAGCGTCCGCAGGTCGGTGTACTCCAGGACGACGCCCAGCGATTCCAGGTAGAACGTCACGTCGCGGTCCGCGGCGTCCCAGTCGGCGAACGCCTCGCTGATTCGCATCCCCATGCCGGTGAAGTCGGCCGGACTGGCGACCGACCGGACCCGGACGTCGCCGCTGGTGGTGCTCCTCCGACCGCTGCCGTCCGCGGTGACGACGACTGTCTCCTCGGGGAGCGTTCCGACGCGCGACCGCCAGTCGCCGACCCACTGGTCGACCGGCGACGTGAACTGGACGCTCAACAGCGCGGGGTTGGCTCCTCGCTCCAGTAGCGACGCGGCGACGGCGTCGGTGACCGGCGCGTCCCGCGGCGCGAGGACGAGGGCGTTTCCCACGTCCGCAACCGCGGGGAGTACGTCGTTCCCGATACCCATCGCATACCGGTCATCCGCGGAACACTTAACTGCTACTTACGTTCTCTCGCTGTGAACATACCGACGGAACAGCAGATACGGGGTCGGCGGCGAACACGCCGCAGTCGGGCGGTCAGACGGTCGCCTCAGGCGTTCAGGACCGTTCGAAGCACGTCGGGCGCCGAGTCGAGCGCCTCGTCCAGGCTGTCGACGTCGGGGCCGCCGCCCTGGGCGAAGTCCGGCGGGCCGCCGCCGCCGCCCCCGACCATCTGCGCGAGTCGCCCGACGACCTCGCCCGCGTTGATGGGGACGTCGTCGGGGACGCCGACCACGAACTGGGCGCTCCCGCCCGCACCGCTGCCCAGGACGGCGACGGTCCCCTCCTGGACGAGCGCGTTAGCCGTGGCCCGGAGTTCGTCGGCGTCGCCGTCGAGTCGCTGGACGACCGCCGGCGTCCCGTCGATGTCCACCTCGTCGCTCCCGGCCGCCGCGCGGGCCTCGGCGAGTTCGGTCTTCAGGCGGTCTATCTGCTTGCCGCGTTCCTTCCACTCCTCGAAGAAGCGCTCGGCCGTCTCGGGGACGGACTCGGGGTTCACGTCGAGCACCTCGGCCGCCTCGTAGAGGGCGTCCTCGGTGCGCTGGGTCGCCTCGATGGCGGCCTCGCCCGCGGCGAAGACGATGCGCTCGACGCCGTCCTGGACGGGTTCTGTGGTCAGGACTTTGATTGCGCCGATGTCGCCGGTCCGCTTGACGTGGGTGCCGCCGCAGGCCTGGACGTCGTCGCCGACGTGGATGAGGCGGATGTGCTCGCCCGGGGGGATGCCGCCCTGGTAGAGGTCGAAGCCGTAGCGCTCCTCGGCCTCGTTCCGGTGGGGCCACTCCTGTTTGACCGGGGCGTTGTCGGTCACCAGGTCGTTGGCGATGCGCTCTATCTCCTTGACCTCCTCGCGGGTGATGCGCTCGTAGTGCCGGACGTCGAGGCGGGCGCGTTCGAGTCCCTTCTGGGCCCCGGCCTGCCGGATGTGGTCGCCCAGCACCTCGCGGGCGGCGAACCCGACGACGTGCGTGGCGGTGTGGTGGCGCATCAGGCGCCGCCGCCGGTCGACGTCGACCTGGCCGCGGACGAACTCGCCCTTGCCCGGGTCCTCGTCGGTCCGGTGGAGGATGACGCCGTCGCGGGACTGGACGTCCTTGACTTCGACGGTCACGTCGTCCGTCGCCAGCGTCCCCCAGTCGGCCGGCTGGCCGCCGCCCTCAGGGTAGAACATCGTCTGGTCGAGCACCACGTCGTACCCCTCCTCGCGCTCGAAGACGTCGAGGACGACGGCCTCGAACTCCGTCCGGTCCTGGTCCTCGTAGTACAGCGGGTCCGTCTCGGGCAGGTTCTCGATGCGCTCGTCGCGCTGTTTCGCCTCCTGGCTGGCGCCCTCGCCCTCGTGGCGCTCGGCGACCAGCGAGTAGAAGTCGTCGGGGACCGCCACCGAGACGCCCTGCTCCTCGGCGATGTCGCGGGCCATGTCGGGCTGGATGCCGTGGGAGTCGTACAGTTCGATGAGCTGTTCGGTCGGAATCGGCTCGTCCTTCTCGGCGTACTCGCCGGCGAGTTGCTCGACCTTCCGGGTTCCCCGTTCGAGGGTCTCGCGGTACTTGCGCTCCTCGGTCCGGACGATGTCGCGGATGGTGTCACGGTTCTCGTAGCCCAGGCGCTCGGCCTGCATGTCCACCAGTTCGTCCAGGGGCGCGTCGACCCCGACGTTGTCCACGAGGCGCTTGGTCCGGCGGAGGACCATCCGGGCGAGGTACCCCGTGCTGACGTTCGAGGGGACGATGCCGTCGCCGAACATGTACGCCAGGGCGCGGCAGTGGTCGGCGATGGCGTAGACGTCTTCGAGCGGTCGCAGGAGTTCGGTCAGGCGCTCGGTCTCGACGCCGAGTTCGTCGGCAACCTCCGCCCGCGCCTCGGCGACGTCGTCGGCCTCGTCGATGTCGAGGTACCCCGAGCGCTTGGCGGCCCGTCTGATGAGGTCCTCCTCCTCCTCGGTGTGCTCGATGCCCGCGTTCTCCTTGAGGAACGCGATCATGTCGGGGTAGACGGCCTCGTAGACGGTCGGCGTACCCTGGGAGACCCACGTCCAGCGCTCCAGTCCGTAGCCCGTGTCCACGACGTACGTGTCCATCTTGGAGTAGCGGTTCCCGTCTTTGAGTTCGTACTCGCCGTCCGGGTCCTGCTCCATCGACATGAACACGAGCGTGGCGAGTTCCGCCCCGCGGTACATCACCTCGATGGCGGGTCCGGCGTTGCCGCCGCCGACCCACGGGTCCTCGATGTACGTCACCTCCTCCAGGTCCGCGCCGAGGTGCTCGAAGAACTCGTCGCAGTAGCGGACCGTCTGGTCCTTCCAGTACACCTCGCCCTCGTAGGCGTACTCCTCCTCGGCGTCCTCGCGGACGTTGAACGCGTGGTGGGCCATCATCTCGAAGGCCATCGTGTGCCGCCCGGTCTTGCCGACGTTGTCGATGTCCTGCATCCGGATGCAGGGCTGGCTGATGGTCAGCGGGTTCGCCGGCGGCGGGGTCTTCCCGCTCGTGACCAGCGGCTGGAAGTCGTAGATGGACGCCTGGGTCAGCAGCACGTCGTCGCGCCACCTGTTGGCGGCCACCGGGTACGGGTCGATTCGCTCGTGCCCTCGCTCCTCGAAGAAGGAGAGAAACTCCTCGCGCATCTCCTCCAGCGTGAACTCCCGGTCGAACCCGGGATTGTCGATGAACGTGTAGTCGTCGGCCGGGGGTTCCCCACAGGTCTCCCTGTCGCGGTCGCGCGTCCAGAACCAGTTGCCCGTCACCGGGCACTGCTTCCGGACGAACCCCTCCTCCTCGAAGTAGTCGAGGCGGTACTCGGCTTCGAGATCACTCATTAGCCCATTGTGGCCCACGACCGCGTAAAACAGTTCCGGGAAGGCTTCCTGCCCCCGTCAGGTGCCCGGAATCGGGACTCTCGGCGTTCGTCGGTCGCCGGCGACCGCGACGGACGAGGTCCCCGGGCGGGGCGGAGAAGACACTTATCCCTGGGGGTCGGCCCTCCGGCGTGCAGCGACGGCAGGCACTCCGCGCCCTCGGCGGGTCCGTCCTCGGACGGTCGGTCGTCGGGGGGTCGATTCTGGGTCTCGGCAGCCTGGCCGGGTGTGCGGCCCGCCCGGACGACTCCGGGAGCGTCTGGTCGGCCACTTCCGGCACGGCGTCCGAGACCGGAACGCAGGCCGAGACGCCGACAGCGACCCGCGCCACGACCGAACCACCGACCGACTCGCCGACCGCCACGTCCCCGGCGACGCGAGCGACGACGCCGGCCACCAGTTCGCCGACGCGTCACCTCACGCCCGCCGGGACCCGGTCGCAGCCCACGCCGACCGGCTCTCGATTCCGTGCCGTCGTCGCGGACGTTCTCCCCGACGCCGTGCCGTTCGACCACGAGGTTCGCCTCCGGCCCCCGGCCGAGACGCCGCGGGTGACGGTGTCGCTGTCGAACCGCACCGACCGCGCGCACCGGGTTCGGACCTCGACCTACGGGCTGCCGTTTCCCGAGACGGCGGGTCGCGGACCGGACGGCCGGTCGCTGGTGCTCCGAGAGCGAGGCGTCGAGGGGACGGAGGGTGGCTGCCGCCGGGCCCTGCAGACGAGCCTCCCGATGGCACACCGCGCGTCGCTCGCCCCCGGCGAGTCGCTGACGGGGACCTACCGGGTGTACAACCACGCGGACAACGAGTCGTGCTGGGCTCGCGGGACGTACCGCTTCGCACAGCGGTACGACGCGACGCCGGCGGGCGAAAACGGGTCCCCGGTGTCCTACACCTGGGGGTTCGCGCTGGTCATCTGACGCCGGCGAATCGCTCTCGCCGGTCGTCGCAGCATCACGTCGTCGGACCCGGGCGAGTCACTCGTTCTCGAGCGACAGCGAGGCCAGCAGCGCCTCTAGCTGGATCTGCTCGTTCGCGCCCTCGGTGATGCGGAAGTCGACTTCGCCGATGCGCTCCATCAGGCGGACCGTGGCTCGGTCGTCCAGGTCGAACTCCCATGCCGACCGGTGTAGCTGGTCGACGATGTCGCCGCCGGCCATCCCCGTCTCGACCAGCAGCGTCTCCAGGGTTCCCCGCGCCGTGGCGAAGTCGCCGTCGATGGCGGCCGCGACCATCTCCTCGATTTCCTCGGGGCGGGCCGTCGAGGTGATGGTGTACACCGCCTCCGCGTCCACGACGTCGCCGGTGGTCGCCGCGGCCTGGAGGGAGTTGATGGCCCGTCGCATGTCGCCGTTGGCCGCGTAGACCAGCGCGTCCACGCCGTCGTCGGTGACCTCGATGCCTTCGGCGTCCGCGATGTCGCGGACCTGCGATTCGACGGCCTCGTCCGACAGGGGTCCGAACCGGAAGACGGCACACCGGGACTGGATGGGGTCGATAATCTTCGAGGAGTAGTTACACGAGAGGATGAAGCGCGTGTTGTCCGAGAACTGCTCCATCGTTCGCCGGAGGGCGGACTGGGCGTCGTCCGTGAGCGAGTCGGCCTCGTCGAGGAAGATGATGCGGTACTCGTAGCTTCCGAACGACGACCGGGCGAAGTTCTTGATCCGGTCGCGGACCACGTCGATGCCGCGCTCGTCCGAGGCGTTCAACTCCAGAAAGTTCCCCCGCCAGTCGTCGCCGTAGACGGTCCGTGCGATAGCCGTCGCCGAGGTGGTCTTGCCGACGCCGGCCGGCCCCGCGAACAGCAGGTGGGGAATGTCGTCTTTCTCGACGTAGCTCTGCAGTCGTCCGACGATGTCCTCGTGACCGTACACCTCGTCCAGCGTCTGCGGGCGGTACTTCTCTATCCATATCTCCCGCCCCGCCGGCGAACCCTCGGCCTCGCTCATACTCGTACTCACGGGAGGGCCGCCTCATAAACTCCCCGAGACCGAACCGGACTCCGCGGTGGCCGTCCGGGCCCAGTCGTCTATCGGCGTCGTTCGGCGGGGAGTTCGACCGGTCGTGAACGCGAGACGCGCGCGGGGTCGTGTTAACTTTGGCACCGATTCCACCAGACGGCGAAGGCTTTGAGCCACGAATCCGCGGTCGGTAGCTGAGCGTTCGAGAACGTATTTGAGAACGAAGAGGTTCGTCGTTTTATCTCACGAAAGATGCGTTCTACGCTGTTTCGATTTCCATGGCGGTTCACTCGAAATCGGAGGCCGAGTCGGTCAAGTGCGGCTTTGAGATGAGCCGCAGCATCGACTAAAAACGTGACGTCTGAGAGCTGCTGTTTCTCGCGGAGTTCACGGAGAAACAGCACGGTGAGTTACGTTGTACGCGTCTGAAACAGCCGTACATGAAGGAATTGGTTCGTGTCGGGATCGACCGTGGCGTACAGCCAGTGGCGCTGGCCATTGACGCGAATCACCGTCTCGTCAACCGCAATCTGATTCGGATCAACGTCGCTGTCGGGCTGTAGATCGGCTTTCCGCACCCAGTCGTGAATCGCGGTTCGACTCCGCTCGACACCCAACGTTTCAAGATGTTGTTTGGTATTCGAGAGCGACAGTCCCGCAAGATGGAGCTGAATACCCACTTGAATCGCAAATTCGGGTGTCCGCTGTCGCTCCACAAATTCCAAGTCAATCCACTCGGTAGGTTCGCTGAGGCGGTCGATTTCGGCCATGGACATCCGAAACTACGACCGCCTCGTTCCTAACTTAACACGACCGTCGCTGCCCACCCGGAGTTTTTTCTCCGGCCGTCGCAACAGTAACCCGTCATGACAGACGCTCACGGGCAGTACATCGACGGCGAGTGGACGGACGGAGCGGGCGGAGAGACGTTCGAGAGCGAGAACCCGGCCACAGGCGAGACGCTCGCCACGTTCAGCAGGGGGACGGCGGAGGACGTAGACGCCGCCCTCGCCGCCGCCGAGGACGCCTTCGAGGAGTGGCGGTCTCTCTCGTACGTCGACCGGGCGGAGTACCTGTGGGAGATTTACGAGGAACTCAGGGACCGGACGGAGGAGCTTGGCGAGATAGTCACACGGGAGTGCGGGAAGGAGATAAGCGAGGGGAAAGCCGACGTGGTGGAGGCCGCCCACATGGTCGAGTGGGCGGCGGGCAACGCGAGACATCCCCACGGCGACGTCGTGCCCTCGGAAATTGCCAGCAAGGACTCGTACATGCGGCGGAGTCCCCGGGGCGTCGTCGGCTGTATCACGCCCTGGAACTTCCCGGTCGCCATTCCGTTCTGGCACATGGCGGTGTCGCTGGTCGAGGGGAACACCGTGGTGTGGAAACCCGCCGAGCAGACGCCCTGGAGCGGGCAGATAATCGCGGAGATGTTCGACGCGACGGGAATTCCGGACGGCGTGTTCAACATGGTCCAGGGGTTCGGCGACGCCGGGGCACAGATAGTCGAGGACTCGCGCGTCGACACCGTCCTGTTCACCGGGTCCGCCGAGGTGGGCCACGAGATAGCGAGCAAGGTGGGCGGCGAACCCGGAAAGCTCGCCGCCTGCGAGATGGGCGGGAAAAACGCCATCGTAATCACGGAGAACGCGGACCTCGACGTCGCGGTTCAGTCGGCGGTGCTCTCCAGTTTCAAGACCACCGGCCAGCGCTGCGTGTCGAGCGAACGGCTGGTGGTCCACGAATCGGTCTACGACGAATTCACGGAGCGATTCGTGGAGATGGCCGAACGGGTGGCCGTGGGCGATCCGCTCGACGAGGGGACGTTCATGGGGCCGCTCATCGAGGCAGACCACGTCGAGAAGGTCACCAAGTACAACGAACTCGCTCGCAAGGAGGGCGTGAACGTTCTCGTCGACCGGACCGAACTGGACGACGACGAGATTCCCGGGGGCCACGAGGACGGGTACTGGGTCGGCCCGTTCGTCTACGAAGCCGACGCACGCGAGAACCTGCGGTGTACCCACGAGGAAGTGTTCGGCCCGCACGTCGCACTGCTGGAGTATTCGGGCGACGTCGAGGAGGCCGTGGAGATACACGACGACACGGACTACGGACTCGCGGGCGCCATCATCTCCGAGGACTACCGGGAACTGAACTACTACCGCGACAACGCGGAGGTCGGACTGGCCTACGCGAACCTGCCGTGTATCGGGGCCGAGGTCCAGTTGCCCTTCGGCGGCGTCAAGAAGTCGGGGAACGGCTACCCCAGCGCGCGGGAGGTCATCGAGGCCGTCACCGAGCGAACCGCCTGGACCGTCAACAACGCCGCGGACATCGAGATGGCCCAGGGCCTCTCGGCGGACATCAAGACCCGGGACGAGGAGTGACCGGGCCGTCGCATCCGCGTCGGTCGTCGGAACACGATTGCTGGTGAAATGACCGACTGCATCTCGACACGGCGCGTAGATCGACCGCTCTCGGGGGGGAGTCGTCTGGACGAGAGCGAAGGCGGGAGAGGGGGATGTGGCGGACGTTCAGTTCCCGCCGGGGTCGGGAACTGCCGGCCGTCGTGACGGCGATGCCGTCAGTTTCGAACCGCAACGTTGCGCTCGACGTGGCGGAATCTGCCGACTTTCGACGAGAAAAGCGTCGATTCGTCGGCGAGAGTGAGTTGGAAACCGACCCGGATAAACCCTCCGACACGGTGACGGTCCGAGAAGCGTTCCGAATCCGTTACGGGGCCTGAGAAACGTTACCGTCG
>JBEPXT010000098.1:0-14116 GCA_041641795.1 Salinigranum sp.
GCGGCCGGTGACGTAGCCCTCGGAGACGGAGAGTTCGTAGTCCTTGCGGCGCTGGATGTAGTCGTCGGCGAGTTGCTGCTCGATGGAGCGCGAGCGCCCCTTGGCCTGCAGCACGTGGTCCCGGGTGGTGTTGTCGGCTCCCTCGGCCCGCGCGATGTCGCCGGCGACGCGGACGAGGCCGCCGAGGTTGCGGAGTTCGAGGGTGAGGTGGCCCTGGCGGCCGGCGCGCCGGCGCGCCTCCAGGATGACTTCCTCGACGGCGTCGTCGGTGAAGTGGGGGAGGCGGCCGTCCTTGGCGACCTCCTGGGCGACGAAGCGCGTGTACTTGCGCCGCATCTCGGGGGAGTCCTCGATGGTGTCGTCCATGTAGACTTCGTAGCCGTAGCCCTTGATGCGCGAGCGGAGGGCGGGGTGCATGTTCTCCATGGCGTCGAGGTTGCCGGCGGCGACCATGACGAAGTCGGTGGGGACGGGTTCGGTCTGGACCATGGCGCCCGAGGAGCGCTCGGACTGGCCGGTGATGGAGAACTCGCCCTCCTGGATGGAGGTCATGAGGTGCTGCTGGGAGCGGATGTCGAGGGTGTTGATCTCGTCGATGAACAGCACGCCCTTGTTGGCCTTGTGGATGGCGCCGGGTTCGACCCGGTCGTGACTCGGCGTCTCCATCCCGCCGGACTGGAAGGGGTCGTGGCGGACGTCGCCGAGCATCGCGCCGGCGTGGGCGCCGGTGGCGTCCTCGAAGGGGGCGGTGGACTCGTCGGCGTTGTTCACGATGAGGTTCGGAATCATCGCGTCGCCGCTGCGCGACCCGTAGCGGAACGCCAGGTAGATGATACCCGCGGCGAGGATGCCCAGGAGAATCTGCCCGGCGATGATGAGGGAGTAGCCGAGGACGATGGCGATGATTATCCACATGAGGAACGACCGCATCTGGTTGCGCTTGCGGGCTTCCTCCTTGTGGGCCTCGACGATCTGTTCGCCTTTCCCGGCGGGGACGGTGCGGACCTTGGGGTTGTTGCCGTCGTCGGGGTTGTGGTAGACGAGGACGTCCTGGAGTTCCTCCCGGGGGAGGAGTTCGGCCATGGCCTTGGCGAGCATGGACTTGCCGGTCCCGGGGGAGCCGATCATCATGACGTGGCGGCGCTGCTTGGCGGCCTTCATGATGACGTCGCGGGCGTGTTCCTGCCCGATGACCTGGTCGACCAGGCGGTCGGGCACCTCTATCTCGGCGGTCGAGTCGAACTGGAGTCCGCCGACCAGGTCCCGCATCTCGTCGGTGACGTCACTCGCGGGGGGCAGCGACGGGGTCTCCGGTCGCTCCTGCGATTCCTCCCGGCGGTCGGCGGCGGACCCCGTTCGGGGCGGGTCTCGGTCCGGGTCCGGCGGGCGAGTGTCGCCGGAGTCGCTCCGCGTATTTGTCTTCTCACTCATACAATTGATGTGATAGTAGAGGGGAGCTGCGTTGATATACTTTCTACCCCAGTTCGCCGCTCTCGGCCCCGTGAGAGGGGTCGTAGTGGTCGATACAGGACCGAACGAGGCAGCAACGACAAATAGTCCGAGAACCTATAGGTAGTAGTTATGGACGAGCGAACGCAGCGATTGAGAGAACTCTTTCTCAGCATGGCGCCGGAGGCGACGTTCACCGAGCGACAGACCGAGCGTCGCGGCACGGTTTGGGCCGACCGCGACGTGGACGCGGCAATCGAAGCGCTCGTGGCCGAGATGCGGACGCGCTACGGGTTCCGGACGAAACTCTCGGACGCCCAACTCGTCACCGTCGTGCGGGGATTCTACGCCGGCCGGACCGACCGGGACATCGCCCGGGACCTGGGCGAGGGGTCACTCGGCGGGGTGGTCGCCCGGGCCCGCGTGAACCTCCACCTGTTCCGCGCGGCGGACCTGACCGCCACGTTCGACCTGGCCCGTCTCGAACGACTCGTCGACGACGGGGTCTCGACGGCCGACGCCGCCGCCGAACTGGACGTCTCCGACGACACCGTCGCCCGCTACCGGCGCGTCCTGGACGCCCGACGAGAGGCCCGGCGGATAAATCACCGCTACCAGACCGAGTTCGAGAACCTGCTCTCGACGTCTCGTCTCGACGAGGAGATACGTGAACACGTCCACTCGGACCGCCGGACGTTCGACCTGGTTCACGAGTGACGGCCGCATCGTCTCGCCGACTGTCCGCCCGCCCTGGCGGACGACTCGCTTCGCGCCCCGCTGACGTCGCACTCGCTGCGAAAGGCTATATCGCCGACGCGCCTATTCGAGACGTGGTTCACTCCCCACGCGACGCACCCGACCAGTCGCTCGACGGCCTCGACTTCGACCCGCTTTCTGACCTGTTCCACGCAGAGCAACACCTCGGCGTTCGAATCGAGCGGCGACGGTACGGCAAGCCGGTGACCGTCGTCGAGGGGTTCGACCCGGCGGTCGCGGACCTCCGTGCGCTGTCCTCGCGGCTGAAAAAGCGCCTCGGAACGGGCGGAACGGTCGCGGACGGCCGACTCGAGTTCCAGGGCGACCACCGCGGGCGACTTCCCCCGCTCCTGGCCGCGGAGGGGTACACGCTCGCGGACTGAGACGTCCCAGACGCGTTCGCATTTTCGTCGTCATCTCCCCCTCGACCCAGTCACCACCGCGATGCCGGAGTGGGGACTGGAGACGGACGGTGCCCACCAGACGCGGGGGTCAGTGTGCCGGGTGGCGCTCCCGTCGTCGCGTCACCGGCCGAGAATCAAATCAGATAACCGGCGGGGTAGTTCTATTAGCCACTCTCGCGTCCGTCGGTACACCGGAGGTAAGGATGGAGTATCTGTACGTGGTGGCGGGGATGGCACTCGGAACGACGCTGGTCGTCGCGGGCGTGTTGAGTGCCGCTATCTACACGCCACAGGGGTACTCGATGCTGGACTCGGCGGTGACTGCCCTCACCGGCTCGGTGCTCCAGGTCGGCAACCTGCTCGTCGTGACGGCGACGACCGCCGTCGCGTTCGACGTGCTCTCATCGGTGTACGAGATGCAGTTCTCGCTTCTGGTACCGGCGATAGTCGGGTACACGCTCCTCCACCTGCTGGTCTACCGGTCGAGCATCGCGGTGACCGCCTTGCAGGGCACCCCGTTCGACCCGGACACGACGTTCTCGCGAAAGCGGCTCCGGGCGCTCGCCCCGTCGCTCCCGCGTCCCCGGGGGCGGAATCGAGAGGCCTGACGCTGGCGGGCCGATTGGACGCCCGGCAGTTCTGCGGTCCAGCCGACCGGTCGCCGCCGGGTTCGTATCCACTCTGGAGAGAATACTTCGTTTCAGAACACTGTAAATTTACTCTGTTCCGTATCCCCGTAAATTTATTTGGCATGCTCTCATAGGAGGGTGTGATGCCCGAAATCAGCATCTCGGACGACCTCTACCGACAGCTACTCCAGGCGTCGGGCGACGACGAACTGGACCAGACGATGTGGCAGATGGTGTACAGCTTCCGGCGCGGCAACAACCCGGGCGACTGAGTCGCCTCGACTGCCGGACTGGACCCCATCGTTCGGCGGTAGGCACCGGTCGTCGGCCCCGGATGGTCCCCGCGACTCGTCCGACGGGCCGTCCGTCGCCGTCTCGATTGGCTGGGCTGTACGGCGACGGCGCTCTGGGTACCCCCGATTTTCACCCGAACCCACCGACCCGGGAGAGCGACCGCTCCGCCCGGCGGAAAATTTCACCAAAATAACAAATATCGGTGGCCGCCTATCGTCGAGTATGGTCTCGTTCACCGCCGCACTCGTCAACTTCGTCGCCAGCCTTGTCGTCGGGGCGTTCGGCATCTACGTCGGTGCCCGGTTCATCGCCGACGTGGACGACTACGTGAGCGCACTGGTCACTGCCCTCGTCGGGTCGGCCGTCTGGTTCCTCGTTGCGCTCCTCCTCGGGTGGATTCCGATTCTCGGACCGCTCGTGGTCCTGGTCGCGTACCTCGCGGTCATCAACGCGCGCTACCCCGGCGGGTGGGGAGTCGCCGTCAGCATCGCCGTCGTGGCGTGGCTCGTCGTCCTGGTGGTCCTCGCCGCCCTGGCAGTGGTGGGTGTGGGGTCGCTCGACGCAATCGGCGTGCCCGGCGCCTGACCGCTCGACCCTCGTCTCGGACTGGCTGTCAGAAACCCGGCTCGTTCGGAATGGACCCGTCGCCCCGGGGGGTTCGAGCCGGGAGGGACGCGGAGTGCCCTCCGGCTAGAACAGCGGGACTCCCAGCCCCACGCTCTCTGCGACCAGCAGGGCGAGAAACATCCCGTACAGTCCCAGCAGGACGTAGGATTCGGTCCGCGTCAGCGCCATGTCGGTCCGCAGGATAGCGAAGAAGGCCAGCGACGCGACGACGAGAATGCTCATCATCGGGACCACCGTCGAGAATTCGATGGGCGCCCCGCCGGCGACGAGAGCGCCTGCCGGGAGTGCGACGAGAAGCGCGAAGATGTTGCTCCCGAAGACGTTGGCCAGACTCAACGACGCGTTGCCCATCCGGGCGGCCGTGATGCTGACGAACGTGTCCGGGAGGCTGGTCCCCGCGGCGACGACGGTCATCCCCCAGAGGAACGAGGAGGACCCGAACGCCTCGCCCAGTCCCACGGCGGCCCGGACGAGCAGTTCCGCGCCCGCGAGGATGACGGCCAGCGAGAGGGCGAGCAGCGCCCACTGGCGACCCGGCGAGAGCCCCCCGGAGACGTCACCGGCCCCGTACTCCACGCTGTCGTAGTACTGGATGAGGACGTAGAGCGCGTAGAGGCCGATCGGAATCAGCGCCAGCGACCTGGTGAACGTCCCGACGAGAGCGGTCTCCCCGTCGCCCACCGGGAAGTAGATGACCGCGAGCGAGAAGGTCAGCAGCAGGACCGCGATAGACAGCAGGTAGAACTGCGCCTCCTTGTACACCAGGTCCCGGTTGGACGCCAGCGACCCCTCGCCCGCCAGCGCGGACACGCTCGGGATGACGAGGATGTTGAACATCGCCGACCCCACGATGGCGCCGACGCCCAGTTCGAAGGTGCCGTACTGGATGGTGGCGATGACGGTGCTGGACAGCTCGGGAAAGCTCGACCCGACGGCGGCGATAATCGCCCCCTGGACGATGGGCGGGAGGCCGTAGTACGCGCCGAGTCTGTCGGACGCCTCGACCAGCAGTTCGCCGCCCTTCCAGGCGAGTGCGCCGCCGGCGACTGCGAACACGAGGAGTACCAGCAGAGAGGCCACGTCGGAGGTACTCGCTCTCCGGGTACATAACGTCCCTGTGTGCGTCTCGACTCGTCCGGCCGGCGTCCGTGGGAGAGCGCTGACGGTCCGCGCCGGCCACCGCTGTGCCCGCACCGGCCGCCTTCTGTGCCCATACCGGCAACCTTCCGCATCCGGCGGTTAGAACCCTTCCCGGAGGTACGTCGGCGTCGGGGGACAGGCGGCCGCGAGCGTCTCGACGCCCTGGGTACCGCCTTCGTGAACGTCGATGCGGTCCTGCTCGCGGAGCGTCGACACCGACCGCGCCCCCACGAGGACGAGCGACAGCGGCCCGATGCCGGCGGTGAGGTCCGGGTCCGCCTCCGTCTCGCGACAGGTCGCCGCCCCGTTCGCGAACGACAGTTCGAAGGTCCCGTCGTTCCAGTCGTGGTGGTCGTCCTCGACGGCGACGGTCGCGGACCCGGAGACGTCGGCGGCGACCGACAGCGCCGACACCGCGGCGGTGAGGTCCACGATGCGGACCATGGGCCCAGGCTTCTGGGTCACCGTGGCCGCCCGGGGGTCGGTCAGCGTCTCCAGCAGCGTCGAGTCCGGCGGGCCGAACAGCTTCACCGTGGACACCTGGGAGTCGTGGTTGCGACAGAAGCGGTACAGCTGCCGGCGCGCCTCCGGATCGGCGTACGCGAGTTCCTGGACGTCCATGGTCCGGTCCTCGGGGGTGTCTCCGCCCTCCATCGAGTAGACCACGTACCCCCGGAGCGTCCCCTCGTCGTCCTCCCACCCGTAGACGTACCGCTCGCTGTACCACGAGGAGAACACGCGGTACCGCCACCATCCCTCGGTCCGCCGGAGGCCGAGGGTCTCCGACGCCCAGGTTCGGTAGATGCCGTCGAGGCGGTCGAAGTCGTCGGGGTCGAAGCGACGAAACGTCCCCGCCGGTTCCGGAACCACACCGTCTAGCTCGCCCGGCGGAACCGTCGTTCGCTGGTAGGTGTTGCACATCGCGTAGCCGAACCGCCGGTAGAACTCGTAGTTGAAGGGCCAGAGCACCGCGAACGCGGTGTCGTTCGCGCGAAGCTCCTCGTGGAGGGCGTCGAGCATCTCTGTGACGTGGCCCGTCCGCCGGTTCTCGGGGGGCGAGGCCACGGCCGAGACGCCGCCGACCGAGTGCCAGTCGCCCCTGACGTTCGCAGTGAAGTCGTAGAAGGCGCACACGGCCCGCAGGTTCGCCGGGTCCATCGCCGTATCGTCGTCGGCCGTCTCGTAGACGCCGCGAGGGTGGTACTCCTCGGGATGTTCGGGGGGGTCGTCGTCGAAGTCCGGCCCCCGCTCCGGAACGAACGCGTAGCGGAGCATCCGCCGGTAGGTCTCCCGGTGTGCCTCGGGAATCGGGCGGTAGTCCATGGAGGGTGAACCGACCCGGACGGTAAAACTCTCATTGACGTGTGCTGACAGGCACGCTCGCGCGGGAGGACGGCGAGCCCGCCCTCGCACCGCGAGGGGCGGTTGTGAGTGACTCGCGCGAACCGGCCCGACTCTCGGCAACCGTGTCATTCAGGTCGGTGGCCCCCGGAGTGTACTCCATGACCGAGAGCGCTTCCGGGTTGATGACCAGGAGCAACCTCCTGCTGGCGCTGGTGCTCCTCGTGGGCGTCGCCGGGTCGGGGCTGGCGCGGCGCTGGCTCGGCGAGGCCGGCTACGACGTCCTGGGCAGCGTCGTGTTCGTCATCGGGTACGGCGGGATGGTGCTGCTGATATGGTACGCCTGGATTCGGCCGCTGAACATCACCGGTCCGACGGAGGGGTGACCCGCCGACGTCCGGGGCGGCAAACCGCGCGACTTCGCGGCCGTTCCGACCCGCGGTAGAGCGGAACTTTAATGCTCGCCACCCATTCACGTACTGCTAACAATGCTCCCCCTACAGGTCATCGACGGGTTCCTGCTCAACTACAACGCCGGGCAGGCGCTGTTGCTGGTGTTCCTGCTGACGACGCTCGGAGCACTGCCGCTGAAATCCGGGAAGATACTGGCGCTGAACAGCATCGTCTTCGGGACCATCTTCATCCTGACGCCCCAGACGCTGGTTCCGTTCCACTACATGTTCCTCGGCATCGGACTCCTCGTCGTGGGTCCCATGATGCTCATCGCCTCGTCCCGCTGAGTGGGGTCGGGGCGCGCACGCGGTTTTCTGACCGGTTTCGCTCGCCGATTGTCAGTTCTCCTCCGTCCCCGTCGAGCGTCCTGCGGGGGTCTCGGTCCTCTCCCCGTCGGACGTGCCGCCCGGACTCGTCGACAAACGCGACGTTTATCCAGTCGAGTGCGCAAGGGCTGGTATGGCTGAACCTCGCGTTCCCGGGAGCAGGGGGCCGGAGATGGACCTCCCCTGCGGCGAGACGATGCGCGTTCGGGACATCGACCTCGGTATGCGGGAGTTCGACTGCGACTGCGGCGAGACCCACGCCGTGGTCCTCGACGTCCACCCGCCCGCCCGATTCCTCCCCGAATTCCTGGTCGAGGCGCTCCGCGAGGTGGTCGAGACGACGAGCGACGAGATGCCGGAGTTCGGGACGCCCCACCTGCTGGGCATCGCCATGGAGGAACTCCCCGACCGCATCGTCGCCGAGGACGTGAGCGAGGACGAGGACACCGGATTCGGCATCGTCTGGGTCGCGCAGGACGACGCGCGTCGCCTCCACGAGATAATCGTCGAACTGGTCGTCGAACTGATGGACCACGCCGTCAGCCACGCCGACGACGAGGCGGCCCGGCAGCGCTTCGAGGAACAGATGTTCGACTTCGACGTGTCGGCGTTCGTCGAGTCCTACCGCGAACAGCGGGACCTCTCCGAAGAGGATGTCTACGCCTGACGCCGGCCGCTACTCGTCTACGCCTGACGCCGGCCGCTACTTCGGCGTGACCTCGAACGTCGGCCGCTGGCCCCGGAGCGTCCGCCGGAGCGCGAGGAGTATCGGAACCGCCCAGATGCTGGCGTACAGGACCTGCGTCAGGGGGTTCGAGAGCAGGTAGTAGACCACTTTCTGACGCTTGCTGTCGAACCGGACCGCCCTGCGGGTCGCCGCGTACCCGCGCAGGGAGATGTACGCCCAGAACGCGAGGTTGACCGCGACGAGCGCCCGGAGGTGCGGTCCGAAGGCGACGCCGGGGCCGAGGACGCCGTAGGCGAGGACGAACAGTCCCGCGGGCACTCCCACGACGTTGGTGAGCGAGAGCAGCTGGTTCGACACGGTGAACGTCCAGAACCTGACCCGGTCGAGTCTGCTCAGCGCGTCGTCGAGCAGGTAGCTGTACGGTCCCCGCACCCAGCGTCCCTTCTGGCGGACCCACGCGTCGAACTCGCTGGGACAGAGGTCCTGGACGTACCTGTCGAGCACGCCGAGGGTGTACCCGTTCACGTACGCGGCCACTCCGAGCGCCATGTCCTCGGTGACCTCGGTGGCCCGCCAGTTCCCGAGGTCGTAGAGGCTCCCGGCCCGGATGAAGTACCCCTTGCCGAGCAACTGGTAGGGTCCTCTGCTCGTGTGAGCGTAGACGACGTGCGACCAGGCCGCGATGCCCATCGACTCGAGTCGGGGGAGCCACCCGTCGTCGATGTTTCGCACCGTCTGTTTGGCCTGAACGACGTCGTACTCGTGGAGGCCGCTCACCGCGAGGCGAACGGTGTCCGGCGGGACGAGCGTGTCGGAATCGAAGACGGTTATCACGTCGTCTCGTTCGAACGACAGGGTGACGAACGCGTAGACCAGCGCGGCCGCTTTGGTGCGGGGCAGCAGCGACCCCATCGCCAGTTGCCCGCTGGCTTCGAGGTAGAACGCCAGCGCCTCGCGGTCGACCGGCTGGGCGACGACGTCGCGGCCGCGGGCGGTGGTCTGTTCGACCAGGTCGCCGACGTACGCCTCGACGACCGCGTCACCCGCCTCGTAGACCACGTAGGCGTGTAACTGGTCGGTCGGGTACTCCTGTGAGAAGACGCCGTCGATGGTCTCTTCGAGGACCTCCCGTCGCTCCCCTCGGACGGGAACGAGGACGTGAACGGGGAGTATCTCACCGGTTGGCGACTCGCTCACCAGGTTCGCGGGCCTGAGGTAGAGAAACCCGAACGCGGCCAGGTTGACGACGAAGTACAGCGACTGACTGGCCACGAACAGCACGAACAGCACACTGGCGAGGTCGACCACTACTGTCGAGAGGTCGCGTTCGTATATTACAATTCCGGAGAATGTCACAAACTACTGGCAGAACCGTCGCGCGACCGTCTGCACGGCGGCCGGCCGCTCTGACTGCACCCGGGTCAGTCGATGCAGCGTCCCGAACCGCGCTCACGCCCGCTGGGCCGACGAGACCCGTCGGTCCGGCGGCCCTCGACCGGAATTACGAATATCGAAATCCAGTTTCGTATCTCGTACTGATTCGCCGGGCTTATTACGATGTACACATTGGGTCCGGTGATGACAGACGAGGACACCGCTGCGACGTCCGCCGTCGACTCCGAACCGGAGTCCGAGGACCGGACGATTCTGCTCATCGGGAGTGGCCCCATCCAGATTGGACAGGCAGCCGAGTTCGACTACTCCGGCGCGCAGGCCTGCCGAGCGCTGCAGGAGGAGGGGGCGCGAGTCGTCCTCGTCAACTCCAACCCGGCGACTATCATGACCGACCCGGAGATGGCCGACCGGGTGTACATCGAACCGATTACGACCGAGGCCATCGCGGAAATCATCCGCGAGGAGAACCCCGACGGCGTCATCGCGGGCCTCGGGGGACAGACCGGCCTGAACGTGACTGCCGAACTCGCCGAAGAGGGCGTCCTCGACGAGTACGACGTGGAAATCATGGGGACGCCCCTGGACACGATATACGCGACGGAGGACCGGGACCTGTTCCGCGAGCGCATGGAGAACATCGGGCAACCGGTCCCGAAGTCGACGACCATCAGTCTGGACGAGGGCGAGTCGGTCTCCGACTACGACGCCGACGCCCTCGCCGGGAAGGTCGAGGCGGCCGTCGACGCCGTCGGTGGCCTCCCGGTCATCGCGCGCACCACGTACACGCTGGGCGGGTCCGGGTCCGGCGTCGTCGACGAGATGGGCGAACTCAAAGAGCGGGTCCGCAAGGGTCTGCGCCTCTCGCGGAACAACGAGGTCCTCGTCACCGAGTCCATCTCCGGGTGGGTCGAACTCGAGTACGAGGTGATGCGGGACGCCGACGACTCCTGTATCATCATCTGTAACATGGAGAACATCGACCCGATGGGCATACACACCGGCGAGTCCATCGTCGTCACGCCCTCGCAGGTCATCCCCGACGAGGGCCACCAGGAGATGCGCAATGCGGCCCTCGGCGTCATCAGGGAACTGGGCATCCAGGGCGGGTGTAACATTCAGTTCGCGTGGCGCGACGACGGCACCCCCGGCGGGGAGTACCGCGTCGTGGAGGTGAACCCGCGGGTCTCCCGGTCCTCGGCGCTGGCCTCGAAGGCGACGGGGTACCCCATCGCCCGCGTCACCGCGAAAGTCGCCCTCGGCAAGCGCCTCCACGAGATAGAGAACGAGATTACCGGCGAGACCACCGCCGCCTTCGAACCGGCTATCGACTACGTGGTCACCAAGATTCCCCGCTGGCCCAAGGACAAGTTCGGGAGCGTCGAGTTCGAACTCGGCACCGCGATGAAGTCCACCGGCGAGGCGATGGCCATCGGGCGGTCCTTCGAGGAGTCGCTCCTGAAGGCGCTTCGCTCGACGGAGTACGACCCGAGCGTCGACTGGGCGACGGTGTCGGACGACGAACTCGAGGCCGAGTACCTCGAGACGCCGACGCCGGACCGCCCGTTCGCCATGTTCGAGGCGTTCGAGCGCGGGTACGACGTCGAGGAGGTGGCCACCATGACGGACATCGAGACGTGGTACGTCGAGCGCTACAAGCGCGTGACCGACGCCGTCGCCGCCGCCGAGGCGGGCGACTTCACCGAGGCGGCCATCCGCGGTCGGACGAACGCCGAAATCGCCGCGGCCGCCGGGGCGGACGTCGGCGACGTGGAGCAGTCGGTTCCCGGGCGGACGTACAAACAGGTCGACACCTGCGCCGGCGAGTTCGCCGCCCAGACGCCGTACTACTACTCCTCGCGCAAACCCGAGTGGTTCACCGGCCCGTACGAGGGCGAGGCCGCGGCGGGCGAACTCCAGGTCGACCGCGACGTCGAGAGCGTGGTCGTGGTCGGCGGCGGACCGATTCGCATCGGTCAGGGCGTCGAGTTCGACTACTGCTCTGTCCACGCGGTCCGCGCCCTCCGCGAGATGGGCATCGACGCCCACGTCGTCAACAACAACCCGGAGACGGTCTCCACGGACTACGACACGTCCGACGGCCTGTTCTTCGAGCCCATCTCGGCCGAGGAGGTGGCCGACGTGATAGAGGCCACCGACGCCGACGGCGTGATGGTCCAGTTCGGCGGCCAGACCTCCGTCAACATCGGCCACCCGCTCGAGGAGGAACTGGACCGGCGGGGCCTGGACTGCGACATCATGGGGACGAGCGTCGAGGCGATGGACCTCGCGGAGGACCGCGACCGGTTCAACCGCCTGCTCGACGAGATGGAAATCGACCAGCCCGAGGGCGGCGCGGCGACCAGCGAGTCCGAGGCGCTGGCGCTGGCGAACGACATCGGGTACCCCGTGCTGGTGCGCCCCTCGTACGTGCTCGGCGGCCGCGCGATGGACGTCGTCCACGACGACGCCGAACTCAAAGAGTACATCGAGGAGGCGGTCCGGGTGTCCCCCGACAAACCCATCCTCGTGGACGAGTTCCTCGCCGACGCCGTCGAACTCGACGTCGACGCCGTCTCCGACGGCGAGCGCGTCCTCGTCGGCGGCGTCATGGAACACGTCGAGAGCGCGGGCGTCCACTCCGGCGACTCGGCGTGCATGATACCGCCGCTGTCGCTCGACGAAGAGACGCTCGGGCGCGTTCGGGAGGTCACCGAGGACATCGCGCGCGCCCTGGACACGGAGGGACTGCTGAACGTCCAGCTGGCGGTGCGCGACGGCGAGGTGTTCGTGCTCGAAGCGAACCCGCGGTCCTCGCGGACGGTCCCGTTCGTCTCGAAGGCGACGGGCGTCCCCATCGCCAAACTCGCCGCGAAGGTCATGACGGGAATGACCCTCGACGAACTCGACGCGGCCGAGTGGATTCCGGACCAGGTCAGCGTGAAGGAGGTCGTCCTCCCCTTCGACCGCCTGCCGGGGAGCGACCCCCGCCTCGGCCCGGAGATGAAATCCACCGGCGAGGTGATGGGCACCGCGACCGGGTTCGGCAAGGCGTACGACAAGGCCCAGTCGGCGACTGGCAAGCCGATTCCCAAGTCGGGAACGGCCGTCCTCGACCTCTCGGACGACGAGTTCCCCGACCCGGACTCCGAAGCCGGCCGGGAACTCGTCGACGGGTTCGACGCGCACTTCGACCTGGTCGAGTTCGACGACCGCGAGGCGTTCGTCGACGCCATCCGCGCCGACCGCGTCGACCTCATCGTCTCGCGGAACCGCGACGTCCTCGAAATCGCCGTCGAGGAGGACGTCACCTACTTCTCGACGCTGGCCAGCGCGAAGGCCGCGCTCGAGGGCGTCGAGGCGTCGGACGACCCCCTCGACGTCGCGGCCGTCTCGGACCGCCCCCGGACGCGCACCGACTGGGGACGGTAGGCGACGCGGAGACCGGGACGCCGACCCGCCTCGGCTCAGTCCAGCTTGTTCAGCGCCTCGAAGAAGTCCGACTGCGGGCCGGCGAGTCGCACCGGCGAATCGACCCGCGACACCCGGATTTCTGTCGGCGGTCGCACCACCTTCCGGTCGCGGCCGTCGCTGACGACGACCGCCTCGTCTGCGTCGGTGACCGTCACCGCCACCTCGACGTCGGGCGGGACGACGACGGGCGGCATCCCCTCCTCGGGGGCCATCTCGTTGACGACCAGGCCCATGACGCCGGGGTGGACGAGCGGCCCCCGTTCGCTGAGGTTGTATGCGGTGCTCCCCGTCGGCGTGGAGACGAGGACGCCGTCTGCGTGTCCGCCGGAGTACAGCGACCCGTCGACGCGAACGTCGATGCCGAGGCCCCCGCCGTGGCCCCGGCGTCCGCCCTGCACGACCACCTCGTTCATGGCCGGTTCGCTCGTCCAGCCGTCGACGCTGGCCGCGATGCGGGGTACGTCCCGTATCTGCAGGTTCCCCTCCCGGAAGGCGCGAACCGAGTCCATCACGACGTCGACGGCCTCGTCCGGCCCGACGGCGTTCAGGAACCCGACCTCGCCGAGGTTGACGCCGACGATGGGCGTCCCGTCTGCCCCCCGCGCCGCGTAGAGGAACGTCCCGTCGCCGCCGATGCTCACGACCAGGTCGCAGGCCGCGAACGCCTCGACGGGGTCCCCCGACAGGTCGAGCGCGTCGGCCGTGGACTCGTCGAGCGTCACGGTCACGTCCGCCCCCCGGAGTCGTTCTCTGAGGTCGCTGGCGAGAAACGCCGCTCGACCGTTCCGCTTCTGGGCGACGATACCGACGTCCATAGCACCGGTTCGCCGTCGCCCCGCAAAAGCCCACCGCACGACGCCGGCGACCCGACCCGGACCGCCGGCGCCCGAATCGGTGCGACGCGCCCGCAGTTCGTTTCAGGCCCCTGACGGACAACATTCATCACCTGCCGTCACGACGTTGAGGTGATGGCAGTTCCACGGCCGTCGCGCCCGTCCGCGACACCGGGGGGACAGGCGAGGTGCCTGTGATGACCGGGGACGGCGACGACGGCGAGGCGGGGGACGGCGACGACGACTGGTTCGAACGAGCACTCGAGGAGACCGAGGGGGACCAGGCGGACGCCGACGAAGAGGACGCCGA
>JBEPXT010000099.1:0-14083 GCA_041641795.1 Salinigranum sp.
GGCTCCCGGAATTGCCGTTTTTAAACAAGACCGGCCGGGAACGTCACGGGCGTCGCCCCGCAACCGACTGGCGGACCACTCTCCCAGCGGAGTGGGACGCTGCCAACGGAATGAGGGCGAGACACCCGCTCCGACAACAGTAGTACACGTCTCGAAAATTTGGTTTGTAAATCACCAAATTACTTTTTCATATAGAAAATAGATGGTGGTGATGACAGAACCCGAACGCAGTTCGCGAAAGCGCATGGCGGGGAGGTGCGTCGAACGGTGAGCGTCAGTCTCGCGAGTCTGGGAATCGTCCTCGTTGCCGGACTGGTGACGGCGCTGGCTACCGGCCTCGGGGCGCTCCCCTTTTTCTTCGTCGCGGACGTGAGCGACCGGTGGAACGTCGTCCTCTGGGGCATCGCGTCGGGCATCGTGCTCGCCGCGTCGCTCCTGGGACTCGTCTCGGAGAGCCTCGCCGCCGGGACCGGCGCCAGTATCGTCTCGATGGTACCGCTGATGGCGGCCTAGCGGCGAGGAAGGTTGTAAACTTTTAGCAATACTTGTCAAGCATTACCAAAGCTCCCTGGTCGGGGTAGCGATTTTCTGACCGCTAAGAGCGGTTTCGCGGCCGCTTCCCTACAGAGGCAGGTGTTGTTGGTCTTGTGCAACACCCAAAATATAACTACCCCCGGCGTCTACCTGACGGTGACGATGTCCCTACTCTCCGAAGACGACCGGACCGAAGTGAAAAAGATCCTCGACCAGCTCGAGGAGGAAGTCACCGTCAAGGTGTTCACCGACGACTGTGAGACCTGCGAGCAGACAGTCGAACTGAACCGCGAACTCGAGGAGCTCTCGGAGAAGATTCGCGTCGAGACGTACGACCTCGACAGCCCCGAGGCCGAAGAGTACGACGCCGCGCGCTACGACACCGGCCCCGTCGCGGTTCTGGTCCGCGGCGACATCTCGGGCGTGCAGTTCTTCGGCATCCCGTCCGGTCAGGAGTTCAGCTCCTACCTGCAGGACCTCATCGCCGTCTCCACCGGCGAGACCGACCTGGACCCGCAGCTGAAAGAGGACGTGCGGTCCATCGACGAACCGGTGAACATCAAGGTGTTCGTCACGCCCACCTGTCCGCACTGCCCGCGAGCCGTGATGACGGCACACCAGTTCGCCATCGAGAATCCGAACATCACCGCGGAGATGGTCGAGGCCCAGGAGTTCATGGAACTCTCCCAGCAGTTCGGCGTCCGCGGCGTTCCGCAGGTGAACATCAACGACGACGCCGGGCAGTTCACCGGCGCGCAGCCGCCCCAGCAGTTCTTCCAGGCGGTCAAGAACGCCCTCTAGAGGTCGTTTCCGACGACGCCCGGCCGTCGGGCCCCGGTGCGTCTTCGGGGGTGCCTACCGGCTCGGCCGGCGGAGTCACGCCGTCGCCGTGGTCGCCTCCCGACTCCGCCTCCGTCCGTTTCTCGCCCGACGCTGCGACGTCGCCCCGGTTCGCGGTCTGACGTCGCCCGATTTCGCGCCCCCGCGGCGCCTGCCGGCCCCTGACCCGGCACCGTCTCGGGGGTACCTCCCGATCCAGGTGCTCGTGCGCACCTCCGGGTGCGACGCCCGTCCGAATCCTCCCGCGCAACGAGTTGGGTACGAAGGCGAGTTCGGGAGTCTCTCCTCGCCGTCGGTCACTCCTCGCCGTCGGTCACTCGAACGGTGAGAACGGGCACCTCGGACATCGCCACCACCTTCTGCGAGACGCTCCCGAGGAGGTTCTGGTTGAACTCCGCGCCGTGGGTGCCCATCGTCACCAGGTCCACTGACGCCTCGTCGGCGTACGCGAGTATCTCGTCTGCGGGGTCGCCCCGTCGGAGGACCGTCCTGACCTGGAGTCCCTCGTCGGACAGTTCGTCGGCGACGGCCTCCGTCGCCGCCTGTCCGTCGGTTTCGAGTTCGGTCAGTACGTCCTCCGTCAGGCTGTCGTCCAGGGTGAGAAACGCCCTGTCGTCGACGACGTACAGCGCGTGTACCGTCGCGTCGCGTCGGGTTGCGATGTCGGCCGCCTGCTCGATGACGACGTCCATCGACGCCGACCCGTCCGTCGGGAGGAGAATGTCCTCGTACATCTGTACCTGACCAGTACGAACGGGTCGGTCTATACTTTCCGTTCGCTTCTCGGCCAGTGAGAACCTGCGACGGGGGATACTCGGGTCGGCGGTTCGCGGCGTCGTCGGAGCGAGGCGGCGGGCGATTAAAACGAGATACGCCCGACGTCAGTCAGTATCTCGTCGACGAGCGAGAGCGGCGTGGAGTCGTAGCCGGGATTCTCCACTTCGAACCCGTCGGCCGGTTCCTTCAGCACCTCCGTGGAGGGTCGGAACTCGTTCTCGAAGACGAACCCGCCCTCGATGACCTTTGTCGAGGACCCGACCACCGTCACCGGGACGTCTAGCTGGTTGGCCGTCACGACCACCGGGAACGTCCCGATGCGGTTGTAGTAGGTGTCGCCGACGACGCAGTTCATGCCCAGGAGAACGCGGTCCACCTCCCGAAGGAAGAACCCGGCGGCGCCGTCGACGTTGAGGTGGGCGTCGACCCCGTCCATCTCCACCAGTTCCCGGATGACTTTCCGCCCCAGGTACCGCGGGCGCGTCTCGTCGACGTGGACGGTTATCTCCGCCCCGTCGGCCGTCGCCTCCCGGAGGGTCTGGACGACCGTCGACGAGTAGGCGTGCGTCAGCAGCGTGTCGCCGTCCGAGAGCGCCTCCGCTGCGTTCACCGCGGCCTCGGTCTTCCCCTGCTGGACGCGCTCGACCCACCGGTCGATGGTCTCGCGGGTGAGTTCCTTGACCTCCTCCACGGAGTCGGCCTCGCCCACGACGCCGCGGAGGATTTCCTGCATCGTGACGTGCAACAGCGCGTGGGAGACGTTGGCGCGGCGGAGCGCCCCGGCGTTGTGTTCGAGGTCGCGCTCGAACTCGTCGACGGAGGGGTAGTCCCGTTCGAGGAGTTCCTCCAGGGCCCGGGCGGCCTTCACGGCGACGCTCGTCTCGCTGTGGGTCTGCATCTCCCGGATCTCCTCGATGGCTTCGTTTATCATGCCTCGTGCATCGGCGGCCCGTGGGATAGGTGTTCTGTGTGGTCACCCGGGTCCGCCGTTCGGACGAGTTCCACGTCGATCAGAGGCGGTCCTGAATCTCGGCCACCAGTTCGCGGGCGGCGTCAACGTGCTCGTCGGCGGCCGGGTGTTCGGTCGCCTCCACGTTCTCGAGAAGGTGCTCGACGTGTCCGACGCGCGTCGCAATGGTCTCGGCCGTGAGGTTCTCGTCGGTCAGGTCGCGGGTCACCGCCTCCGCTTCGCCCAGCCACCTGCTGGCCTCCGTCCGCACCGGCAGTTCGGCGGTCGCCGCGAGGTGGTCGTGCAGTTCGCGGAGTCGGTCTCGGAGAGTCGAATCTACCATGGGGTACCGTAGGTGGAGCCGTCACCTGACGGTTTTCCTCGGCGACCGACTCCCGGCGTCGACAACCGTTTGCCGGTCGACTGCCTACGCTCGTCCATGGGTCGGACCGGTCTCCGCATCCTGATGGTCGCGACGGGGCTCGGACTCACGACGCTGTACGTCGGCGGCGCGTACCTGAGTTACCGGGTTCTCGTGTGGGTGCTCGCCGACAGGGTGAGCCTCGCGGTGACGGCGTTCGCGCTGGTCGGGATGACGTTCGCGTTCGGCGTCTTCAGCTACCGGTTCGGCACCCTTCGACTCCTCTCGCGGGTCGGCGCCAGAGCCGTCCCGCCCGAGCGGGCACCCGACCTCTACGGGCGGGTCGAGCACCTCAGCGACCGGATGAACCTGGCGCCACCCACGATAGCGGTCGCCTCGCTCGACGTTCCCAACGCGTTCGCACTGGGGGGCGTCGGCGACGGCGTCGTGGTCATCGACCGCCGACTGTTCGCGCTCCTCGACGAGGCGGAACTGGAGGCGTTGCTGGCGCACGAACTGGCGCACCTGGAGGGCAACGACGCCCTGATACAGACGCTGGCGTACAGCGCGGTCCGGACGCTCGTCGGTCTCCTGACGCTCCTGGTGCTCCCCGTCGTCCTTCTGGTCACGGGCGTCGCGCAGGGCGGGGCGTGGATAGCTGGCCGGCCGACCGAGTGGCAACGTTCCCCGCTCTGGGCCGTCTTCACGGCCGTCGAGACGGGGACCGCCACCCTCCTGGTCGTCCTGACGCTCCTGATTCGGGCCCACTCACGGCGCCGAGAGTTCGCGGCCGACGACAGGGCGGTCACCGTCACCGGGACCCCGATAGCGCTCGCCAGGGCCCTCCGGAAGATAGAGACCGCCTCGAACCCGGAGCGTCACCTCGTCACGACGCTGTACGTCCACGGCGACGAGGGGGACCGACTCGGACGCCTCCTCTCGACGCACCCGTCGATGGACGAACGCGTCGACCGTCTCGTGGAGCGGAGCGCCGAGGACCGACCGGGTCCGACTCCTATCGAGGTGCGGTGAGGCCACACCGAGTTACGCCGGCGCGCTGGACGCCGACATGAACTCGTCGCGGGTCGTTCAGGGGTGGACGATGGTTCCGAGCGTCGAACCCGACCAGTCTGTCGGCTAGCGGGTGGCTCCGGTCGTCGCTCGAAATCGCCGTCGGGTCAGTCGACCGACCGGCGTCCCAGGACCCGAGGCGTCGGTTCGCAGTACTCGGCGTGCGCCCTCGCCTACTCGTCGGTCGCTGCCCCCTGTTCGTCGGGCCGGCGTACTGACAGCCTGACGAACTCGCAGAGAGGTAGACGGGCAGTTCGGCGGTCTGGTGGACTGTCAAACTGGCTGACCGGTCCCAGTGGGACCCTCCGCAAGAGGTTTCTCGCCGGGACGGGTATCTCCGTGCGATGAGCGGGTCCGACGGACCGAAACAGGTCGACGCCCCCGACTATCACAGCGAGGGCCACACGGCGGTGCAGACCTGCGGGTGGACGGCCAACGCCCTCCGGGGGGAGGGTACCTGCTACAAGCACGCCTTCTACGGCATCCGATCGCACCGCTGCGTGCAGATGACGCCGGTGGTCAAGTGCAACGAGCGCTGCGTGTTCTGCTGGCGCGACCACCGGGGGCACACGTACGAACTGGACGAGGTGGACTGGGACGACCCTGCCGCAGTCGCGGACGCGAGCGTCGCCCTCCAGCGCAAACTGCTCTCGGGGTTCGGCGGCAACGAGGACGTCCCGCGAGAACGCTTCGAGGAGGCGATGGAGCCCCGGCACGTCGCCATCAGTCTCGACGGCGAACCGACGCTCTATCCGCACCTGCCCGAGTTGATAGCGGAGTTCCACCGGCGGGAGATGACGACGTTCCTCGTGAGCAACGGGACGCACCCGGAGGTGCTCGACGCGTGTTCGCCCACGCAGTTGTACGTCAGCGTCGACGCCGCGGACCGCGGGACCTTCGAGCGCGTCGTTCGCCCCGTGACGGACGACGCCTGGGAGCGACTCGTCGAGACGCTGGACGTGCTGGCGGCGAAAGACGACACCCGGACCGTCGTCCGGACGACGCTACTGGCCGGCGAGAACATGGACAACCCCGACTGGTACGCCGGCCTCTACGACCGCGCGGACGTCGATTTCGTCGAACTGAAAGCCTACATGCACGTCGGCCACTCGCGGAACCGACTCGGGCGCGAGACGATGCCCGACCACGAAGCGGTAGTCGAGTTCGCGCGCGACGTCGCGGCCCACCTCCCGGACCACGACGTCGTCGCGGACGTTCCCGCCTCCCGTGTGGCACTGCTGGCCAGGGACGAACACACGTTCGTGCCCGAACTGGTGCCGGAGACGGGCGACGCCGCGTGAGCACTCGCGGCCGGGGACGGCGGCCTATCCGCCGTGGAACTCCCGGTGAATCTCCAGGTCTCGCTGGGTCTTCATGAACTCTGCCACCTGCCGGTGAGCCCCGCAGTGGGGGCACTCGAACTCCGTTCCCGGCGTCGGCAGGTCCGACGGACTTCGCTCCCAGTTCTCGCTGCAGGCGGGACAGTGGAGTTGAATCCAGGCTTCCGGCATACGTTCCCCTCTGGTCCGGTCGCAACTAAAGCGTCTCGGCCCGGCAGAACCGCCCGGCGCCGCGGAGACGGACGCAGTCTGCGTTTCGGGTGTGAGCGTCGCCTCTGGAACGTCGCTTCGGACGCGCCGATTCGGGAACGTCGCCTCGGGGACGTCCCCTCCCGTCGCTCACTCCGGTTGCTCTTTCTCGAAGAGGTCGAGTCGGGTGTAGAGTTCGTCGGCGACGTGGCCCACGGCGTCGAGTTCGGGCACGTCCACGAACCCGTCGACGAGGAGTTCGTCGGCGACGACGAACCGCTCGACGTCGCCGAACACGACCGTCGTTCCCTCGACGTCCGTGCTTTCGCGGACGGTACACTCCAGGCAGGCCGGCGAATCGGCGACCCGCGGCGGTGTGACAGTAGAGGACGGTTCGCGCTCGACGCCTGCGGTGTCGAACTCGGAGTCGTCCACCTTCCGGGCCGTCTCGTTCATCTGGTCCATCAGGTCCTCGGTCACGAGGTTGTAGACGAACTCGCCCGTATCCAGGGCGTTCCGGGCCGTGTCTTTCGCGGACCCGTCCTCGTTCGGGGCCGCCGTGAACATGACCACCGGCGGTATCACGCTCACCGGCGCGAAGTGGCTGTACGGCGCGAGGTTGTCCGTGCCGGACTCGTCGACCGTACTTATCCAGCCGACGGGCCGGGGTGTGACGATGCTTCCCAGATTTCGGAACAGCTCGTAGCCGCCGAGTTCGCTCGGGTCGAGCTCCATACGCGCCTGGTTCCGTGCAGTTTCTAAAGGTACTACCGCTTCGGTCCCAGTAACTGACAATCTCCCCCGGCCACCGTAACGAATGTGAGACGGTGTCGGGGCGAAATCTGGACGCTGGTCGAATCCGCGTGCCGACGCCAGCGGCCCGGATGTGGTTTCGTCCGGTCCGAGGTTTTCGGGGCCGTCTCTCCGGTGGTACTGCCCGTATCGTCGTCGGGAGTTCGTCCGCCATCACGCGAGAGATGCGTCGGGCGAGACTGTAGCCCTCGGGGACGCGAAACCGGCGCGGGACGAGTCGAGTTTCGCGTCCGTCGAGGTGCCGGTCAGCGCATCTCCTCGACGGTCACGACGACGTTCGCGTCCACCTCCAGCCACCGGTCTCTGACCGGGACGCCCTCCTCGTTCACCTCGTAGAGGACCGACACGTCCGGGTCGCCGTCGTGTCTGACCGTGACCCAGGCGAGCGACGTCCTCGGCTCTCGAGACCGGGCGGTCCGGTCCGGCGTGCCGTCCTCGCCTGGCGCGTTCATGGATGAGTTGCACAGCCACCGTATTTCAACGTCCCGTCCCGATTACCGTGGCTGATAACCAGGAGCGGTCAGCATCAACCGCTGGCCGTCGTCCCGACCGACCGAAGTTCGCTGACAGCGTGTTCTGTGCACTGACGGCGGCACGCGTTCAGGGTCCACGGAGACCTACGGAGTCGTCCCATCGAGACGCTGTGACAGTGGAGCAAGGGTAATTCCCCCAGGGTTCCAACGGGGGACGATGGTGCAAGTGACTGTACTGACGTGTCCGGTGTGCGAGGCAGAACGAGTGTACGAGCGTCGGGAACCGGGAGTCAGTCGCTCCGAGTTGGCCGCTGCCGCCAGCGACCACCTGCAGACGCACGGCCTCTCCGAGAGCAAGAGCGGCATTTACAAGCACATGGCGGCGGCGACGTCCGAACGTCGCTCGCTCGTCAGCGACGAGGTCGGCGACCTCGACACCGGAACGTGGGTCCCCGCGACGAGTGAGTGACGCCGGATTCGACGCTCGGAACGCGGAGAGTCTCGCGTTGCCGCTGGTCGACGGACGGCGATAGCTACTCGGACGACGTAACGGAGTTCGGTTACTCGATACCGCCGCGCTCGCGGCGTCACACAGCGGAAACGTTGATTGCTGTCCACGCCCTACCGTGAGACGATGGTCCGTTCCGGCTATCCGTCGGCGCGCACGCCCCGGGGTAGCCTGCGATTCGGTCGACTCGCGTCGGAACGACTTTCGATTACCGCCCGCGCGACGAGTGAGTTCCCGTGATGGAGGGACTCGACCCCGACGCGGAACTCGACCGGTTCGGGTTCGACCCCGCCGAGACAGTTCTGACGCGCCGGCAGGCCGAAGTGCTCGCGCTCCGCGAACGGGGACTCACGCAACAGGAAGTTGCAGAGCGGTGGGGAACCTCGCGCGCGAACGTCGCGAGCGTCGAGCGCAGCGCACGCAGGAACCTGGAGCGCGCTCGGGAGACTCTCGGGTTCGCCGAGAGACTACAGGCCCCGAACGAGGTCGAAATAGACGCCGGGACCGACCTCTACGACGTTCCCGACCACGTGTTCGAGGTCTGCGACGACCGGGGCGTGAAAGCCGAACTCTCCGCCGTCGAACTCATCCAGGCGGTGGCCGACGGCGCCGACAGAGCCGTCTCCGACGGGTCGGTCCGCCGCCCCGTGGTCGTCGAGGTTACCCCCGACGGCGACATCCGGGACGTCAGGGTCCCGCCACTCTCCGGCGACGACTGACGACACGCCGTTCCCGGGCGACTGACGAGCGAGAGACTGCGACGGTTCTCGGCGCGTCCGTGGGTCAGACGTCCGTCACGGGCTTCGAGAACCGGACGCCGGACGCGGTTCGTTCGGGTCGAAGCAACAGTTTTCTGAGACTGTCCGGAAAACCTGGCCAGCAAGGATTTACCTGTCGGCGGACTTCCCTCTCGTATGTGGCCATGGGGACACCTCGCAGTCGGGTACTTGCTGTTCTCCCTCTACAGTCGCGGCCGGTATCGGCGCGCACCCGACGGCCTCTCGGCGGTCGTCCTCGTGCTCGCAACGCAGATGCCGGACCTGATAGACAAGCCCCTGGCGTACTGGTTCGGCGTCCTCCCCGAAGGGCGGTCGCTCGCGCACTCGCTGCTGTTCGTCGGCCCGCTCGTCGTCGTCGCGGGGTACGTCGCGTGGCGCATCGCCCGGCCTCGACTCGGCTCCGCGTTCGCTATCGGGAGCCTCTCACACCTGGCCGGGGATAGCTACGCCGCGTTCCTGGCCGGCAAGTGGGACGAACTGTCCTTCCTCCTCTGGCCGGTTCTCCCCACGCCGGACTACGGGGAAGACAGCCTCTCGGTCCACCTGGTCGAGATGCTGTCGGAGGTGAACTCAGTCTCGCCGGACGCGCTCCTGGCGGGAACGGCCTCGGCGTTCGCACTCCAGCTCGTGATGGCGGCGTTCGTCGGCGTCGTCTGGCTGGTGGACGGCATGCCCGGCGTCGGGTTCCTGTTCAGGCCCTTCCTCCGGCGGTCCGACCCGCCGAGGTAGGTCGGGTTTCCGAGCCGCCGGCCCCGCCCAGACTCGCAGGCCTCGCCGGGCCGAGGTCGGCCCGGAGTCCGAAAGAGGCTAACCCGCAGCGGTGGGACTCAGGGACGAGATGATCGGGAAAGTCCCCCCGGAGGCGCTCCGGGAGTTCACCTTCTCGCGTACCGGCGCCCGGGACGACGCCGTCCTGCAGGGCCCGGCGTACGGCGAGGACACGGCCGCTATCGACCTCGGTGACCAGATACTCGTCGTCAACTCCGACCCGCTCTCGCTCGCCGTGGAGCGACTCGGCACGCTCGGCGTCGACGTGGCGTGCAACGACGTCGCTGCCTCGGGCGCGGACCCCCGGTGGCTGACCGTCGTCGTCTTCCTCCCCGACGACGATCCCGCGGTCCTCGACGAGATATCGCGGCAGCTCGACGAGGAAGCGCGCCGGCAGGGCGTGGCTATCGTCGGCGGGCACTCGGAGTACGCCCCATCCCTGGAGCGTCCGACCCTCTCGCTGACCTGCTTCGGCCTCGCAGACCGGTACGTCGCCACGGGCGACGCGCGACCCGGCGACCGACTGATACTGACGAAGGGCGCGGGGGTCGAGGGGACCGCGATTCTCGCCACCGACTTCCGCGACCGATTGGGGGACGCGGTGTCGGACGCGGTGTTCGACCGCGCGGCCCGCTTCTTCGACGAACTCAGCGTGGTCCGCGAGGCGGCGGTCCTCCGGGACGTCGCTCACGCCATGCACGACCCCACCGAAGGCGGCCTCGTCGCCGGTCTCCTGGAGATGGCCGTCGCGTCCGGCGTCGCCATCGACGTCGAGCGGTCGGACGTCCCCGTCCGGAAGGAGACGGCGGCGCTGTGCGCCGCCGCCGGGGTCGACCCACTGCGAATCTTCGGATCCGGGGCCCTCCTCGCCTCTGTCCCGGAGGCCGACGTCGAGGAGGTGCTGGAGGCGCTGCACGCGGAGGGACTCACGGCGGAAGTCGTCGGGAGTGTGCACGAAGCCGAGTCGGGCGTCCTCCGACTCGACGGCGAGGCCTACCGCGACCCGATACGCGACGACATGTACGACCTCTGGGAGTGACCGCGGGTCAGGCGCCGTCCACGTCGAACTGGCTGGCGAGGCGGTCCACGACGCTCCCGTCTCCGTCTGCCAGCGTCAGTTTGTACGCGGCGGCCCCGTCGCGGTAGTAGAAGGGAATCTTGTCCGCGACGACGAAGCCGCGGCTGGTGTAAAACGCGACGGCGGCGTCGTTCTCCACGCGGGTGTGGCAGGTGACCCGGTCGAAGTCGGCGCGAATCCGGTCCAGGATGCGCGTCCCGATGCCGCGTCGTCGGTGGTCCGGGTCCACGCCCAGCAACGAGAGGTACCCGTCCGGCCGCACCACGGCGAACCCGAGGGCCGTCGACCCCCCGGCGTCCAGCGTGAGGTAGTCGTAACCCCGCCTGTACTGGTCCGAGAAGAACGAACGGTCCTGCCGGAGGACGTTCTCCTCGCGGCGGACGCGCTCTTTGAGTTGCCACGCGGCCCGCAGGTAGTTCGTGTCCCCGGCGGCGACCCGGCGGTGCTGTACCTCGGAACTCACGACTATCGGCTATCGAGCGGTCGGTATTAAGTCCTCGCCGTCGGGTCGATACGGGACCGCCACCCCACCGCCGGCGCGGATTCGGTCACTCCACCGCCGACACCGATTCGGTCACTCCACCGTGAACGTCGGTTCGCTCACGCGCTCGCTCTTGCAGTCCGGACACCGGGACGGGAGGTTGGCCGGGTCGTCGAACCGGTCGAACCCGCACTCCTGACAGGTCGGCGGCGCGACCAGCAACTGTTCGTCCTGCCCCTCCAGGGACCGGGCCACGTGCCGGACGTGGTCGACCACGGCGGCGGGCGTCACGGTGTCCAGCGCCGCCGCCACCTCGGACGGCGTGTGCGGTCCCTCGCGGAGGAGCGCCGCGATACGCTCCCTGGTCGTCTCCATCGAACTCGCGTAGGGGGCCGGGGGTCTTGTCGGTTTGTCTCTCGTCGCTGCCGTCTCGACGGCGGCGTCACCGGAACGCGGGGCGGGCGACCGTAGCGGGTTCCGACGAGGCCCGCGTTCCGACGACGCACTCGGTGATGCGAGAGGTCGGACTACGGCGCGTAACAGACCCACCCTGTCGGCGGAATCCGGAGTTCGGCCCGGCCCTCCCCGTCGGTCGCAACCGCCTCGGCGGCGCCGCCGTAGTCGCGGAGCCGCTGGCTCTCCCAGGACGTTTCGACCCGGACCGCGTTCCACTCGCGCGAGCGGTTGAGACCGACGAGCAGGTTCCCCTCGCGCTCGAACACGAACAGGTCCCGGTCGGCGTGCCTGGTGCGCGCCGGTCCGGCGGCCAGGGTTCGCCGGATAGACAGCAGCGTCGAGACGTCATCGTCGTCGACGTCCACTCTGGCGCCGTACACCCGGGGATACCCCTCGTAGGTGAGGACGAACGCGTAGGCGAGTCGCTCGTACTCCGGCGGGGGACTGTCGTGGTTCGAGACGAACGTCAACGACTGCCGCGGGTGCCTCGCGACTACGCCGGCCCCGTCGAGCGCAGCGAGGTCCCCGTCCTCGTGGAAGGCTCTCTCGCGCATGGTGAAGTACAGCGGGTAGTCCATCACGGCCATCCCCGTCTCCAGGTACGCCTCGCAGTAGTCCACCGACCCGTGAAGCACCTCCCCGATGCGGAACAGGCCGCGCTCCGCTGCCCACCGGTTGGCGTGGTCGCGGAAGAACCACTTCGGGACGTGCTTGACGGCGTCCCAGCGGATGCCGTCGACGCCCGCGTCGGCGTACTTCTGGACGTACGACTCGAGGACCGCCCGGACGTGCGGCGACTCCTGTTTGAGGTCCGGCAGTCCCTCCAGGTCGCGGTACTGGAGTTCCCAGTCGTCCTCGTCGTCCCTGATGCGGTCGTTGTGGCGGAAGTCCCCCCAGCCGAACCGCGGGAACGCGTCGAAGTCGACGCCCTCTGCCATGTGGTTCGTGACCGCGTCGGCGACCACCTGCAGCCCGTGCTCGTGGGCCCTCTCGACCATGGCCCGGTACTCCGCTTCGGTGCCAAACACGCTGTCGAAGTCGAGGTGGTCGATGGGCTGGTAGCCCCGCGGTTCCGGGTCCGCCCAGGTGCGCTTGCTCCGCTGGGCCGGCGGCACCTGAATCGCGTCGTACCCCGCGTCCGCGACCGCCGGAATCCGCTCTCGAATCTCGTTCCAGGGGGTGTGGTAGTACTGGTAGACGGCACCCGACCCGAGCGCGACGCCGTCCGCCTCGTGGCCCTCGCCCCCGACCGCGGCCGCGCCGAACGTAGACATGTCACGCGAACAGAAACGGCGCGGGGACGAATCTCTTCCGACTGGCGGGGCCGGTGAGTCGTCAGGGAAGGAGGTACGCGGGAGCGCGCCACCCCGGTCGGTTCACCGGAACTGCACGCCCCCGTTGACGTTGACGATTTCCCCGTGGACGTACTCGTTGTCGAGTAGGTACTCGACGGTGTGAGCGATTTCCGCGGGTGCGGCGACGCCGGACGGGAGCAGGGGTTCGGCGCCCCCGTCGCCGGTGGTCCGTTCGAAGTTGGCGACGGCCGAGTTCGTATCCGTCGCCACGCGTCCGGGCGAGACGGCGTTGACCTGCACGTCGCGGGGGCCGAGTTCTCTCGCCAGCGACCGGGTCAGTCCGTGCAAGCCGGACTTGGACGCGGCGAACCCGGCGTCAGCGGTTCCGGCGGTGCCGCCGACGCCGGAGACGTTCACGATGTCCCCGCCCGGGACGAGGTGGGGGACGGCCGCCCGGGAGACGTAGAACGCGCCGGTCAGGTTCGTCTGCAGGACGGTCTCCCACTGTTCGTCGGTCAGTTCGGCGACCGGGGCCGGGTCGAAGACGCCAGCGTTGTTGACGACGGCGTCGAGGCCGCCCAGTTCGTCGACGACCGTCGAGACCATCTCGTCGACGGCCGCCGAGTCGCCGACGTCCGCCTCCACCGGGATGGCCCCCGCACCGGTCTCTCGCGCGCGTTCGACCACGTCCCTGGCGGCGGACGCGTCGAGGTGGAAGTTGACCGCCACGTCGCGCGTTTCGGCGAGGCGGAGCGCGATTGCCCGCCCGATACCCCTGCTCGCTCCCGTGACCAGAACGCCCATTGCCGACCGGTCGTCGCAGGCGGTAATAGTTCTCACTGGTCCGGCGGCGCCCGCCCGACGGTGGCGTCGGTCCGGTCGGGGTCGGACTGTCGGGGCGAGCGGTCCCGGAGAACCGGTCGAAGCAAAGCGACTATCGGTGTGCTCGTCGTACTGTCGCGTACAGGGAGGGTGCCGGCGACCGACAGACTGCTCCCGGACGGACCGTCTCGGCTCCGCCCGCGCCCGACTCACCCACACCATGACCCACTGGCGAGATAAACAGGTCAGCGAGAGCGTCGAGATGTACCTGAAGGAGATATATCTCCTGTCGCGCGACGGCGACGCGGCGAAGACGGGGGCGATAGCCGACCGTCTGGGCATCTCCGCGGGCAGCGTCACCGAGATGCTGGACCGCCTGCAAGAGCAGGACCTCCTCGAGTACGAGAAGTACCGCGGCGCGCGCCTGACACCCGACGGGGAAGCCCAGGCGCGCGAACTCCTCCGGAAGCACTGCCTGATAGAGCGGTTCCTGGTCGAGGCCCTCGACGTCCAGGAGGGGTTCCACGAGGAGGCCTGCCGCCTCGAACA
>JBEPXT010000100.1:0-13933 GCA_041641795.1 Salinigranum sp.
GAGTCCGAGGCCGAGGCGGCCCTGGACCGCATCACCGGCACGACCGAACTCGGGGACCTCTCGGGGGCCGACCTGGTCGTCGAAGCCGC
Source organism: Salinigranum sp. (assembly GCA_041641795.1). Taxonomy (GTDB): domain Archaea; phylum Halobacteriota; class Halobacteria; order Halobacteriales; family Haloferacaceae; genus JBEPXT01. Next base: position 90 of record JBEPXT010000100.1, read on the forward strand.
CGTCGAGGACCTGGACGTGAAGCGGGAGCTGTTCGCGGACCTGGACGAGGTGACCGACGACGGTGCCGTCCTGGCGACCAACACCAGCACGCTCTCTATCACGACCATCGCCAGTGCGACGGCTCGACCCGACCACGTCGTCGGCCTGCACTTCATGAACCCCGTTCCGGTGATGAAGGGCGTCGAAGTGGTCGTCGGCGAGCGAACGGCCCCCGGGGCCACGACGCTGGCCCACGCGTTCGCGTCCGAACTCGGGAAGGAGACCTGGGAGTCCGACGACAAGCCCGGGTTCGTCACCAACCGCATCCTGATGCCCTGGATAAACGAGGGAGTGCGGGCCTTCGACGAGGGCGTGGCCAGCAGGGAGGACATCGACCGCGGGATGACCCTCGGGACGAACGTCCCCATGGGGCCGCTCGAACTGGCAGACCACATCGGCCTCGACGTCTGCCTCCACGCGAGCGAGACGCTCCACGAGGAACTCGGCGACCGGTACAAGCCGGCGTACCTGCTCAAGCGGAAAGTGGAGGCGGGTCACCTCGGCAAGAAGACGGGCCAGGGGTTCTACGTCTACGACGACTGAGCCGCGTCGACCGACGTCGAACGCCCCTCTCTACTCCCCGTCGAGGGCCCACAGAACGACTGCGCCCGTGAGACCGGCGAGGAAGAACACGCCGCCGAGGGCTGCGAGGGTGAGTGCGAAACTGTCTACGGTCGGCGACCCGCCCCCCGCGACCGAGGCGAGACCGCCCGCGAAGAGGAACAGCGCCGCGACGAACCCGCCGACGAAAATCGACGTTCCCGGCGTGACGTAGTCGTTCATGTCTCGGCGGTCGGCCCGCGAGGTGGTAAGTCAGTCGGTGAGGGGGGATTGCTCCCTCTCCCGGTCGCCGATTCCGGCGTGGTGGCGCCTCGGTGAGTCAGTTTTCGATTTTGATTCTCCGAGCGGCGCGCTTAAATCACCGCCCTTCGTCGGTCGGGGCAATGATTGCGGTCGAGGACCTTCGCAAGGAGTACGGCGACTTCGCCGCCGTCACCGGGAGCACGTTCTCGGTGGACCGGGGGGAGATTTTCGGCATCGTCGGTCCGAACGGGGCGGGGAAGACGACGACGCTGAAGATGCTCTCGGGGCTCGTCGAACCGACGGCCGGCACCGCCCGCGTCGCCGGGTACGACGCCGCCGACCCGGAGATGCGCAGCATCCTGGGGTTCCTCCCGGAGGAGTCGCCGCTGTACGAGGACATGACGCCGCGGACGTACCTGCGATTCTTCGCCGACCTGTACGACGTCCCCCGCGACGTGGCAGCGGACCGAATCGAGTCGTCGCTCGACCGGCTGAATCTCGACCACCGGGACCGGCGACTCGGGGACGTGTCCAAGGGGATGAAGCGGAAGGTGGCCATCGCCCGGTCGCTCGTCAACGACCCGGAGGTGCTGATTTACGACGAACCGGCCAGCGGCCTCGACCCCCTGACGACGAACTACGTCCTCGAGTTCACGAAGGAACTGACCGACGCGGGGAAGACGGTGGTGTTCAGCGCCCACAACCTCTACCACGTCGAGAGCATCTGCGACCGGGTCATCATCATGAACGAAGGCGACATCGTCGCGCGGGGGACGGTCCCCGACATCCGGTCGACGCACGGTACGACCGAGTACCACGTCTACACGACCGTTCCCGTGGACGAAGCCGAGCAGTCGGGAGAGCGCTACGTCCGGGTGGTCGATTCGATGGACGACGTGGAGTCGGTCCGCGATGCGGCGCGGGACGCGGGCGGGCGGGTAGACGACATCCGGACGCGCGAACCGAGCCTGGAGGACATCTTTCTCGAACTCGCGGCCCGCGACCGGAGCGAGGAGGCCGTTCCGTGACCGGGTCGCGGGGCGACCGGGCAGTAGAGCACGCGCGCCGCGTGGCTCGAATCGCCCGGTGGGAGGTGAGTCGGTCGACGTCCAGCGTGGACCGCCAGACGGCCGTCCTGGCGCTGGTCACGCTCGTCGTCGCCGCCGCCGTCGCGGGCGGTGCGATGGCCGCTGGGGGCGTCTCGCTCGGCGGCGGCATCTACCGCGTCGGCGTGTCGCACGACGGCCCCTACGCAGACGCCGCCGCCGCGAACGACAGACTCCTCGTCGAGCGACTGCCGCGCTCTGCGGTCGTCGAAGCAGTCGCGACCGGCGACCTGGAACTCGGGGTGACAGAGGGGGGCGTCTACGTCGCGGACTCGCGGAAGGGCGAGGCGGCGCTGTCGGCGTTCCGGTCGGCCGTCAGGGAGTACAACGACGCGCTGATGGCCGCCGAACCGAACCAGACCGCCGCTTTCCCCGTCGTGGTGAACCTGCGGTACGTCTCGCGGGAATCCGCACTGGTGGACGGGGGGAGCGTCCCGGTCGACGCAGGGAGCGGGGAGACCGACGGGAGCGGGGAGCGTACCGGCGGACAATCCCGCCCGGGCGTCACGCCGTATGCGGGCGGCAGTGAAGGGTTCGCCCCCGCCGGACCGACAGCAGACGAGGCGGCAGGGACCAGCGGCCTTCCGGTCCCTGACGTCGGCGTCTTCGCCGCGTCGACGTCCGGGTCGCCCGCAGACATCACTCCCCCGTTCCCGTTCTCGTCGCTGGTCCTGGCGTTCGCGTTCCTCGTGCCGATGAACTTCGTTGTGCAGGCCTACGGGAGCACGATACTCAACGAGCGCATCAACCGCCGGGGTGAACTCCTCCTGGTCTCGCCCGCGACGCCGGGGGACATCGTCGCCGGGAAGACGCTCCCGTACCTGGGTGGCATGGTAGTGCTGACGGAGCTGGTCGCCGTCGGGGTCGGGGGCGGCCCCCTCTCCGTGCTGGCCGTGTTCCCCATCGCGGCGCTCTTTCTCGCGGCGACGTTCGTCGGCGCCATGTTCGCCCGGTCGTTCAAGGAACTGACGTTCGTCACCGTCACCATCTCCGTCTTCCTGACGAGTTACACTTTCGTCCCGGCAATCTTCGCGAACGTGACGCCCGTGGCGCTCATCTCGCCGCTCACGCTGGTCGTGCGCGACCTGCAGGGGACGGCGGTGAGTCTCGGCGAGGTCGCGTTCTCGACGGCGCCGTTCGCCGTGGCCGCCGCCGTCCTGTTTCTCCTGGGCATGGGCGTCTACCGCGAGGAGGACATGTTCACCCAGCGGCCGGTCCCGCTGAAGGCTCTCGACGCCCTCGACAGTCGCCTCGGCCGACCGCGGTCGGTTGCGGTGGTGAGCGCGCTCACAATACCGTTCGTCTTCATCGCGGAACTGCTGGCCATCGCGGTGCTGTTCGTCGTTCCGGCGGACCTCTCGGTACCGGTGCTACTGGTGCTGGTGGCCGCCGTCGAGGAGGTGGCCAAGAGCCTCCACGTCTACGCCGGGTTCGCGAAGGGCCGATTCGCCCGGACGTGGCCCACGGCGCTGACGGTGGGCGCGCTGTCGGGGCTGGGATTCTTCCTCGGGGAGAAGTTCACGGCGGTGGTCCAGCTGGTCGGTCTGTCGGACCTGCTGCTGGGTCGGGCCGCGTTCGTCCCCGCCGGCGTCGGCATCGCGTCCGCGGCGGGACTGCTCCTGTCACCGCTCCTCTTGCACGTCGTGACCGCCGGCGTCTCCTCGCTGGGCGCCAGCAGGAACCGGACCTGGTACGCCGGGAGCCTGGGACTCGCGATGGCCATCCACGCCGCCTACAACCTCACGGTGGTGACGGTCCTTGGCTGACCCCCGTCTCGCCATCGCCAGGCGGGAACTACAGGTACTCGGGGCGGAGAAGACAATCGTCCTGGCGCTGCTCATCCAGCTGTTCATCGCTGCGTTCTCCTCGTTTCTCGTGGTGGGGCTGGTCTCGCTGTACGACCCGGGGAGCGTCGACGGCTACCAGGTCGAGGTGGCGGTGACGGGCGACGCCGCCGAGGACCTGCTGGCCGCGGTGGACGACCAGGCGGGCATCGCGCCGGTCCGGTACAGCAACCCCGCCCGGGCGCGCGCGGCGTTCGACGCGCGGCAGGTCGACGCGGTACTCGACGCGCGGACGGTCGACGGGCGCGTCCGCGTCGACGCCGTGGCGCCCGACGAGAACATCCGGACGACGGTGGTCGTCGTCCAGATTCGGGACGCGCTCCGGGAGTTCGAGCGCGCGGAGCGCGGCGAGCGGGCCGCGTCGCTCGACGCGACGCCGCTGCCACTGCCGAGAGAAGCCCACGCGAGCCCCTACTACGGGTTCACGTACACGGTTCTCGTTCCCCTGCTGGTGTTCCTCCCGGTGTTCATCAGCGGGTCCATCGCCGTCGACTCCGTGACCGAGGAGTTCGAGCGGGGAACGCTCGAACTGCTCCGCGTCGCGCCGGTGTCGATGGTCGACATCGTGGACGGGAAGCTCCTCGCGGCGGCCGGCATCGCCCCCGTGCAGGCCGCCCTGTGGCTAGTGCTCCTGGAGTTCAACGGGACCCACATCGGGCGTCCGGGACTCTTGCTGGCTCTCGCCGCCGGACTCGCCGTCTCCGTCGTGGCTCTCGGGATGGTCGTGGCGCTGCTGGCGCCGGACCGCCGTGCGGCACAGTTCCTCTACTCCGTGGGGGTGCTGGTCCTGTTCGGGGGCAGCGCGCTCCTCCCCGGAAGCCCGGCGACAGTCGCCGCCAGGCTTGCAATCGACAGCGCCGGGCGCGGAGACGTCGCCGTCGTGGGGGGATACGTCGTGCTCGCAGCCGTCGGCTACGCGGGCGTCCGGGCGCTACTCCCCCGGATTTCCGTCTCGGGATAGCGAGCGGCGGACGAGTGGCGGCAAGGCGGAACGCATTCAGGGCTCGGACCGATTGACACTACCATGGGACTCGGAACTACGGCGAAGAAACTCCAGAAGGTAGCCGACATGGCCGAAGACCTCTACAGGCGCATCAACGACCTCCGCGAACAGGTCGTCGAGGTGCGGGAGACGGTGACCGAGACCCGGTCGCGAGTCGACAGCCTGGAAGTCGAGAACGCCGAACAGCGGGCCCTGCTGGAAGCGCTGGCGGAGCAACAGGGCATCGACGTGGAGACGGTGACCGCAGACGCCCACATCCGCGACGCCGAACCGGATTCGACGCCGGACGAGGCGCCAACGGAGCGGTCCGAACCGTCGAGAGAGACGAGCGAACCGTCCACCGAGACGTCGTCAGGAACCGCGGGTGAAACGACGACCGAGAGGGCGTCCGAATCGACGAGCGACTCGGCGGACGATACCACCACCGGACACTCGTCCTGACCTCGCTCGACAGCCGACCGACGGTAGTCCGCGATTCCTGTCGCGTTACCCCACGAGCCGTCCGTGTTCTACCTTCATACACCGGTCCTGTACGACGGCGAGTCCGGCCTCCTCCGCTCTACGTGCGGCGGCGTCGTGGCGGATGCCGAGTTGTAACCAGACGGCCCGGACGTCGCCCGCCGTCTCCTGGCGTGCGAGAACCTGGTCGATTACCTCCGGCACCGCTTCGGCGGGCCGAAAGACGTCCACGAGCGCTATCTCGTCCGGGACGTCGGCGAGGGTGTCGTACGCCTGTTCGCCGAGAATCTCCTCGGCGTGCGGGTTCACCGGGACGACGTCGTAGCCCTGGCGTTGCATGTAGGCCGGCACGTCGTGTGCCGCTTTCCCCGGACTCCGGGAGCACCCGACGACGGCGATGGGGTTCAGCGACAACAGGTCTCTCAGGTCCTCGTCCTCGGTTACGGGCATCACGTCCAGAGTGACGGCCGGGCCGGAAAAACCTGCGGCGCGCTGGCGACGCGGCGTCCACCCGCACGTCGTCCGCTACTGGTCCGGCAACTGGAGCGACGGGTCGCCGCTCTCGGACAGTTCGATGATTCCGTCGAACAGCTGTTTGAGCGTGTTCACCGTCTTGTCCTCGTGAGCCGTCGAGTCGATGGCGAACAGTCCCAGGCCGCCGATGCTCTGGATGCGGCCGGTGAACACGTGGAGGAAGCGAAAGACCGTCTGCAGGTCAGAGTACATCAGGAGCGTCGAGAGCGAGTAGAGCATCACCCGGTTCTGGTGGACGTTCCGCTCCTGGTAGAACTCCTGCAGGAACTCGGACAGCTGGATGCCGATGCCGGTCATGTCGACGGGCGACGAGACGTACCGGATGCGGTCGTCGTCCGAGAGCGACCCGGCGCCCTGCTGTTTCGTGACGCAGTCGACGACGGCGACCGGACCGACCTCTCCCGTCACGCCCGAGGCGAAGTTCTCCAGAACCCTGTCGCCGCTGTCCTTGGTCGTGACAATTATCGACCCTTCGCCATTCCGGGACCCCTCGGCGAGGACGTTCATGGCCAGCGACCGCTTTCCCGAGAGCGGAGGGCCGCTCAGAAGGAGATTCGTGCCCGTATCGACCTGCGCGTCGATGGGTGGTCCGAGGTCGTACATGTTAGTTCCCCGGACTCGTCGCCCAGACTGGGTTCTCACTCGGTCGACGCCCCGATGCACCGAGATTCATTAGATGGTCGAAGAAAAACGGCTGCCGGTATTATTCTTTTTGATTGTGAAAGGAGCCGAACTGCCGATATTCGTGTCGTGCGAGGTTCTGTTCAGTGATTTCACACGAACGCCGTCGGCGCCGGTCGCCGGTCCGGAACCGTCGCGCTCGGGGCGATGTGTGGGCGGGGGAGAGCGGTCCGCGGCCGCGGCTCGTGGCCGAAGCGAACCCGACCGGACGCAACCCCGGCGGACGCGAACGTTTTTACCGATGGCGGGCGGGGGCACGAACGGTATCTCCGTTCGATGGTTCCCGAGATTCGAGCCTCGTTCCCCGCTCCGGACGCAGTCGGGGACACGGAGTCCGGACGTCGTTCCACATGAGCGTCTCCGACGCTGTCGAGGCAGACGACCCACGTGCTGCGTGGCACAGTCGCTCCGTCGAAGAGGTGCTCGACCACTTCGGGGTGAACGAGAACGGCCTGGACGCCCGGGAGGCCGCGGCCCGCCTGGAGCGGTACGGCCCGAACCGGATTCGCGAGGCGGACGCGGTGTCGCCGATTCGGCTCTTCGTCGACCAGTTCCGGGACGTGCTCATCTACCTCCTGATAGGTGCAGCGGCGCTGTCGCTCGCGGTCGGACTGCTCCCCGGTCGGGACCCGAACTACGTCGACGGCGCCCTCATACTGCTGATTCTCCTGGCCAACGGCGTCTTCGGGTTCGTCCAGGACTACCGGGCCGAGATGTCGATGCAGTCGCTGCGGGAACTCGCCACGCCCGACGCCACCGTCGTCAGGAACGGCGAGCGCCAGCGGGTGGACGCCGAGACGGTCGTCCCGGGCGACGTCGTCGTCATCGAGCAGGGGAACGCGATACCGGCGGACGCCCGTCTCGTCGAATCGAACAGCCTCGAAGTCGACGAGTCGGCCCTGACGGGAGAGAGCGAGACAGTCCCGAAACAGGTCGACCCCGTCCCGGCGGACGCGCCACTCGCCGAGCGCCGGAACCTGGTCTACATGAACACGAACGCGGTGAAGGGACGCGGCCGGGCGGTGGTCGTCGGCACGGGGATGGACACGGAAGTCGGGGGAATCGCCACCCAGATTCAGGCGGCCGAGGAGACGGAGACGCCCTTCCAGGAGGAAGTGAACCAGCTGGGCAGGCAGATCGGCGTCGGCGTCGTCGCGCTCATCCTGCTGGTCTCGGCGACGCAGTACGCGTTCACCGCCGCCAGTCCCCTGTCGATACTGCTGGTCGGTGTGACCCTCGCGGTGGCCGCGGTTCCGGAGGGGCTGCCGGCAATCGTCACGCTGACGCTGGCGCTGGGATCCCGGAAGATGCTCGACCAGAACGCGCTCGTGCGCCGGCTCCCGGTGGTCGAGAGCATGGGCTCGGTGGACACTATCGTGACGGACAAGACGGGGACGCTCACGGAGAACCGGATGACCGTCCAGCGACTCTACTTCGGGGGCGACACCTACGGCGTAACGGGTCGCGGAACCGAGACGGACGGCGAGTTCGAGCGAGACGGCGAAACAGTCGACCCCGCGACCGTCGAACCCCTGTTGCGGTGCGGTGCGACGTGTAACAACGCCGGACCGGCCCCACCGAGCGAAGACCGGGCGTTCTTCGGCGACCCCACCGAGATTGCGCTCCTCGTGGCGGCGGAGAAAGGCGGCGTCGAGTCCGCCGGGACCCGCGTCCGCGAACTGCCGTTCACCTCGGATCGGAAGCGGATGACGGTGGTTACGTCGACGGACGACGAAACGCGGGCGTACACGAAGGGCGCGCCGGAGGTGGTGCTGGACCGCTGTGACCGCGAGGTACACGACGGCGAGGTCCGGCCGCTGACCGACGAACGCCGGGCAGACGTCCTCGCCGTCACCGAGGAGTTCGCGGGCGACGCCCTCCGCGTCCTCGGATTCGCGACGAAGCCGGTGTCCGACCCGGACGCGCCGGACGACGAGATAGAGGGCGGACTGGTTTTCCTGGGGTTGCAGGCGATGATAGACCCGCCGCGGGAGGGCGTTTCGAGGGCTATCGACGACTGTCGGCGCGCCGGTATCCAGCTCACGATGGCGACCGGGGACAACCTGGCGACGGCGACGGCCATCGGCGAGGAGATCGGGTTCGACTCCGAGGGCGCGATGACCGGCCCGGAAATCGAGCGCCTGTCGGAGACCGACCTGCGGGACGTCGTCGAACGCGTCGAGGTGTTCGCCCGGGTCTCGCCGGACCACAAGGTGCGCATCCTCCGGGCCCACCAGGCAAACGACCGGACCGTCGCGATGACCGGCGACGGGGTCAACGACGCGCCTGCACTCCGGAACGCCGACGTGGGTATCTCGATGGGGATTCGCGGCACCGACGTCGCCCAGCAGGCCTCCGACATGGTGCTCCAGGACGACAACTTCGTGACGATTCGTAACGCCATCGCGGAGGGTCGGGGCATCTTCGACAACATCCGGAAGTTCGTCAACTACCTGCTGTCCGCGAACGCCGGGGAGGTGCTTGTCGTGTTCCTCGGCGTTCTGGTGGGGAGTTTCGTCTTCCCCCAGCAGTTCGCGGCCCACAGCGAGGCGTTGATTCTGACGCCGGTGATGCTGCTGTGGATAAACCTCGTCACCGACGGACTCCCGGCCCTTGCGCTGGGCGCCGACCCGAAGGCCGACGACATCCTCGAACGCCCGCCCCGGCCGCCGGACGAACCAGTCATCCACTCGCGGATGCTCGTCTCAATCCTCACTATCGGCGTGGTCATGGCCGCGACGGGACTCGCGCTGTTCTTCTTCGGACTCGCGTCAGTCGGTCGATTGGTCGTCGCACAGACGCTGCTGTTCACCTTCCTGGTCTCCGTCGAGGTGGTCCGCATCCAGGTCATCCGACGGCGGTACGACCTGTCGTTCCGCTCGAACCCCTGGCTCGTGGGCGCAATCGCGCTGACGATTCTGCTCCAGCTAGGAGTGCTGTACACGCCGCTCGACGCGCTCTTCGACGTCCACCCGCTGGACTGGGAGGCGTGGTCGTGGATTCTCGCCGCCTTCCTCGGATTCCTGTTCTTGAACGTGAGTTTTGAGGAGCTGTACGACCGTTTCTTCGCCGGCGCGTAACCCGTTCAGTCCTCGACGCGGCCTCGGAGCGTAGCCGGAGAAAACCGCGGGACTTAAGCGAGGCTGTCCAGTACCTTGGAAGCGAGGGCGCTTAGCTCAGTCTGGACAGAGTGCTTGGCTTCGGACCAAGTTGCCGCGGGTTCAAATCCTGCAGCGCCCATCCTCTTACAACTCGCTTAGGAATCACAGTATGGCGGAGGGGTATTTATAAATATTATCAGAACCCGGAGAGGTGAACCCAACCTGCGACGGGTTGACGCCTCCCCGTCTGGCGACTATCTGCGCTAAATGTGTTTTGGAAATTGGGTTTTGAGTAACGAACATCCATCGTCGCGCGCGTCAGATGACGTCATACTAGACTCGTAGTTGGCGTCCGTTCCACTTTCACTCTGGTTGAAGTGCTCTTATGTGTCACGCCAGACCAAAGTCATCACTTCATGACAATTCGTCTCCTCCACGTCAGCGACACCCACCTCGGCAACCGCCAGTACGGAAGCGACGTACGGCGTGACGACTTCGCCGAGGCGTTCGAGCAGGCCATCGAGTATGCCATCGACGAGAACGTCGACGCCGTCATCCACACGGGTGACCTGTTCGACTCGCGCGACCCCAGTCTCCCCGACCTGAACCGGTGTATCGATATCCTCGAACGACTCCGAGAAGCCGACATCCCCTTCTATGGAATCGTCGGTAACCACGAGCGTAAGATGGACGACCAGTACCTCGACCTCATCAACAAGACGAGGACAGCCGAGCGACTGGACAGGAACCCTCGGCTGGTCAACGGCGAAGTCGCCCTCTACGGCATCGACGCCGTGACGAAGCCCGCGTGGCACGCCGAGGACTTCGAACTCGAAGCGCCGCCCGAGGACGCGTTCACGCACCAACCAATTGATAGAGCTGGTCGAAACAGAGATCCATCAGCGCAACTTCCGGGCGAAGGAACCGTAAGGTGGTCGTCCTCCGGAGAAGTGACTCGAATCGTCTCGCCGGGCGATACTGAGCATCGGGTTCGGCGACGGATATGGTAAGGTTCGACCACGTCACGAACGGGAACTCGCTGATTTCGTCGGGGAGCCAGTGCCAAACATGACGCAGCGTTCGCTCAGTTTCGACTCGTTCGATCAGATCTTCCATCCCAGATGCGATAGCCTCTCCCAGTCTTGTCGCCACGTACTGGTATCCCTCTTTCCGGAGCCAGAGTCGGTCGTCGAATTCGTCCAGCGTCCGGCGCATCGTGGACGACGAAACCCCGCCCACCTCGCAGAGTTCGGAGCGGCTCCGTGGACGCTCCGTTAGCGAAACGAGCGTCGGGACGCGGTGCTCGGACCGCGCGAGATACGCTATGTCGTCCATCGGCGAGTCTTCCCCAGGGTGGTACATGGTAACTACCCACATGATAGAGGGTGCGCAATGGGACGGTAAAACGTTTCTTACCGCCTGCGCGATGCTCAGTAGTCGGTCTCCGGGGTACCCGCTGAATCACAGTGAATGCCGTTCGGGCACCGAACACGACACCACTCGTTCGTATTCCCCCTGTCGGTTCGACGTTCGTATCGACCCCACTGGGTCCGTATCGGCTTCTGGTAGTATCGCACATGAATGTACACACGGGGCGACCTGCGGTCTATCCCCGCGAAGCCGTCTCTGGCACCCAGCGAACGCTCGGAACCGCCCGACGCAAGGGCTTGTCGTGTCCCGATTGGAGTTTCCGGGAGCAGCCCCCCGAGTCACCACCGACCGGAACGGGTACTCGAACGAGTGGGAACTGGTGTCATCTGAAGCGGTTAACCCGTCTGCACTCCAAGGACCGACCGTGACGCGGTTCGACCACGCGGAGAGACCATCAAGCACCGAGAGCGAGAACGCCCGGAACCGAGACCGGAAGCGGTAGCGACGTGCCCGACGACACCCTCCCGGTCGAGCACCTCACGCCTCTCGCCACGCTCGTCGACGACGTACTCGCCCGCGTCGGCTACGAGATGCCGGCCGCTATCGACGCTATCGACGACGCCGTGCCCGGCTACGGCGGCCTGTTCGACCCCGGGACCACCCAGACCGAACTGCGGCGAGCGCTCGAACGCCTGCTGGCGTCGGAACTCTCTCGGCCGCCGCCCATCGCTGCGACGGACGACAGCTTCGTCCTCTACGTCGACGGGAGTTCGCGGGGCAACCCCGGACCAGCGGGTGCGGGCGCTGTCATCCTGGACGCCGAAGATACGCAACTCGCCCGTCTGGGCCGTCCCGTCGGCTCCCGGTCTGGGAACAACACCGCCGAGTACGTCGCCCTCCAGCTCGGGCTCTCCGAACTGCTTGCCCGGTACGAACCACGCAGTCTGGAGGTGCGCATCGACTCGATGACGGTTATCCGGGACGTCTGGGACGGTAACGACCCGACGGAATCGGGCGTCGAGACGTACAGCGAGGCTATCGAGACGGCGCTGTCGAGCGTCCCGGAACACCGGTACAGGCATCTGGCCGACAGCGACCCGAACCCCGCCGACGCACTGGCGACGGTGGGAGCCGACATCGCGGCGTTCGGACCAGGGTAGAAGCCCCGCACCGCCGGGGGTGGGCCGACACGGGACACCGAGCCGAGCAATTGGTATCCCGCCGGTCGAACTCTCGTCCACGGACATGAAACCGCTGCTGACCATCGACGAGGCCCTGCTCACCGGAACCGTCGTCGACCGTCCGAATCGCTTCGTGGTCCGCGTCCGGTTCGACGAGGCCCCCGAGCGCGTCTTTCTCGGCGACCCCGGAGCCCTCGAAGGTACGGTCGAACCGGGACGCGAGATTCTCTGTCTGCCAGTGGACGACCCGGACAGAAAAACGGACTACGACGCCATCGCGGTCCACGTCGACGACGTGTACGTGAGCGTCCGGGCGTCGCTGGCGAACGACCTCTTCGAGCGCGCAATCGCCCGCGACTCGATTCCCCGATTCGCCGGGTACACCTGCCGAGAACGCGAACCGGCACTCCCGGACCACGGGCGAACGGATTTCCGCCTCGAGACGCCGGGCGGCGACACAGCCACCGTCGAGGTCAAATCCTGTACGCACGTCGAGGACGGCGTCGCCAGGTTCCCGGACCGGCAGACGGAGCGCGGGCGACGCCACCTCCGGAGCCTCGAAGCACTCCGCGAGGACGGACACGAGACGCACGTCGTCTTCGTCGTGCAGCGACCGGACGTCGACCGCTTTCGACCCTACCGGGAGGTCGACCCGGAGTTCGCGGAGTTGCTCGCACGAGTGCGGGAAACCGGCGTGGGCGTGCACGCGATTTCCACCGCGTTCGAACCGCCCCACTACTCGCTGGAGAACGCCGGGCTTCCCGTCGAACTGGAGTGACCCGCGGCAGGTTCGGGGGTTGATTACCGCCCGACTCGTATGTGGGTGCGTATGGCAAAGCGATTCGTTCGCGCCCGCCCGGACCGCGACCGACTTCCGGACCTCCGGAAGCGACTCGACGACGGCGAGATAGAAGCCATGGAGCCGTTCGGCCGTGCGATGACGACGGCGCTCGAGAGGGCTCGATTCGACACGGCGACCGGGGAGGCAGTCTGGATAGAGGAAGACTACTGCACCCCGCCGCTCGCGATGGAGCGTGCCGAAGTCCTGGACGACTACTTCACGGACGTCACCGTCGTCGATGAAGACGTCGACGAAGCGGCTGCGTGGGAGCAAATCGACGACCTGCCGGGACTGTGGGAGCAGGGACTCGACGATGCACACCGGTAGCCGGACCGCGTTGTCGAAGGACCGGGGAGTGTGCGCACGAGAGTGTGTGCTGTGTCGACGGCCCAGCGGTAGCAGTATCGACCACCGGCGGTCGACGAGCAGCGCGCACGTGCCACTGGGACGGAGGTTCGAGAACCGTGTGCGTCGGGACGCCCGGACACCTGCCGGGGGACACAGACATGTGCAAGCACAGCGGTTACGCGACTACTGGCAGACGCATCCACTCGATGAGCGACGCTGATTTCTCCGACCCCGCGACCGACGACAAGTACGAGAGCGAAAACGAGACACTCGTCTCGCCCGAGTGGCTCCACGACCATCTCGACGAGTTCGAGTCCGACGATCCCGAGTATCGGCTCGTCGAGGCCGACATCGAGTACGAGGAATCCTACGCCGACGGCCACATTCCGGGCGCGGTCGGATTACGGTGGGGAACGCATCTCCAGGACTCAGTCGAACGTGACATCCTCAAACGCGCGGAGTTCGAGGAGATAATGGGGAACGCGGGAATCACGGAGGATACGACGGTCGTTCTCTACGGCGACGAAGCCA
>JBEPXT010000101.1:0-13685 GCA_041641795.1 Salinigranum sp.
AGATTCCACCGCACAGGTCCGGGTGCCCGCGTCCGACCTCGCCGCCGAACTCGGGGCGCTCCGCGAGGGCGACGCAGCGTTCGACCGCCTGGTCGAGGAGTATCAGGTCGTCGAAACAGACGTCACCAGGTCGTAACCCACACGACCCAGTCGTGAGCGACTCCACCGGCGATTCGGCGGACGGCGAGTCCGGGACGATTCTGGGGTTCGAGAGCGGAGAACTCAAGCGGCGCATGGTCCACGCCACGGGGTCGACAGTACCCCTCGGGTACGCCGCGGGAATTCTCTCGTGGGAGCACGTCGTCGCGCTGCTGGTCGCGGGCGCGTTCGTCGCCGGCGTGCTCGAGTTCCTGCGCCTGTTCGTCGGCCTCGACTGGAAGATATACGACCAGTTGACCCGCGAGTACGAGCAGTCCAATCCCGCCGGGTACGCGCTGTACATGGTCTCGATGGCCGGCGTCGCCCTCCTGTTCCGGCCGGCCGTCGCGGCTCCCGGAATGTTGATGTTGACCATCGGCGACCCCATCAGCGGACTGCTCGGGTCGGTCGACGTCAGCCAGGTCAAGAAGACGCGGACGCTCGCGGTCATGTTCGGCGTCTGCTTTGCGCTCGCGGCCCCGTTTCTGACCGGTGACGCCGCCGGGACGACGCTCGTCGGCGGCCTCGCGGCGTCGGGCGTCGGCGCCGCAGGTGCGACCCTGGCCGACGGCGTCAAACCCGTCCTGGCGGGATACGTGGTCGACGACAACCTCTCGATTCCGCCGGTCGCCTGTCTGGGCATCGAAGCGACGCTCCTCCTCGTCGGCTGAGACCGGCGACCCCCGGCGGGCCGTTCCCCATCGAGCGACGCGACGCCGGCCAGGCCCGGCCGCGACGCCAGGTAGGCTTATACGCACCGTCGCCATAGCCCGGATGTGACAGTCTACGAGAGCGACCTCCCCGGCGTCGGCAAGAAGTTCGAGGTGGACCTGAACGACGGCTCTCGACTGGTCATCGTCACCCACAACACCGGCAAGCGCGAGGTGTTCAGGCGACCCGACCCCGATAGCGACTCCGAGAAGCTGTTCGAACTGACAGACCGACTCGCCCGCCAGGTCGGAACGATTCTGGAGGGAGCGTACTTCCAGCCGGTTCGGAGCCAGACCATCGAGACGCTCCTCGGAGACGACACGCTCCTGGAGTGGGTGCAGGTCACGGACGACTCGCCGGTGGCGAACCAGACGCTGGCCGGCGCGGGCATCAGACAGCGGACCGGCGTGTCAATCATCGCCATCCATCGGGACGACGAGACCATCACGAATCCGCCCCCCGACACCGAGATGCGTCCGGGGGACACGCTCATCGCCATCGGTTCGCGAGAGGGCTGTCGGTCGTTCGACGCATTCGTCGCGGGCGAGTAATGGCGGCGGCGCTACTCGAAATCGGGGAACTGTTCCTCGTCGTGGCGCTGGCGGGAGCGGTCGCGCTCCGCTTCGGGATGTCGGTCATCCCGCTGTACGTCGTCGGCGGCGTCGTGACGGGACCCTTCGTCAGCGGTCGACTCGGGTTCCCGTACGTCGCCAGCGGCGAGGCCATCACGCTGCTCGCCGAACTCGGAATCGTGCTGTTGCTGTTCTTCCTCGGACTGGAGTTCAGCCCGGACCGCCTGTTCGCCTCCCGGAACAAGATTACGCGGGCCGGACTCATCGACCTGGGAATCAACTTCCCCATCGGAGTGGGCATCGGTCTCGTCCTCGGCTGGACAGTCGTCGAGGCCCTCCTCCTGGGTGGCATCGTCTACGTCTCGTCGAGCGCCATCATCACCAAGTCGCTCATCGACCTCGGCTGGATTGCGGACGCCGAGAGCGAACCCATCCTGGGGACGCTCGTCTTCGAGGACCTGTTCATGGCGCTGTACCTCGCCATCATCACCTCGCTGGTTCTCGGGAGCGACGACCTGCTGGCGACGGGACGGAGCATCGCCATCGCGGTGCTGTTCCTCGGCGCACTGCTCGTCGTGGTCGTCCGTGGGACCGCCCTGTTCGACCAGGCGCTCGACGTCGGGTCGCAGGAACTGTTCGTCCTCCGCGTGCTCGGCGTGACCGTGCCGGTCGCCGGCGTCGCCCTCTCCCTCGGCGTCAGCGAGGCCGTCGCCGCCTTCTTCGTGGGGATGGGCTTCTCGACGACCGGCCACCAGGAGCGCATCGAGCGAATCCTGACGCCGGTTCGCGACGTGTTCGCCGCCGTCTTCTTCTTCTGGATCGGCGTCGAGACGGACCCGCTGTTGCTGTTGCCGGCGCTGGTTCCGCTCCTCATGGCCATCGTGCTGACGACCCCGGCGAAGGTGGTGAGCGGGTACTACGGCGGGAAGGCGTTCGGACTCCCGCCGCGCCGGTCGCTCCGGGTCGGCCTGGGGATGGTTTCCCGTGGCGAGTTCTCGCTGGTCATCGCGGCGCTGGCCGCGTCGGGAACCGGACCCGTGATGACCGAGGTCATCCCCGCGTTCGCCGTCGGGTACGTCCTGGCGATGAGTCTGCTGGGGACCAGCCTGATGCAGGACTCAGAGCCGTTCGAGCGAATCTTCCTCCGGTCGGAGGCCGGGGGAGAGCAGTCCCGCTGACGCGGCGCGTTCGCCGGACGCGTCAGAGGTGCGCGCCCAGGAACTCGCGCACCCGGGACAGCGTGTCGGCGTAGTGCGCAGACGAGTGCAGAAAGACGTGGTCGGCCCCAGGGTACGACTCGTACTCCACGGACGCGCCCGCGTCGTCGAGCGCCGACGCGAGCAGTTCCGACGAGCGCGGCGGCACGACGTCGTCGTCGTCCCCGTGGAGGAGCAGCGTCGGCGGCGCGTCGGGGCGGACGTGCGCCACCGGCGCGGCCGCCCGGTACCGGTCCGGGCACTCGGCCTCCGTGCCGCCCAGGAACGCGACGAAGTCCTCGGGGTCGCCCTGGTCGCGGAACTCGTAGACGCCGCTCACGCCGACGACGGCCGCCACGGACGCGCCGACGGTCTGGACGCCCGGCGGGTCCGTCGTCTCGACGTCGACCCACCGACCCGGGGTCAGCGCGGCCAGCACCGCCAGGTGCGCGCCGGCCGAGTGCCCCGCGAGAGCGATGCGGTCCGGGTCGACCCCCCAGGAACCGGCGTTCGCGCGCAGCCAGCGGACTGCCGCGACGACGTCGGTCACCTGGGCGGGGAACGTCTCCTCGCCGGCGAGTCGATAGGTCGGTTCGACGGTCACGTAGCCGTCGCTGGCGAGGTCCAGCGCGTACCGGGCGAACTGCCCCTTCGTCCCCTCTCGCCAGGCGCCCCCGTGGAGGAGCAGTACCGCCGGGCGGCCGTCGGAATCGGCGTCGCCGGACTCCCAGATGTCGAGTTCGAGCGTGCGCGAGGGCGTGTCTCTGAACGGACGGTTACGGTGGACGGTCACCGTATCGGCGTCGGCCATGTGCCTCGTGCCGAGGGCTACGGTATTAACCCTCGGGTGGTCCGAGCGCGCTGCGGCGACGGCGAGCAGGCGACGGGGGCGGCCAGCGAGGCGGGTCGTCGCGCGAGGGACGTCGCCGAATCCCGTCCGGGCGCATCGGGCGTGACGACGCCTGCACCCGCAGACCGCCGCGCTGCGATTGTCAAGTCACGGGCCCTCTGGTTCGTTCTCGGGTATATACCCTGGCCCAGTCCGCAGTCCGGGAGACGCGGTGTGTCGCGGCGTCCGCCCGGGGAGCGGACGCAATCTTTTTGTACGATGGTTGGCCTACCTCACTCCAATGACGCGGACTCCCGCCGCCGACGCTCGTTCTGACCGGGGAGTCCGCACGCCGTCCCGACAGCGACGACCGGGCCGCTAGGCCCACCTCTCTCTCACCCCATCGTCCGGATTCGCTCGCTCGAAACCCAGCACGCACCGTCGCCTACCGTGGACTCCGTCATTTAATTTCAATAACAAAATCAAAGAATTTAAGCGCCTTAGCCCTCGACTACGCAGTACATGACACGCGTGGCACTCGCGTTCTCCGGCGGACTCGACACGACGGTCTGCGTCCCGCTGCTCGAAGACGAGTACGGGTACGACGAAATCATCGGCGTGACCGTCGACGTCGGACAGCCGGACGCGGAGTTCGAAGAGGCGAAGAAGACGGCCGAGGCCCTGGACCTGGAGCACTACGTCGTGGACGCGAAAGAGGCGTTCGCGAACCTCTGTTTCGACGCCGTCCGCGCCAACGCGACCTACCAGGGGTATCCGCTCGGGACGGCCATCGCCCGCCCGGTCATCGCGCAGGCGATTCTCGACGTCGCCGAAGAGCACGACTGCGCGGCGCTGGCTCACGGAGCGACCGGCAAGGGCAACGACCAGCTCCGCTTCGAGGCGGTCTGGCGGGCGTCGGACCTCGACGTAATCGCGCCCATCCGCGAGATGGGACTGACCCGCGAGTACGAGAAGCAACTCGCCGAGGAGCACGACCTGCCGGTCGAGGCAGGCAACGAGGGGGTCTGGAGCATCGACACGAACCTCTGGAGTCGCGCCGTCGAGGGCGGCGAACTCGAGAACCCGAACTACGTGCCCCCGGAGGACATCTACAAGTGGACCCAGCCGCCGGGAACGGAGACGGAACTCGTCGAAATCACCTTCGACGAGGGCGTTCCCGTCGCCGTCGATGGCGAGGAGATGGACCCCGTCTCGCTCATCGAACACCTCAACGAGCGGGCGGGGGCGTACGGCGTGGGGCGGACCGACGTGATGGAAGACCGCATGCTGGGGCTGAAGGTGCGCGAGAACTACGAGCACCCGGCCGCGACGGTCCTGCTGAACGCCCACAAGGCCCTCGAGGACCTCGTCCTGACCAGCGAGGAGCGCTCGTTCAAGACGATGGTCGACCAGCGGTGGGCCGAGAAGGGCTACGAGGGTCTCCTGACGGGGCCGCTGATGCAGGCACTGGAGGGGTTCATCGACGTGACCCAGGAGAAGGTCACCGGCACTGCAACCGTGAAACTGGAGGGCGGCCAGGCCCGGCCCGTGGGGCGCGACAGTCCCTTCGCCGTCTACTCCGAGTCCCACGCCTCGTTCAACAGCGAGGACGTGACCGAGGAGATAGACCAGCAGGACGCCACCGGCGTCGCCAAGTACCACGGCTTCCAGGAGCGGCTGGCCAAGAAGGTCTACGACCGCGCGCGGGCGCAGGCCGGCGCCGTCGCGGACGGCGGCGAGCCCGAGAGCGACGACTGACGATGAGCGAGGAGAACCACCCTGGCGGCGACGACGGACGCGGGGTCGTTCGGCGCGACCGGTTCAGCGGGGGTCCCGCGAGGGAGTTTCTCTCCTCGCTGTCGGCGGACAGGCGCATCTTCGAGGCGGACCTGGCGGTCGACCGGGCCCACGTGGTGATGCTCGCGGAGCAGGGCGTCGTCGGCGACGACGACGCCGCGGCCATCCTCTCGGCGCTCGACGAGGTGGAGGCGGCGGGCCACGAGTCGCTCCCGGACGGCGAGGACGTCCACGAAGCCATCGAGACGGCGGTCATCGAACGCGTCGGGCAGACCGGCGGGCGGATGCACACCGCCCGTTCGCGCAACGACGAGGTGGCGACGTGTATCCGGTACCGACTCCGCGAGGACCTGCTCGACGCGGCCGCCGCGACGCTGGCCCTGCGGGAGGCGCTCGCGGAGGCGGCCGCCGACCACGACGAGACGGTGATGCCCGGGTACACGCACCTGCAACCGGCGCAACCCACCACTGTCGCTCACTACTTGCTCTCGTACGAACAGGCCGTCGCGCGGGACACCGACCGCCTGCTCGACGCGTACCGCCGCGTCAACCGGTCGCCCCTCGGCGCGGCGGCGTTCGCCGGGACGCCGTTCGACGTCGACCGGGAGCGGACGGCCGAACTGCTCGGGTTCGACGGCGTCGTGTCGAACTCGATGGACGCCGCCTCCGCCCGGGACTTCCTGGTGGAGGCCGCCGGCGCCCTCGCGACCCACGCGGCGACGCTGTCTGGACTCGCCGAGGACCTCGTCCTGTTCGCCAACCGCGGGTTCGTCGAACTCGACGACGCCTACGCCTCGACGTCCTCCATCATGCCCCAGAAGAAGAACCCCGACACGCTGGAACTCGTCCGGGCCACGGCCGGCGACGCGGCCGGCGACCTGACGGGGCTGCTCACGACGCTCAAGGGACTCCCCCGGGCGTACAACCGGGACCTCCAGCGCGCGACGCCGCACGTCTGGGACGCCGTCGACGCGGTGACGGACGCCACGGACGTGACCGGCGGCGCCGTCGCCACGGCGACCTGGGAGCGGGACGCACTCGCGGCGGCGGCGGGCGAGGGATTCTCCACCGCGACGGGCGTGGCAGACCGCCTGGCGATGGCCGGCCTCCCGTTCCGGACGGCCCACGAAGTCGTCGCCGAGGCGGCCGGCCGGACCACGGGCACGCCGGACGTCGCAACACTTGACGCGGTCGCAGAGGAGGTATTAGGTGAGTCCCTGTACACGTACGTGACCCGCGAGTCTCTCGAAGCGGCGCTCGACCCCGCGTCGAGCGTCGCGAGTCGCGACTCGGCCGGCGGCCCCGCCGCCACAGCAGTCGCGACGCACCTCGACTCGGCGCTGGCGACGCTCGACGCCGACGCCGCGCGCATCGACGAGGCGCGGGACTCGCTCGAAACGGCGGCGGACGCACTCGACGCGGAGGTGTCGGGCTATGCCTGAGACCACCGCGCCCACCCCGACCGGACCGGCGGGTCGCCAGCCGCTGCCGCCGCGAACGCCGCCGTCCCCGTTCAGGGGACACTAACACATATGAATTCTGAGGTTAGAATTCCACGACGCGGGTTTTCGACGTTTTGAGGCGCTTAGACGCGAGTGTACCTCATAAAATATTTTTGATAATTGCGAAGCCTTTATGTGAATGAAGGAGAGAGATGTGGGTACGACAATGAGCGAAGCAGAATGCGTCGAGTGCGGGGCGGACGTGTCCCTGCACGACGACCTGGAAGTCGGAGAGATAATCGACTGCGGAACCTGCGGTGCCGAACTGGAAGTCATCGACGTGAACCCGCCAGTCCTCGACCGAGCCCCGGAGCTCGAAGAGGACTGGGGGGAGTAAATTGCGCGACGAGACGACCACACTCACACGGACCCGGCGAGGGGCGACAGGGGCGCGGGCGACGGGCGATACGCGCCCGGCAGCCGCGGACGCTGCGTCCGCGTCGCAGACGGCGACGTCCGTTCGCCGGAGGTGGACCCGATGAAGGTCGGAATCCTCTACTCCCGCATCCGGAAAGACGAGAAGCTCCTGCTCTCGGAGCTTCGAGAGCGCGGCCACGACGTCGAGAAGATAGACGTCCGCCGGAACCAGTTCGGCCTCGACGGGACCACAGCCCCCATCGACGACCTCGACCTGGTGGTCGACCGGTGTCTGGCGACCAGTCGGTCGCTGTACGCCACGGAGTTCCTCGAACACTACGGGGTCCCCGTGGTCAACACGCACCAGACGGCGGTCACGTGCGCGGACAAGGTGAAAAACAGCCTCGCCCTCCAGCGGGAGGGCGTCCCCACGCCCGCGACTGACGTCGCGTTCACCAAGGAAGCCGCCCTGGAGAGCATCGAGAAGTTCGGCTACCCGTGCGTCCTCAAACCCGTCGTCGGCTCCTGGGGCCGCCTGATGGCGAAAATCGACACCCGCGACGCCGCCGAGGCCATCCTCGAGCACAAGGCGACGCTGGGCCACTACGAGCACAAGGTGTTCTACGTCCAGGAGTTCGTCGAGAAACCCGGGCGCGACATCCGCGTGCTCGCCACCGACGGCGACCCCGTGGCGGCGATGACCCGGTCGGCCGACCACTGGCTGACCAACGCGGCGAAGGGGGCCGAGACGGCCCGCTTCGACCTCGACGACGAGGCCCGCGAACTGGTGACGGCCGCGTCGAAGGCCGTCGGCGGCGGCCTCCTGGGCGTGGACCTCATGGAGGCGGGCGACTCGTACGTCGTCCACGAGGTGAACCACACCGTCGAGTTCAAGGCGCTGAACGACGCCGTCGACGAGGACGTCCCCGCGACGGTGGTCGACTGGCTCGAGACGAAAGCCGACGTCGAACGGGAGGCGACGGCGTGACGCCGACGCGACCCGGCCGGGAGGTGGCGGCGTGACCCTGACCGCCAGCGTCGTCGGCGGGAGCGGATTCACGGGCGGGGAACTGCTCCGCCTGCTCTCGGGCCACCCCGAGTTCGAACTCGCGCAGGCGACCAGTCGCCAGTACACGAACAAGACCGTCGGGCACGTCCACCCCAACCTGCGCGGGGCCGACCTCCGGTTCTCGGACCCGGAGGACCTCGAATCGGTCGACGTGCTGTTCGCGGCGACGCCCCACGGCGTCTCGATGGAGCACATCGACGCCTTCCGGGACGCCGCAGACACCGTCGTGGACCTCTCGGCAGACTTCCGCCTCTCGACGGCCGAACAGTACGACGAGTGGTACGACGGCCACGTCGCGCCCGAGTACCTGGACGAGGCGGTGTACGCGCTTCCCGAACTCACCCGCGACGAGTTGCCCGGCGCGGACCTCGTCGCTGCCGGCGGGTGCAACGCCACGGCGACCATCCTCGGGCTGAAACCGCTCGTCGACGCGGACCTCCTGTCCTCCGACGCGCAGGTGGTCGTCGACGTGAAAGTCGGCTCCTCGGAGGGCGGCGCCGGCGGCGGCGAGGCGTCCTCCCACCCCGAGCGGTCGGGCGTGGTCCGCCCGTACGCGCCGACCGGACACCGCCACGAGGCGGAAATCGAGGAGTACCTCGGTCTCTCCACCTCGTTTACGGTCCACGCCGTGGACATGGTCCGCGGCGCGTCGGCGACCGGGCACGTCTTCCCCGGCGGTAAGGTGACCACGGGCGACCTCTGGGGCGCCTACCGCGAGGCCTACGAGGACGAACCGTTCATGCGGATGGTCGCCGGGGGCGGCGGCGTCTACCGTTACCCCGAACCCAAGGCCGTCGCCGGGACGAACTACGGCGAGGTCGGGTTCGAACTCGACCCGTCGAACCGGCGGGTCGTGGTGTTCTCGGCCATCGACAACATGATGAAAGGCTCGGCCGGACAGGCGGTCCACGCCGCCAACGTCGCACTCGGACTCGACGAGACGGCCGGACTGGAGTTCCAGGGGCTCCACCCCGTGGGGTCGCCATGACTGGACTGACCCCCGCAGTCCGGGAGGTGGTCGCGTGACGGTCGTCGTCAAAATCGGCGGCGCGAAGGCCGTCGACCCCGAGAGCACCGTCCGGGACGTGGCCCACCTCACGGCCAACGGCGAGGACGTCGTCGTCGTCCACGGCGGGTCGACGGCGGTGGACGACCTGCTGGACCGCCTGGACATCGAACCCACGTACGTGGAGACGCCCTCGGGCGTGGTCGGCCGGTTCACCGACGAGGCCACCATGGAGGCGTTCACGATGGCGATGAGCAAGGTGAACTCCGACCTCGTCGCCGCGCTTCGCGGCGCGGGCGTCGACGCCGTCGGACTCTCCGGCGTTGACGGCGGCCTCCTGACCGGGGCGCGCAAGTCCGCCGTCCGGGTCGTCGAGGACGGCACGAAGAAGATAAAGCGCGGCGACCACTCCGGGAAACTCGAATCGGTCGACGGCGACCTGCTGGAGACGCTCCTGGCGGACGGCTACACGCCCGTGGTCGGCCCGCCGATGCTCGCCGACGACGGCGTCCCGGTCAACACGGACGCGGACCGGGCGGCCGCGGCCGTCGCCGGAGCGCTCGGTGCGACGCTCGTCGTCCTGACCGACGTGGCGGGCGTCTACGCGGACCCGGACGACGAGTCGACGCTCATCGAGTCGGTGACGACGCCCGAGGAGTTCGAGGCGCTCTCCGACGCCGCCGAGGGGTTCATGACGAAGAAGGTGATGGCGGCCCGCGAGGCGCTGACCGGCGGCGCGCCCGAGGTGGTCGTCGCCGACGCGAACCTGAACGATCCGCTTCTCGCGGCCCTCGACGGCGGGGGCACGCACATCACCGCCGACGCGGCGGGTGAGTCACGGTGAGCGGATTCGTCTTCTCCGAGAAGCCGATATCCATCGCCCGCGGCGAGGGGCCGTACCTCTACGACGAGTCGGGGAGCGAGTACCTCGATTTCGGCGCCAGTTACGCCGTCGCTGCGGTCGGTCACGGCCACCCGCAGGTCGTCGACGCCGTCCAGCAGCAGGCGGCCGACCTGATGTACGTGCAGGCGTCGTACCCCGTGGCGGCCCGGACCGAACTGTACGACCGCCTCGCGGCACTCGGTCCCGGCGACCTCTCGAACGTGTGGCTCTGTAACTCGGGGACCGAGGCCAACGAGGCGGCGCTCAAGTTCGCCCGCCACGCCACCGGCCGGCAAAAAATCGTCGCCGCGAAGCGCGGCTTCCACGGCCGGACGATGGGGTCGCTGGCGGCGACCTGGAAGCAGAAGTACCGCGACGGCTTCGAACCGCTGGCCGGCGAGTTCGAGTTCGTCACCTACGGCGACGAGTCGGAACTGGTCGACGCCGTCGACGAGGAGACCGCGGCGGTCATCCTCGAACCCGTCCAGGGCGAGGGCGGCATCCACGCCGCCTCGACGGCGTACCTGGAGGCCGCCCGGGAAGCGACCGAGGACGCCGGCGCCGCGCTGGTGTTCGACGAGATTCAGACCGGCGTCGGCCGGACGGGGACGCTGTGGGCCTGCGAGGGCGCCGGCGTCGTGCCGGACGTGCTGACCACGGCGAAGGGCGTCGCCAGCGGCCTCCCCCTTGGCGCCGCGCTCGTCGCCGACTGGATTGCGGAGGACCCCGGCAATCACGGGTCGACGTTCAGCGGGGGCCCCGTCGTCGCCGCGGCGGCCAACGCCACCCTCGACGTCATCGTCGAGGAGGACCTGCCGGGACACGCCGCCGACGTCGGCGACTACCTGCAGACGCGCCTGGAGGAACTGGTGGCGGACGACGACGTCCGGGCTCGTGCCGTCCGCGGCGCGGGCCTGATGGTCGGCGTCGAGGTCAGGCGGGGGGCCAACCGCGTCCTCCGGGACCTGGCGCTCGACCACGGGATACTGGCGCTGCCCGCCGGGCGGACCGTGGTGCGCGCGCTCCCGCCGCTGGTCGTCGACGAGTCCCACGCCGACCGGTTCGCCGACGCGCTGGCGGAGGTGTTGACGTGACGCACCGTCAGTCGTCCGCGCGGCGGGCCGGCGGCGTCCCGGCGCTCGCCCCCGACGGGCCACAACGCGTATCCACGACCGACTCCGAGACACGGACTCGACAGAAGGCGACGCGCGAAACGCGGACGAAAACGACCACGCACGAGTCACAGACGACTGCGACTACGCACGACCACGAGACACAGACCCACGAGGACACGACACGATGAGTTCACCCACACCCACAGACAACCACTCGGCGGACGCGGCCACGACGCTGGAATCGGACGCACAGCAGCTACTCTTCGACCTGGTCTCGATTCCGTCCCCGACCGGGGAGGAGGAGGCGGCCGCCCGACGACTGGTGCGGTTCTTCGAGAACCACGGGCGCGAGGCCTGGCTCGACGACGTCGGCAACGTGCGAGCGCCAGCCGACGACTCGGTGCTGTTGACCTCGCACGTCGACACCGTCCCCGGCGACATCCCGGTGAAAATCGAGGACGGCGTGCTGTGGGGCCGCGGGAGCGTGGACGCGACGGGACCGCTCGCGGCGATGGCGGCCGCCGCCGTCCGGACCGGCGTCAGCTTCGTCGGCGTCGTCGGAGAGGAAATCGACTCCCGCGGAACCCGTCACCTCCTCGACGAGGGCCGCGCGGAACCCGATGTGCTCATCAACGGCGAGCCCAGCGGGTGGGACGGCGTCACGCTCGGGTACCGGGGGCTGCTGGCGGGCACGTACGTCTCGACCAGCGAGTCCGGGCACACCTCGCGGCCCGAGAACAACGCCATCCAGGACGGCCTCGACTGGTGGAACCGCGTCGAGGCGGCGTTCGCCGAAGACGAGTGGACCCCCGTCTTCGAGCGCGTGACCTGCAAGCCGGTGGACGTCCAGGCCGGCCTGACCGACGACGGCCTCTCGATGGAGGCGACGATGGACGTGCAGTTGCGGGTGCCCCCCTCGATGACCGTCGACGAGGTCAGGGAACTGGCAGACGCCCAGTTGAACGGCGGGACGGTCCGCTGGCACGACGAGGTGCCCCCCGTGATGCAGAGCCCCCGGACCAGGGCCGCCCGGGCGTTCCGGGCCGTCATCCGCCAGTCCGGCGGCGAGCCGCGACTCCTGCGGAAGACCGGGACCAGCGACATGAACCTCTTCGCCCGCGAGTGGGACTGCCCGATGGTCACGTACGGACCCGGCGACTCGGACCTCGACCACGCGCCCGACGAGCACATCGAACTCTCGGAGTTCGACCGCGCCGTAGACGTTTTGGTCGCCGTCTGCGACCGTCTGGTCGAAGGTGACGACGAGTGAGCCTCGACACCACACACTTCCTCGACATCGACGACCTGACGCCGGCGGAACTGGAGCAGGTTCTCGACCGGGCCGCGGCCATCGAGGCCGGGGCGGACGACGCGGAGTTGCCCCGGCAGACCCTCGGCATGCTGTTCGAGAAACCGAGCACCCGGACGCGGATATCCTTCGAGACGGGGATGACCCAGCTGGGGGGCCACGCGATTTTCCTGGGTCCCGACGACCTGCAACTGGGCCGCGGCGAACCGCTCTCGGACACCTCGCGGGTGCTCTCCCGGTACGTCGACGCGGTCATGACGCGGCTGTTCGACCACGCCGACCTGCTGGAACTCGCCGAGCACTCCGACGTCCCGGTCGTCAACGGCCTCACCGACGAGGCCCACCCCTGCCAGACGCTCGCCGACCTCCTGACCATCCGGGAAGCGTTCGGCGGGTTCGACGGCGTGAGCGCCGCCTGGGTCGGCGACGGCAACAACGTCGCCCAGTCGTTCGTCGTCGGGAGCGCGATGGTCGGCCTCGACCTGACCGTGGCGACTCCCTCCGGCCACGAGGTCGACGACGAGGTGTACGAGCGCGCCGCCGAGTACGGAGACGCGGCTGAGGCGGTCGATACGCCGGCTGAGGCGGTGGCCGACGCCGACGTGGTCTACACGGACGTCTGGGTGAGCATGGGCGAGGAGGACGAACGCGAGTCGAAACTCCGGGCGTTCGAGGGGTTCCAGGTGAACGAGGACCTGCTCGCCGGGACGGACGCGAAGGTGCTTCACTGCCTGCCCGCCCACCGCGGCGAGGAGATTACCGACGAGTTGCTGACCGGAGAGCGGGCGCTGATGTGGGACCAGGCGGAGAACCGGCTCCACGCGCAGAAGGGGCTGCTCGTGGAACTGCTCGACGCCTGATTCGGCGTCCCTCGCGGCTTCCGGACGCTGAAGCGACGGAGCGACGAGGCGATGGAGCGACCGACGAGGTGACTAGACGACCAGGCGGTGAAGCGGGATTAGACGGGGTCGAGTTCTAACAGCGCCCGGATGGCCACGGCCAGTTCCTCGAAGGCGTCCACGTCGATGTCGTCGGTGGTCAGGATGACGCCGTGCCCGCCGACGATGGTGCGACCGAGGTGACCTCCTCCCCGTCGTAAACGACGGGGCTTCCCACAAGCCGAGGCTTGCTGAGTTGGGAGATTTACGGTTTGACACCCGACGGGATGCTGGCAGGGCCACGCTACCGTTACTCCTATCCT
>JBEPXT010000102.1:0-13203 GCA_041641795.1 Salinigranum sp.
TCCCGTCCTCGACGGAGACGGTCCAGTCGACGTCCATCTCCTCGGTCATCCCCCGGATGAGTTCGTTCACGTCGGAGATGACGTCCAGCAGGCGCTCTTGCATCTCCTGGGGACCTTCCTGGAGTTCGGAGATGAGGCGGTCGACCTTGTTGATGAACAGCGCCGGCTTGACCCCCTCGCGCAGCGCCTGTCGCAGCACCGTCTCCGTCTGGGGCATCGCGCCCTCGACGGCGTCGACGACCACGAGAGCGCCGTCGACAGCGCGCATCGCGCGCGTCACGTCGCCGCCGAAGTCGACGTGGCCCGGGGTGTCGATGAGGTTGATGAGGTGGTTGGTGTCCTCGTACTCGTGGGTCATCGAGACGTTCGCCGCGTCGATGGTGATGCCGCGTTCTTGCTCGTCCTCCTCGGTGTCCATCGCGAGCTGCTGGCCCGCGGTCTCGTCGGAGATCATGCCCGCGCCGGCCAGCAGGTTGTCTGTCAGCGTCGTCTTGCCGTGGTCGACGTGAGCGGCGATGGCGATGTTCCGGATGTTCTCCGGTTTGTCCATCAGCCGTTCACATTCCTGCACGATTTTCTTTCGTCGGCCCATTACTGCCTCATATCGACAGCAGGGTCAAAAGGGTAGTGTTTTGCCGTCGTTTGGTTTGTCAGGGGATGACGGGCGGTTTTCGTCTCCTCGCCGCGTCGCCCACCGCCGCGAATACAACGGCGGTCGATGATTCCGCGCGGCGGCCGGCCGGCGCTTCGGCGAGTACCTCGCCGCCACATCTACCGGGTATCCCCGGTCGGGAATACTCTCACACCGGGTCCCGTCTCGTATGTTCTCCTCAACGAGGCGGTTTGATAAAGCGTTATAATGTTATCTAATCAACATTAAACTGCCAGTGGACGCTGGCAGGCGAGCACTGATATCCCATTGCGCCGTCCTGATGGACTTCACGCAGCACGGAATCGAGCGCTCGACCAGGGACCCGACGTCTCCAGGCCGGTCGGAGTCTGGTTGAGGCGATGGGTGACGAACTGCTCGACGTCTTCGTCACGACGGACGCTCACGACCACGTCGCAATCGTGGACCCGCCCGACGACGAGACGGCTGCGCGGATGGCGCTCGCGCTCGGCAAGGACGGCAACGTCACCACCGAAACGATGCGAGCGTTCTCCGAGGCGGAGTACGCCGCCTCGTGAGCGACCTCCCCTGAACCCGCTCCTCGCTGATCCGCGGTCCTCCTCTTTCGCGGTATCTGTCCCGGGCGTCCGACCCGGGACGAACGTGGCTCTGCCGACCCGACTCACGCGCTGACACACCGCTTTATACACTCTGTACGTGGGCGGTTGCGCCGAAGGAGCGTCCGCAACCGAGCATAAGAGTCATCACGTCCTGGTCCCTGGTATCGATACACATGGAACTTCGAGTGGGTGGGGCCGGACCACCCGACCCGTTTTTGAGCGCCGCGGACCTCTTCGAGACCGAGTACGAACTCGGCTTGCCCGTCCGGGTTCAGGTCCGCGACGACCCCGACGAGCGAACCTGGGCCGGTCACCACGACGACCACCACGTCCTGAACATCTCCCGCCAGGCCGCGACGAGTGCGATGGCGCGGGAACTGGCCCTCCACGAGTTCTCGCACATGGCGCGCCACGAGGAGGGTCACCCCTCCCACCGCCAGTCGACCGAGGAGGTCCTGTTTCTCACGCTGGCCGGGCGGTCCATCGAGCGGCGGAAACTCGCCCACTGCTACCAGATTTCGAACCACTGCAAGGACATCTACGCGGACGACATCACGCTCGCAGTCGCGCCCGCCGAGAAACTCGTCCAGTTCCTCGAATCCCGCCTCGCGGCCGCGGTGTCCGACGTTCCGCCGGCGGTTCCGTGGCCCGACTCGCGTCTCGTCTCCGGCGCGGCGGACCCGGACATCACGGCGGTCAACGCGGCGTTCGCACTCGCACTGGTCGAGCGCCACGACCTGGTCGACTCCGACCACCGCCTGTACGACCTGGCCCACGCGGCCGCGGACGACGCGCCGGGCGTCTCGCTCGAGGATTTCACGGGGCGCTTCCGGTCGCTCGCGGCCGACCCCTCCGAGAGCGAGTACCGCAAGACCCTGGCCGACATCTTCCGCGCGTACTGCGTCCCCTCGACGCACGCGGCGGACTGACCGCGTCGGCCACTCGGCCGGTCGCAGCGTCCGTCTCCGGCTCTGACCGTCCCCGCACTTGACGACGCCGCGCCCGGCGGTGACCCGTCACCGGCGCAGGTAGCCCCACGCCTGGAGTCTGTCCCCGTCGCCTGCTATCCACCGTTCGCCGATGTCGTCCCGGTAGTACATGTTCGGGACGACGACGTTCTCCACCCGGCGGTAGGCCTCCCTGCGAGCGGCCGCCATGGTGGGGCCCTTGCCGGCGACCAGGAGGAAGACGCCCGACGTCCCCGCGACCCGCCACTGCCCGTCGACTTCTTTCACGTCCTCGATGTGCACGCCGTCGCGGCGGGTGGGGTCCTGGAACGTTATCGCCGCGTTCTTGCTGTTCTCCTCGAACGTCGCCCGGTCGCCGTGGAACGGGAAGGGCGGCAGACAGAGGCGGACGCCCACCTGGTACCCCCGGTGGGCCGTCAGGTCGTGGCCCCCGCCGTTCGCCAGGTCGTGCAGGAACGCGCCGATGGGCGTCTTCATCCCCTCTTCCTGGAGCGAAATCGTCGGGTACCCGAACCGCGGCGTGAACTCGAGGGGGTAGACGCCCCGCGCGTTGACGATGCAGTTGATGTCGATGCTGCCGACGTACCCCTCCTCCGCGAGCAGTCCCTCAAGGCGGCCCAGCGTCTCCTCGAACAGGCGGTTCCGGTCGGTCCAGAACATGCTCGTCCCCATCTCGCCCGTCGAGGGGCCGATGTTCCCTGGGAACAGTTTCTTGTGCTCGAAGTTGACGGCGATGGGTTCGACGAACTCGCTCCCGTTGAAGAATGCCGCCAGCGCCACCTCGACGCCCTTGACCCGTCGCTGTAGCTGGAACCCCTTCATCCGGTGGCCCCACGCCTTCTTGTAGGCGCGCAGGACGTTGACGACATCGCCGCCGTCGTCGTCGCTGCCGACGTACACCAGGCGCTTGACGTTCTGGACCTCCCCGCTGGGCTTGACGACGTACGGCGCGGGGTTGTCGCGGACGTGCTGTATGCCCTCGTCGAAGGACGTGAACTCGCGGTGGGGGAGGGTGTTCACGCCCGCCTCGCGGAGCACGGTCATCGCGAACCCCCGGTCCTCTTCGAGGCGGTCGGTCAGTTCGGTGCCCCCGACGACGGCCGTGCCCGACGCCCGCAGCTCCGACGCCAGGCGTCCCGTCCCCGCGTCGGTGGCCGTCTCCCAGATGTCGTCGAACACCACGACGTCGGCCCAGTCGACCTCCGACCGCCAGTCGTCCGTCTTCGTGACCAGGCCGTCGGCGATGTCTCGTTCCCCCTCGTCGGCGACGTGGAACTTCACGTCGTGGCCCTCGCGGCTGACTCGCCAGGCGATGTCGCTGATGAGGCCGTCGACGGAGACGAACAGGAAGTTTCGTGCGTCCATGCCCCTGACGGACGGCGGCGGCGACCAAATAGGTCAGTGACACGTCGGCGACGACCGGTCGCCGTCGCACGCGAACGGCTGTCAGGTCCGCCAGACGGTGACGACGGCGACGGCGAGTCCGGCGGCGGTCCAGGCGACGAGGCTGGCGACGCCGGCGAGCGGACTGGCCGCCGGGCCGAGGCGCCTGGGCGAGACGACGTGTACCACCAGTTCCAGCACCAGGCCGCGATACGCGCTCGCCGGACTCACCGCCAGCAGTCCCCGGAACCCGGGGACCGGGGGGTCCGTCCCCGCGAGTATCCCCGTCAGTCCCAGGTCCAGACCGACCGCGAGGGTCACGAACAGGACGACGACCAGCGCCAGCGCCTGCCGCGTCGTCCGGACCGCGGCCGAGACGGCCACCGCGACGGCGAGGACGACGGCGGCGTACGCGGTCGTCAGCACGGCGAACCGGGCGTACAGGAGCACCGAGTCGACGGTGCCGTGGACCGCCAGCACCGACGACGCGGGGCCGCCGCCGGTCGTCGCCAACAGCCCCGCCAGCACCAGCGTGAACAGGACGGCGGGCAGGAGCGCCGCCGCGCGCCCGAGATAGACGCCGACCACGTACTCGACACGCGAGAGGGGATAGCTGCGAATCATCTCCAGTTCGCCCCGCCGGGCGTCGCCGAGGACGGCCCGGTAGCCGAACGCGAACCCGAGCAGCGGAACGAGCAGTTCGAGCGGCGTCACCAGGGAGAGCGCCACCAGGAGGAACCCCCTCGCCGCCGACCCGAGCCACGCGATAGACAGGACGAGGACGGCGAACAGACCGACGAGGAGCGCGAACGACCGGGTCCGGACGACGGTGCCGAGTTCCCGCTGGGCCACGGCGAACACCCGGTCGCTGGCCGCCGGGTCCGTGCTGCTCACGGGGCGTCCCCTCCGGACCGGACGGCGGGCCGGGCCGCCTCGCGGTCGACGAGCGTCACGAACGCGTCGGCCAGCGTGTCACTGCCGCTCTCCGCGACGACGTCCGCCGGCGGACCGCGGGCCACGACCGCGCCCCGGTCGATGAGGACGGCGGCGTCGGCGACGCGTTCGACGGCCGGCAGATTGTGCGTGGCGAGGAGGACGGCGACTCCCTCCGCCCGCACCCCCTCGACGGCGTCGAACACCCGCCGGCTCATCTGCGGGTCGAGACCGCTCGTCGGTTCGTCGAGCACCAGCACCGACGGGTCGCCGACGAGCGCCTGGGCGACGCCGAGGAGTCGCGTCATTCCGCCGGACAGCGCCTCGACGCGCCGGTCGGGGACGCCGGACAGGCCCACCTGCGCGAGTCGCGCTTCGACGTCGGTCTCGCCGCCCACGAGCGACGCGTAGAAGTCCAGGGTCTCCCTGACCGTGAACCCGGGGCGGAACGCCGGCGTCTGCGGCAGGTAGCCGACCGGGCGGTCGCTGGTCGACCGCAGCGAGACGGTGCCCGCGTCGGGGGGCAGCAGGCCCGCGACCACCCGGAGCAGCGTCGTCTTCCCGGAGCCGTTCGGACCGACGAGCGCCGTCACCGTCCCGGGGTCCGCGCCGACCGACACGCCAGAGAAGACGGTCACGTCCCCGAACGAGACGGTCACGTCGCTCGCGACGACGACCGGGTCCGCCGACGCCGGCGACTCGTCCGATTCGGCGCCCGACCCGTCCGAATCTGCCGCCGCGTCCGCGGACGAGTCCGGGCGCGACTCGGACTCGTCGGACGACGCCGTCACGCGGCCACCTCCCCGGCGCCCCCCGGGGCGTCGGTCACGTTCGTCAGTACCTCCGGCCGAACGGGGCGGGTCCGCGGTGCTTCGTCGACGACGCCCGCCGCTCGCAGTCCGGGGAGCGACGCGCGGAGCGAGCGGACGAGGCTCGCCGTCGGCGACTCGGCGACTGTCTCGGCGCCGGCCGTCCGGCCGAGGTGGCGGTCGACCGCCCCGGTCGGGTAGTAGGCCCGCTCTGCGACCCCGCCGCCGTCGTCGTCGCCGTCGCGGAGCGGTATCTCGCCCCAGTAGTTGCCCTCGCCGTCGTGCGACCAGAACCGGACCGGGCCGCCGCGGACCATCACCTGTCGCTCGTTCCCGACGACGTCGTTGGCGAACACGTCGTTCGTCGGGAAGATGGTGTCCGCCCGGACGCCGACGTCGTTTCCGACCACCGTGTTCCGGACGTACCGGGACCGGTAGGCGTTGACGTACAGGCCGTACTCGTTCCCGACCAGGCGGTTCGCGGCGACGAGCGACCCGCTACCGACCGCCGAAACCCCGATTCGGCTCTCGCGCACGTCGTTGCCGACGACGGCGTTCCCGGTGGGTCGGGTCATCACGACCACGCCGATGTTCGCGTCGCGGACGGCGTTGCTCCGGACCAGCGTCCGCGAGGTGTACATCTCGTGGACGCCGAAGCGGAGGTCGGTCATGCGGTTGTTCCGGACCACCGTGCCGTGGGCCCGGTGGGTGTAGACCCCATCTCGCCCGCCGTCGAAGACGTTGTCCTGGACCACCACGCGCGAGCGCATCGTCATCACGCCCATGAACCCCTCCGTCCACTCCTCGCTGCCGTTCACCCGGGAGTCGGTGACGACCACGCCGTCGCTCTCCCGGACGACCACCCCGCTGGCCGGGGTGTCGATTCGAACGTCGCGGACGAGCGACCCGTTCGCCCCGTCGAAGACGATAGCGGCGTCCCCGTAGCCGTAGGCCGCCAGGACGCGGGCGTCCCAGGAGTCGGATTTCTCCGCGGGGGCCTGCTGGCTGGTCCCGTTGGGCCCAACGCCGGTCACCCGGAGGTCGGTCACCGCGACGCCCGGCGACCGGACCTGGAGCACCGACCCGTTCGAGGGCCCCCGAATCGTCGTCTCGCTCCCGGACCCGGCGAGCGTCAGGGGCTTGCGAATCGTGAGGTTCGCGGCCCGGACGGTGCCCGGCGGCAGTCGGACCGTCGTGTTCGGCGGGGCCGCGGCGACAGCGGCTTCGAGAGTCGGCGCGTCCTCTCCGACGACGACCGACACCGGACGGTCCGTCAGCGCCCGGGTCGCCCGGACCGTCCGGCCGGCCCAGGCGGACCGCTCGGCGACCGTCTCGCGCCAGTCGCGCTCTGCCGTCCGGTCGTCGAGTTCGCCCGCGACGGCGTCCCAGTCGACGATTCGTCCCCCGGTCTCCCGGACGAACGACCGCGCGGCCCCCCGGTCCCCGAACGGCAGCACCGCGGGAGCGCCCGGCGTTCGCGCGCCGCTGTCGACGACGAAGACGGCGTCCTCGGCGGCCACCCAGCCGACGCTGGCGCCCTCCCGGACGCGGACGTACCCCTCGTCGGTCAGGGAGGGGCCGGTCCCCGAGAAGTCGCTGACGAACACCGCGAACGGCCGCCCGAACTGCCGGCGGTGTCTGTCGCCGGCCAGCGCCGACGCCGCGCTACCCACGCCGTAGTAGCCGATGACGTACTGGTACTGCGAGTAGAACACCTCCGCGCGGGGAACCTGGTAGCCCGACGCGGCCGCTTCCCGCACGTCGACGCCGGTGAGTCCGACCTGAACCGTCTCGTCGAACGGGACCGGCGAGAGGTCCCGGCCGCCGCCGGGCGTCGCGGCGAAGGACCCGGACGCGACGACCAGGAGCGCACACAGGCCGACCAGCACGTACTTCACGTACATCGAGATACGTCAGGTCCGGGCGCGGGGTACATCACTGGACCGATGGCGCCGTTCGCCGTCCCTCTGATACCGTGGTTCGGACATCGGGTCAGGACATCCCGAGTTGCTCGACCATCCCGGGTGTGACGTCCCCGAACTGCGCGAGTTTGCCGCCGTGGTCCTGCGAGAACGACTCGGCGTCCGCGCGTTTCGAGAAGGCGACGAGGTCCTTGCCCATCGCGCCGTTCACGTCCGACCCCACGACGAACGTAACCGACGAGGCGTCGACGAACGCCTCGGCCGTTGGGTGCGTCGAGATGAGGGTGTCGCCGCCCTCGGTGAGCAGTTCGTAGTCGACGCTGCTGTAGTCGGTCACGTAGAACGCCCGGCGCTTCCACCCCCGGTCGCGGCGCTCGAAGTCGTACTGGAACGCCTCCCAGGTGCTGTCGAACCGCGCGGGGTTGTCGTGGCCGGAGGGCTGACGGTCCGCGTAGAAAACCTCGGTGCTCGGCCCCGGGTGGTTCGGGATGACCATCCCGCAGACGTCGCACGTGTGTTCGGTCGTGAGCGAAATCGCCGCGGGTGCCTGCCCGCCGCCGCCGATTCCGCCGATTCCGCCGAGACACCCCGCGAGGGCCCCTGCGGCCACGGCGCCGGACCCGGCCAGGAGCGTCCGGCGCGTGACTCCCCGTCCGCCCTCGCTCCCAGTCGTCCGGTCTGCATCGTGACCCCGGTTCCCGTGCGGGTGACGGTGCCGACGCTCGCAGGCCACGGGTTGCGGCGCGTCTGCGACAGTTTCGTCGTTCATAGGTAGTCGTAGGAAATCGACGGAGGTGGACATTGCGTTGGCACGTGACAATTCCGGCCCGAACTCCTCCTCCCGGGGTGGAGGCGTCCGGTGCAGGGAGCGTTCCTCTCGGCCATTCGCCCCGCCGTCCGCCCGGTAGGGCCGGCCGACCACACCGAAATGAATAGGTTAGCGTGCGCCAAAGGGTCTGTCGATGAGAGAGTTCGTGTTCTCGCTCCTCTACGATTCCGGGGTCGATGAACTCATGGATGCGTTCATCGACCACCCGGACGCGCGGTCCCAGGCCCTGCTGTTCGGCATTTCGGGGGGACAGCTCTGGCGCATCGAGCGCATCGTCGGGCCCGAATCCGCGATGGAGGAGTTCGAGCGAATCTACCTCGACGAGACGTGCGACACCCAGTCCATCAGCGGGATGCGGTGTGACGGAAAGGTGTTCAACGACCTGCTCGACGAGGGACCGAACCGGCGCGTCGTCTACACCTACCTCTGGGAGATCGAGCGCTGTCACTCGGTTCCCGCCCTGGCGAACCGGTACCTGGACGGGGGGCTGGTCTTCGAACTGGCGAGACAGCGAAACGAGGAGCGGTGGCGCATCCTGATGCCCAACGACAGCAAGGTCGGCCTGCTGTACGACACGCTCGACGAGAAACTCCGGGAGGGTATCACCTTCAAGTTCGGCCACCTGGACCACGCCACGGGGTGGGCCGAGGGCATCCTCACCTCGGCGACGATGCCGAACGAGCAGCGACTCGCACTCGAGGAGGCCGTCGACAGGGGCTACTACGAGACGCCGCGCGAGATAACCCTCGACGAACTCTCGCAGGTGCTCGACGTCCCCCGCTCGACGCTCTCGTACCGACTCAGGCGGGCGGAGTCCCGCCTGGCGAAGCACTTCGTCCAGAACGCCGTGTGACGTGCGGGCCGTCCCGGGATCGCACCCGACGGACGTTTTTCGCGGACCGAAGAGAGGGCGGGGAGCCGTCGCCCGAAGACGCGCCGCTCAGTACGTCTCGCCGGCTTCGACCGGCCCGCCGAACGCGTTGTAGAGGACGACGAAGTACATGGTGACCAGCGGCAGGAACACCGCCGCCACGATGGTCATGATGTTGAGGGGGAGCGTCGAGACGATGGCGTCCGTGTAGGTCAGCCCCTCGGCGGGGTCGACCTGCGGGAACATCAGTATCGCCACGACGGCGACGAGGCCCACGACGAGGCCCGCCGCGGCGACGAACGCGGCCACGAACTGCCCCCGGCGCATCGTCACCACGTAGCCACCGGCGAGTCCGAGGCTCGCGACGACCAGTGCGAGTATCGGCGCCGAGGTCAGCCCCCCGCGAAGGTCCGGCCGCGTCAGGTAGAGGTACGCCACGGCGAGAACGAACAGGGCGAGGTACGCCGCGAGCGCGCGAACGCCGTAGCGGCTCCACTCGGACTGCAGTTCCCCGCGCGTCTTGAGGCCGAGGAACGCCGCGCCGTCGACGACGGTGAGCGCCACGAGAGCCAGTCCGACGACGACGCCGGGCAGGGTAATCGTGCTCGTGCTCCCGAGGAGCCAGTTCGCGGTGAACATGCCCAGGAAGAACGGCGAGAGGACGCTCCCGACGACGAACGCGCGGCCCCAGGCGCGCTGCCAGCGCTCGTCGTGGCGCTGCTCGTACATCTCGGGGGACACCCCCCGGATGATGAGCGCGCCGAGGATGGCGAACATCAGGAGGTAGTGCCGGCTGAACAGGTTCGCGTACACCGGCGGGAAGGCGGCGAACATCGCCCCGCCGAACACGACGAGCCACACCTCGTTGCCGTCCCAGAACGGGCCGATGGCCGCGAGCAACTGCTCGCGCTCCTCGGAGTCCGACCGGGTGGCGAACAGCGCTCCGACGCCGAAGTCGAACCCGTCCAGCACCAGGAACGCCGCGAGTATCACGAACAGCAGGACGAACCACAGTTCCTGGAGCGGGAGCCCGAACAGGAGTCCGCTGGCGAGGTCAGTCATCGGTCGGCACCCCCTCTTCCGCCGGCGTCGGCTGGCTCTCCTCGGACGGGACGTCGCCCGGTCCGGCCCGAATGATGCGGAATACCACGTAGGAGTACAGCCCGAGCAACACCGCGTAGACGCCCACGAAGCCCACGAGCGTGGCCGTCGCCTCCAGGCCGGTGATGTTCTGCGAGACGCCCTCGCTCGTCCTGAGCAGCCCCTGGATGACCCAGGGCTGCCTGCCGACTTCGGTGACTATCCACCCCACCTCGACGCCGACGATGCCGAGCAGCGACGAGGCCATCAGCGACTTGTGCAGCAGGTCGTCCTCGAACAGCTGGCCCTTCCACCAGCGGTAGCCGGCCCAGAACGCCAGCAGGACGAACCAGAAGCCCAGCGCCACCATCAGGCGGAACGACCAGAAGACGATGGCCACCGGGGGCGAGCCCTCGAACTCGTTGAGCCCCTTGATTTCGGCCTGCGGGTCACCCCCGCTGGCCAGCCACGACGCACCGCCCGGGATGCCGATGCCGAATATCTCCTTGGCCCGCGGGTCGAGAATCTGACTCGGGTTGGTGGGCACGGCGATGATGTACTCCGGGACGTAGCTGTCCGTCTCCCAGACGGCCTCCATCGCGGCGAACTTCTGGGGCTGGGTCTCGTAGACGTGCCGCCCGTAGGCGTCGCCGTGGATGACCTGGAACGGCGCCGTGAGCAGCAGCGCCACCAGCGCAATCTTCAGCGTCGCTCGCCAGAAGCGCATGTCCAGGTTCCCCTTGTCGACCACCTTGAGGTGGTGATAGCGGTAGATGTGGAACGCCGCCACGCCGGCCATGAACAGGGCCACCGAGAGGACGGCGGCGTTCTGCATGTGGACGAACATCCAGGGGAACCGCGGGTTCGCGTACGCGGCGATGGGGTCGACCAGCGAGATGATGGGTTGCCCGTTCGTGGTGGCCATCTCGTAGCCCCGCGGCGTCTGCATCCAGGAGTTGGCGACCAGAATCCACACCGCCGACAGCCACGTTCCGAGGCCGACGAACACGCTCGACAGGAAGAAGAGCCTGTCAGAGACGCGCTCGCGCCCGAAGACGAAGATGCCGAGGAAGGTGGCTTCGAGCATGAACGCCATCAGCCCCTCGGTGGCGAGCGGGCCGCCGAACAGTTCGCCGGCCGCCGTCGCGAACACCGCGAAGTTCGTCCCGAACTCGAACTCCAGGACGATGCCGGTCACCGTCCCGACGACGAAACTGATGGCGAATATCTTGGTCCAGAAACTACGCAACCGTACGTACAGCGCCTCTCCAGTCCGGACCTCTTTCCAGGTGAAGTAGATGAGGAAGGGAGCGAGCCCCATGCTCATCACGGGGAAGATGATGTGGACGATCGTGGTGATCGCGAACTGGAGACGGCTGGCGATGACTGGGTCTAACATGTCCGTGTTGGTGGTGCGGTCTGTCGGTTAGCGCCCGACGCCCCGGAACGGGGAGTCGAGTTGCGCCCTCGCGTGCGGCGTACCGACTCGTCGCGGGGTTAGGATGGCGCTCTTCTAAGCGTAGCGACTTCCCCCGCCGCGTGGGAATTGACCGACAATTTTTAACTGAGCAGGGATTCCCGCGTTACTACGGGTTCTCAATGCGTCTCGGTCCGTCGCTGTGCGGCCGAGGCGCTGTCCGGTTGACGTCAAAAAATAAAGAGGTGACCAAGCGATTGGTAACGGCGGAACCCGCCGTTGTGAGGTGGCGATGGCGGCTTGGAGGCGGGTAGTGGTGGAACTCCCGTCGAGTCCTCCAGGCCAGTTTATCATTGGGTTTGGCCCCGATTAGTCGTTTGTTTGTCGAGCGCCAAGCGTCTCGTGCGCGAGCCGCGCATCTCCACCGCGTCTCTCGGTTCGACGGCGGCCTGACGGCAGAACCGGAGTGGACTCGTGAGGAACGTCGGTCCGAACTGTCTTGCGGGCGAGTGTCGACTGTCCGGGAGATTCCACTCTGTATTCGAACTGGGTTCGGAGAGATGGAGTCCGTGGCCCGGTCCCGTGACGCCCCGCGAAGAGTCAGGGGGCGAGGCGTCGGCGAACCGCGCCACGCGTCGGGTGTACATCATCCCGCGATACTGAGCCGAGTTCGACGGTGCGTCGCGCGGGATGGACACGGAGGTGTGTCGGCCGCGTCCAGCGAGCGGCGACCGACGCGATGCGACCACAGGGGACGACCGGTCGCGGTGCGGTGCGTCGGACATAGCGTGCGACCGGCCGTCACGAGACGACACCTGTGTGGCGACCGCCGTCCCGCCCGGTGCAGAGGCGGAGCGTCGACCGCCAGTCCACGGTGCCCGCGACGGGACTCGCCGCGGTCGGGTGGCGCCCCCCGCCGTGTTCGGCGGCGACCCGTCGTCGCGGTATCGGGGAGCGCCCGTCCTCGTCGTCGCGGAACTGACCCGGGTCGGCTGTGACGGGGACGACCCGGAGTCGGTGGTCGGTCAGTCCGGGTCTTCGGTCAGTCCAGACCCTCGGTCGCGTCCCATGCGACGTACGTTCGGGCGAACCGCGTCAGTGCCGCGAACACGCCCTCGACGTTGTCGCGGTCGGCGACCGCCTCGTCGAGGTGGTCCAGCCAGCCGAGGTGTCCGACCATGGTTCGCTGGGCCTCGCGCAGTTCAGTCGCCGTCACCGGCGCGTCCTCGTCCGGATTCGCCCGGACGGCGGCTTCCTGCGCCGCGAGTTGCTGCATGAACTCGAACTCCGCGGCCACGTGGTCCGGGAGTCCGTCGCCCCTGTCGGGGTGGAACCCGAAGCGGGCGTATAGCTGGCTCACCTGCGCCGCCGGGTCGCCCAGCAGTTCGCCGGCGTCCCCGGCGTCGTGGAACGAGGAGTCCGAGTCGAACGACTCGCTCGGGTCGTCCACGTGACCGGAGGCGAACGGCGGGACGTAGTGCGGTCCGGGCACGTCGAACAGGTTGTCGTACCCGACTTTCAGCGCCGTCTCGTCGACGCCTTCGCCCGTCAGCGGGTCGGCCTCGAGGTCGACCGGCAGCAGGTCCGCCAGGCGCTCGAACGCCCGCTCCTCTATCGCCGCCGCGAGGCGCGACGTGTCGCCGTCGAACGCGGCCGCCAGCAGGCCGTAGACCTGCGCGCGCGCCCTCGCGACGGACGCTTCGTCGGTCGCCTCGACCTCGTGCTGGTGGTTCGTCATGGGTGTTACTCCGTCGGTTCGAC
>JBEPXT010000103.1:0-13060 GCA_041641795.1 Salinigranum sp.
CGCTCCATCGACGACCCGCAGAGCGGGCACGGCCTGCCGGGCGGTGACTCGGCGTTCACGCGTTCGATGCGGCGGGCGGGGAACAAGACTCTTCGCCCGGAGTGACGTCGAGAGGAGAGCGTCGAGGAGTCGGGGAGACGGAGACCGATTGCCTGCCCGGCGCCCCGGCGCCGGGCGTGCGTCGACGGGGCCGGTGTCGCCGACGGGGTGGCAAACCGGCGTCACGGTGAGCGGACCGGGAGTGTGGCGCCCGCCGGGGAGACGTCGGTACGGCTCCCGTCGCCACGCCGCAGGGTCCGCCGATTCGGTGGGGACTACGAGAACGGGAGGTACTGCTCCTCCCACTGTCGACGCGCCTCGAGCGCATCGAGGCCCGTCTCCGTTATCTCGTAGTAGTTCGTTCGCCTGTCCAACTGCCCTTTCTCGACCAGTCCACGGTCTACCAGGGTGTCCAGATTCGGGTAGAGGCGTCCGTGTCCCACCTCCCGGAACTCCG
The DNA here is from genome assembly GCA_041641795.1 of Salinigranum sp. Lineage (GTDB taxonomy): Archaea > Halobacteriota > Halobacteria > Halobacteriales > Haloferacaceae > JBEPXT01. The sequence goes on from JBEPXT010000103.1 coordinate 497, forward strand.
ATTCCATCTCCTGTTTGATGTCCTGGCCCGACGGCCGCTGTGACCCGGCAATCACCCAGAGGAGGTCACGCTGGAACCCCGTAAGCTGGAAGACCGTCTGAAGTGCGTCGTGTTCTGTCATCGCATGCATTAATGGATTGCCTCATGTTCCATAAACAACACGACACGCTAGCACAGGGCATACAGTCACGAAAGTGAGAGGGTCTGTACAACCGCTTCGTCCAGAAAGAGTGTTCCGCAGGGAGAACCGGGGAACGAGTCGGGAGTGGGTCCGCGCTCAGGTGCGCCGGTCGAGCGTCAGCACTCCGACCAGCCGCAGGACTGGCAGGTCTTGCAGCCCTCGTTGTAGACGAGGGTCATGTTGCCACACTCGGGGCACTCGGGACTCTCGCCGGCTTCGAGGAGGTCCTGAGTCGCGTCCGCGGAGTCGGTGCCGGCCGCGTCCGGCGCGTCGGCCACGGACGCGCCGCCGTCGGTCTCCCGGGCGTCGGCACCGGCCGAAGACTCGACTTCCGTGAGGTTCTGCTGCTGGGGGTAGCCCTTGTCGATTTCGCCGTCGAGGTACCGACGCATCGCCGTCCCGATGGCGTCGGGGATGGAGTTTATCTGCTCGCCCTTGTCCCAGGCGACCTTCGGGGACCGGATGCCCTGGAGTTCGTCGGCAATCTCGCTCGGGTCGACGCCCGAGCGCAGGGCCGTGGAGATGGTCTTCGCCAGCGCCTCGGTGAACGACGCGGTGAACCCGCCCGAGTTGCCGATGTTGGCGAACAGTTCGAAGGGTCGGCCGTCCTCGTCCTCGTTGATGTTGACGTAGAGCTTCCCGTAGCCGGTGTCGATGCGCTGGGTCACGCCGTAGAGGACGTCGGGGCGCGGCCGCTTCTTGCCGAGGGCGACCTCGCCGTCGGCCGCATCGAGCAGTCGAGCCACCTCGTCGTCGAGTGCGGCGCGGACCTCGTCGTGGTCGAGGAAACCCTCCATGCCGTCGAACACGTCCTCTATCTGCTCGACGAGCGCGGCCGCCGCCTCGGACTCGTCGGCGAACTCTGCGTTCTTGGCGCGCGTGGTGAGCACCTGCTTCGACCGGGTGCCGTCGCGGTAGACGGTCACGCCCTTGCCGCCGTTCTCGTAGATGTAGCGGTAGACCTCGTCCATGTCCTCCTTGCTGGCGTCGTTCGGGAAGTTGCAGGTCTTGGAGATGGCCGAGTCGACCCCCTCCTGGCAGGCGCACTGGACGGCGGCGTGTTGCTTGCCGGCCAGGTCGGCGGTTACGACGAACAGCTCCGAGATGGCGTCGGGCACCGTCGAGAGCGAGGAGACGCCCTCGAACTCGTTGTTCGCCATCTGCTCCTGGGCCTCCTCCTTGACGCGCTGGACGTCGATGTCGTTGGCCTCCAGCACACGGAGGAAGTAGTCGTCGAACTCGACGAGCATCTCGTCGCCCTGCACGTCGTCGGAGACGTTCTTGTAGTAGGCGACGTTGTAGATGGGTTCGATGCCGCCGGTCGTGTTGCCGACCATGGACGTTGTGCCGGTGGGGGCGATGGTCGTCGTGTTGTGGTTCCGGATCGGGAACCCGTCGGCCCACTCCTCGGGGTCGAGTCCGGTCTGGTGTTCGAACCACTCGGGGTAGCGCGTCGGGTCGGCGTACTTCGAGTCGGGCCAGTCGGCGAACGCCCCGCGCTCCTCGGCGAGTTCGTGGGAGGCCCGCTTTGAGGTGTGGTTGATGTGGGTCATCAGCTGCCGGGCCACTTCGTTGCCCACCTCCGAGCCGTAGCGGATGCCGAACTGGATGTACAGCTGGGCCAGCCCCATGACGCCCAGCCCGATTTTGCGCATGTCGCGGACCTTCTGCTCTATCTCCGAGACGGGGAAGTCGGACATCGTGACGACGTCCTCGAGGAAGCGCGTGCCCGCCTCGATGCGGAAGTCGAACTCCTCCCAGTCGACTGCCTCGTCGAGGAACGCCGCGACCTGCGCTTCCAGGGAGTCGAACTCGTCGTGCTCCTCGGCCCAGACGCGCCAGTCCGGCGTGTCGAGGTCCGCGAGCGTCGAGAGGTTGATGTGCCCGAGGTTGCAGGCCTCGTACTCCTCGAGCGGCTGCTCCCCGCAGTTGTGAACGACGAGGCCGTTCGCGACGAACGAGCGCGTGTCGGGTTCAGTGAGGTCGTAGACGGTCTCGTGACCGTCGGCCTCGACGGACTCGACGGTGGCCAGGAACCGCTCGCTGTAGGGACCACGGTCGTACTCGTCGAGCCGCTCTTCGAGTGCGTCGGTCTTCGAGTCGTGGAGGAACCCGATTTCGTCACTGAAGCGAACGAGGTTGTCCTTCGCGACGACGAGGTCGTGGTCGGCCTGACGCTCGTACGTCGCAGTGCCGCCGCTCCCGTCCGGAAATTCCTGCAGCCCCGCTTCGTGGCGGTCTTCGTATATCTTGCTCGCGATACCGAAGTTCAGCAGCAGCCGCTGGACCTGTTTGAGCAGGTCCACGCTCGTGCTCGTCAGTCGAACGGAGTTGCCCTTCTCCGTCGACCCCTGCACGCCACCGTCGGCGGTGAACAGCGCGCGCAGGAATCCGCGGGCCATCTCCTCACTGCCTCGCATGACGGCGTCCGGGACCTGGTGTTTCGTGTCGACGAGACCGGCGCTCTCGGCGTACTCGTAGAGTCGCGTCGAACGGATGCGCTGTTCGATGGCCTGAGCGCCGCGATAGCCGTCGCTCCGGGCGACGTCGCTGACGCCAATCTCGTAGTTCCCGTTCCCGGTCGGCGCACGGACGACCTCGTTCACGTCCGCGGCGAAGTCAGCGGATAGCTCGCTGTCCTCGTCGTAGAGGTTCAGGACTGCGCGCTCCTCTCCGTTCTTGAGGTGTCCATCGCCAACGAGCCAGCCGAGGACGCGACCTTCTTCGGCCGAGCCGTGCCGGCCGAACGCTCCCTTCCGATTTTGGACGTGGACGCTGTCGCCGGGGTCGAGGTGCTGCGCCTCGACCCAGCCGTCGTCGGTCATGACGCGGTGGTCGGCTGTCAGGCGAAGTTCGTACCCCTCCTCGGTCGTGAGCTTGTAGACGTCCTTCTCGCCCGTCTTGAAGACGCTGCTGGCTTCCTTGAGCGTATCTTCGCTGAGACGGCCGTCGACGACGACGTCTCGGGCGACACCCTGCTCGTAGAGTTCTTCTGCGGGAACGAGACCATCTTCGGTGCTGACGAGCGTGTCACCGGTGACACAGGGATTTGTCGCGAGGATGCGGTGGTCCGGGTGTTCCTCGACGTCGAAGGAGTGTCGCTTGTTCACCCGTTCGAGGTAGACGACCCCGGGTTCGCCGTTCTCCCAGGCCCCCTCGACGATGTCCTCCCAGACGACGGCGGCGGGCATCGACAGCACCTCGCCCACCTCGACGTACTCGCCGAGGCCGAACATGTCGTACAGCTCCTTCGTCTCGGCCGTGGCGACGTGCGGGTCGCCGGTCCGCGGGTTCGTGAACGTGAACTCCTCGCCGTTCTGGAGCGCCTCCATGAAGTCGTCGGTGACGCCGACGGAGATGTTGAAGTTCGAGAGGTGGCCCTCGACGGCGTTCCGGAGGTGTTTGGGGACCCGCCCCTCGTCGTCGATGAGTTCGCGCGCCTCCTCGAGGGCGTCGGCGAACGAGGTGTGGGTGTAGTCGTCGGGGTCGTTGAGGCGGAGCGTGTGCGCCAGCGAGACGTCCTTGTTCTTGGCGTGGATGAACTGGATGACGTCCGGGTGGGAGATGCGCATGACGCCCATCTGCGCGCCGCGCCGGGCGCCGCCCTGCGCGATGGTCTCGCACATCTGGTCGAACGTCCGCATGAAGGTGATGGGGCCGGAGGCGATGCCGCCGGTGGACCCGACCGGGTCGCCGTAGGGGCGGAGCCGCCAGAAGGCGTACCCCATGCCGCCCCCCGACTGGAACACCTGGGCGGCCTCCTTGGCGGTCTGGTGGATGTCGTCGATGTCGTCGTCGGGCGAGTCGACGAAACACGCCGACAGCTGCTGGAGTTCGTCGCCCGCGTTCATCAGCGTCGGCGAGTTCGGCATGAACGAGAGCGACTCCATCATCTCCTGGAACGTGTCGCGCTTCTGCTCGACGGCCGCTCGAATCCCGTCGGGCAGGTCCGGGACGACGGTGTCGTAGGCGAACTTGTTGACGTTGTAGACCGAGAGCGTCGTCTCGGCGTCGTCCGCGGCCGTCACCCCCTTCCCGAACACCTCGGCGGCGAGTTCGTCGCGGCGCGGGTGGTCGGGTTTCAACTGCCCCGGCGTCACCGTGACTTCGACGTCGCGCTTTCGGGCCTCGTAGACGGCCTCCGCGAGCGCGATGTTCTTCGCGACGCGCGCGAAGAGGTCCTCCTGCGTCTCGATGAGGTCGCCGTTGGCGTCCTTCCGGAGGTACCGCGCGGGGAGAATGTTGTAGTAGGCGTTGTCGGTGAGACGCTCCTCTAAGGTGTCACCGTCGCTCCGCTTGACCGGCAGTTCGAGTTCAGAAGCTGACAGGTCGTGTTCGCTCATCTCACTGTACCTCCCGCCCAGTCGCTCGCTGGGTCCGTCGTGTCGTCGTGGGTAGATTACGTCCGTACATTCGTGCGTGTTCGTGTCGCCGTGCGCGGACACGGCAGTTGTTGTTGATTCTGTGCCCGGCAAGTAGTGATTGTCGTTCGATGCAGCGCGCCCCCGTGAAATTCCGAGTTCTGTGACGTCCCACCAGTATCTACTGGAAGCACATAATGACACCCAAACCGGAGCGAAAGTGAAGGTGCCGGTCCCGGTATCGAACGACGGCGCGGCCAAATCCAGTCGAACAGAAGGGGGGGTCGAGCGGCCCGCGAATCGACCGGTAACCGGTCGCACCTGTCGGTCCAATAAACTTATCGTCACTCCTGTAGTATAGTAAAACATGGTCCCGCCCATCCCGTTCTTGCAGGCGGGTGACATACTCGCCACCCCGCTTGGACAACTGTTCGCCGCGCTGGTCGCACTCACAGTCGTCGTCCTCGTCGGTCGGGTCGTGCTCCGGGTCGCGTGGCGACTGGTGACAATCGCCGCAATCGTCGTGGGACTCGTCCTCCTGATTACGGTGTTCGCGCCGGGCGTTCTATAGCGCGCTGCGACGTGCGGCCCGCGGCCCGGGGACCGATTCCCGAACATCGTTACGCTCGTTAAAGCGAACCGATACGTCCGAATGTCACAGCGGTCACGTCCCGACACCGATTCGCGGAGACGCCCGTCTGCAGGCGCTGGCACGCGCAACTGCTGTCTGGGGAGTTCCGCAACTGCTGACCGCTGGTGCGTCCATCGGCTACTGGTGTCGCCGGTTACTGGGGACCGTCTATCTGCGGACCGGTCGGCGTTCGGGCGTTCGACGCGGCCCACGACAGGAAGTTCCCGACGACCTGGTGACCGACGCCGGTGAGAACGCTCTCCGGGTGGAACTGCACGCAGGCTATCGGATACTCGCGGTGGCGGACGCCCATGACCAGGTCCTCCCCGTCGTGGTCCGTGGTGGCGGTGACCTCGAACGAGTCGGGGACCTCCACGGCGGCCAGCGAGTGGTAGCGCCCGGCCTGGAATCCCTGTTCGAGTCCCTCGAAGACCCCCGCACCGTCGTGGAAGACGGGGAAGGCTTTGCCGTGTATCGGTTCCGGCGCGTGACCGACCGTCCCGCCGTAGACGTGGACGGCCGCTTCGAGGCCGAGGCACACGCCGAGAGTCGGGACGTCCGTGCTCAGGTGACGGAGGACCTCGCTGGTCACGCCCACGTCCCGGTCGTTCGCCGGGTGGCCGGGACCGGGACTGATGACGATAGCGTCGGGGTCGTGGTCGCGTAGCGTCTCCAGCGACGCGGTGTTCTTCTCGACGACCACCTCGACCGGGGCACCGTCGGGACCGCGCTGCTCGGAGACGTACTCGACGAGGTTGTAGGTGAACGAGTCGTAGTTGTCGACGACCAGCACCTTCATCGCCGGACCTCCTGCGGGTCGGCCGCGCCGGCGGGCGTCTCCTCCTCGATGCGCCGAATCGCCGTGAGGACCCCGTCCATCTTCTGCTCGGTCTCCTCGAACTCGCTGGCCGGGTCGCTGTCGGCGACGATGCCCGCCCCCGCCTGGACCGTGATGCGGTCGAGGGGCGACCGGTCGCCGCGGGGGACGCCCCCGTGTTCGACCGTCGCCGTCCGGATGACGATGGCGAAGTCGGCGTCGCCGCTCCAGGAGACGTAGCCGACGCCGCCGCCGTAGACGCCCCGCGGGGTCTCCTCAAGTTCGTCGACGAGTTCCATGGCGCGGACTTTCGGCGCACCCGTGAGCGTCCCCGCCGGGAACGTCGCGCGGGCAGCGTCGAAGGCGTCGTACTCCTCGGCCAGCGTGCCGGTCACCGTCGACTCGATGTGCTGGACGTGCGAGTACTTCAGGACGTTCATGAACTCCTCGACGCGGACGCTCCCGGGCCGCGAGACCCGGCGGACGTCGTTTCGCGCGAGGTCCACCAGCATCGTGTGCTCGGCACGCTCTTTCTCGTCGGCGAGCATCTCGCCGGCGAGGCGGCGGTCCTCGACGGGGCTGGTCCCGCGCGGGCAGGTCCCTGCGATGGGGTTCGAGACGACCCGGTCGCCCTGCACGGAGACGAGCGTCTCGGGACTCGCGCCGACCACCGAGAGGTCGTCGTGGCGAAGCAGGTACATGTACGGCGAGGGGTTCACCTCGCGGAGCGCCGCGTAGAGACCCAGCGGGTCCACGTCACCGACGAGTTCGCGCTTCCGGGAGACGACCCCCTGGTAGATGTCGCCGTCGAGGACGTGCTCTTTGGCCCGCCGGACCGCGTCCTCGTACGCCCCGCGCGGCCCCGCCGCCTCGTCGTGCCGGACGAACCCGCCGGGGTCGGGCGCGGCGGCCGTGGCGAGCGTCTCGGCGACCGACCGCGCCTCGGCGGCCACCCGGTCGTACCGGTCGCCGGCGTCCGCGCCCGGGTCGACGACGGGCGTGAACACCAGCGAGACGCGGTCCTCCACGTGGTCGAACGCCAGCGTCCGCGTCGTCAGGACGAACTGCGCGTCGGGGAGCGGCGTCTCCGGCCGGTCGACGCCGACCTCGTCGAGCCACAGGTCGTAGACGGCGTCGTAGGCGAGAAATCCGACCAGCCCGCCGTCGAGCGTCTGGCGACCCGACGACGGGAACCCGACGCGGGGCAGGTCCGGGAGCGTCTCGCGGAGTCTGTCCAGCGCGTCGCCCTCGCCGCCGGAATCGACGTACTCTGCCGCCGGTCCGCCCAGCGAGGTGACGGAGACGCCGTCGGGCGAGACGGAGACGACCGCTTCGGGGTCGTAGCCGACGAACGAGTACCGCGCGTGCCGGTCGGTGCCGGCGCCCTCGGGTGCGAACGCGCCCGCCGGGTCCGACGAGGGTGTCTTCTCGGCACTCTCTAGGAGAAACGAGTACTCGCTGCGGCCGTCGAGCGCCGCGTAGGCCGCCAGCGGGTCGACGTCGACAGACAGCGTCGCCTCCAGTCTGGCGACGACCGGCCGGTCTTGCTCGACCAGGTCACAGAACTCGGCGCGCGTGCGGTCGAACCGGACGGCTGCGCCGGCCGAGTCGCCGTCGTTGCCGCCTTCGTCCGGCCCTCCGTCGTCCGCGTTCTCGTCGCCGGTCACACGACCACCTCGTCCGGGTCGGGGGTCGCCTCCCGCACCCGCCCGACGAACGCGGACAGGGCTTCGGGGTCTTTGACGCCGCCCCGCGACTCGACGCCGCTGGCGACGTCGACGGCGTACGGCGCCACCGTCTCGACGGCCTCGCCGACGTTCTCGGGGGTGAGGCCGCCAGCCAGGATAACCGGCGAGGTCAGCGAATCGGCGAGACGCCGGGTGGCATCCCAGTCGTGGGTTTCGCCGGTGCCGCCCGCGCCGGCGTCGTCGGTCGAATCCACGAGGACGGCGTCGGTCACCTCGTCGAGTTCGCGCGCCCTGTCGTGGTCCGTCGCGTCGACGACGGTGACGAGTTTCGCCCGCGTCTCGGCGCGAACGAACCGGAGTTCGTCCGGGTCGAATTCGCCGTGTAACTGGACCACGTCCGGGCCGATAGCCTGGGCGAGTTCGACGGCGTGCGTCGGCGACTCGGGGATGAGCACCAGCGTGGTCGTCACGAACGGCGGCGCGGCGGCCACGAGGTCCGCTGCGGTCGACGGGTCCAGGTCGCGGGGCGTCTCGACGGGGACGTCGGTGATAAAGCCCACCGCGTCCGCGCCGGCCCGCACCGCCTCCCGCAGATCCGCACGTCGGGTGATGCCGCAGATTTTCACCCGCGTCATCAGTCACCCGCCGCCTGCACCGGCGTGTCGTCGCAGAGCGCCTCGAGTTTCGCGGCGGCGTCCCCGTCGTCGATGGCCTGGGCGGCCCGTTCGACGCCGTCGGTGAGGTCGGTGGCGAGGCCCCCGACGTAGAGCGCCGCACCCGCGTTTGCGAGGACGATGTCCCGCCGGGCGTCGGTCACGTCGCCGGAGACGATACCCCGGAGCGCCGCGGCGTTCTCCGCGGGGGTGCCGCCGGCGACGGCGTCGACGCGCGCCCGGTCGAGACCCAGGTCGGACGGGGAGAGGACGTACTCGGAGATGGTCTCGCCGTCGACTTCCGCGACGGTCGTGTCGCCGTGGAGGGCTATCTCGTCGAGTCCCGCGCCGTGGACCACCATCGCGCGCTCGACGGGCATGTGCGCGAGAGCGCGAGCGAGGACGGGGACGAGGTCCGGGTCGTAGACGCCGACGACCTGGGCCTGGGCGCCCGCGGGGTTGGTCAGCGGCCCGAGGACGTTGAACAGGGTCCGCATCCCGAGTTCCTTCCGGGGGCCGATGACCGCCTTCATCGCCGGGTGGAACACCGGCGCGAGCATGAAGCCGATGCCGTGTCGCTCGATGCTCGACTCCACGGCCGGCGGTTCGGCGTCGATTTCGACGCCCGCCACGTCGAGGACGTCCGCGCTCCCGGACGACGAGGAGACCGAGTAGTTGCCGTGCTTGGCGACTGCGGCGTCGGCGCCGGCGGCGACCACGGCGCTCGTCGTCGACACGTTGATGGTGTCGTAGTCGTCGCCGCCGGTGCCGCAGGTGTCTACCAGCGGGGCCCGGTCGGGCGAGATGGTTCGGGCGGCGTCGCGCATCCCCCGGGCGAACCCGGCGATTTCAGTCTCGGTTTCGCCCTTGGCCCGGAGTCCCGTCAGCAGGGCACCGATCTGTGCCTCGGTCGCGTCCTCGAAGACGGCCGTCGCCGCGTCGCGTGCCTCCTCGAGCGTCAGGTCCTCGCCCTCGGTCACGCGTTCGATGTAGTGTTGCATTGAAGGTCACCAGTGTACGGCTTCGTGTTACGATGTACAAATCCGTACATTCCCTTAAGCGTATCGGGTCCTGACAGTATCGCCAGCGGCGTCGACGCCGGGGGAGGAGTACGCGAGAGAGCGTGGCGAACGAGGGGCGAACAGGTGGCGAAGAGCGGTTCGCGGGCCGGGTCGCCACGCCGGGGCGCATCCCGGCCTCGTCGTGAGCACCCGCCCAGACCGGCCCGCCGCGAGAGTCAGGTCACACGCCGTCTGGTCCGGTATCGGATATAAACTGAGGGGCGGCGACCGGCGGCGGGGAGGCGGTGTGAGGACGCCTCGCCGTCGGCCGATTCGACGCGTGTCACCGACTCGCGGAGGGCCCCGAATCCGAAAGGTTCAATTGCAACGCCGGGAAAGGAACGGTTGCGTCCGAACGCCAGCACGGACCGGGTTGGTGGTCTAGTCTGGTTATGACACCTCCTTGACATGGAGGAGGCCGGCGGTTCAAATCCGCCCCAACCCACTTCCTCGACGCCTTCAATTCAAGGAGATATCCATATACCGTCAGGAATCCGGTTGTCTCGCGTTCGAACACGCGTGTTCCAGAAAGCCCGGAAGTCACGTCCTCGACGCGAACTCACCGCGACCGCTCGCCGCCCTGCCCGTTCGTCGAACCCGGACCGCCGCACCCGTCCTCGGAGGTCGGCCCGCCCGGCGACTCGTCGTTCTGCACCGTCTTCCTGGCCGTTTCCCCCAGTTGCGTCGAGGCCTCCGAGGCGTAGCGTTCGATGTCGTCCATGCTGACGACGGTATCCGTCGCGTCGAGGCGGTCCTGGAGTCGGTTCAGCATGTTGTCCGGGAGGTCCTTCTGACTCCGACTCCCGGTAGCGACGCCGCTGGTCACGATGGACTGGATGCCCTCCTCGACGGTCATGTCCACGTCGACGACGCGGTCCTCGGAGACGTGGAGGACGTACCCGCCCATCACCGGGTTCGGGGCCATCGGGAGGAACAGCGTGACCATCGACTCGTGGCCGGCGTCGTCTTCGACCAGGTCGGGGGTGTCGGCCGTCAGGAACGCGAGGGCGTAGGACCCCTCGACGGGAAACTCCACCAGTTTCACGTCCTGGAAGCTGTCGGTGTCGCTGTCCAGCAACAGGCCGCTCATCTCGTCGATGCTCCGGTACAGCGACCCGACGCCGGGAATGCGGGCGACCAGGGTGTCGAAGAACGTCGCGAATCCGGATTTTCCGGGGCGCTGCTCGGCCACGGCGCCGATGGCGAACATCGCGGCGAACAGGGCCCCGACGGCGAGGAGTTTGATGGTGACCTCGGAGGTCGGTTCGCTGCCGGTCGTCGACGTGAGCAGCCCCACCACCGGGTCTAGCTGGTTGGAGACGAAGTTGACGACCAGCCCGAGAACCCACAGCGTCACGATGAGCGGGAGCGTCACCGCGGCGCCGGTGACGAACGCCTGGCGAGCGAACTCCCGCGGTCCGTCGTACTCGGCGAAGCTATCTCCACTCGAAGGGCTGGACATGGGTGACACAACGCGAGAAACCACGGAAAGTGTTCTGGGCGTTCGACCGGTCTCCGATGGAGAACGTCCAGCACCGCCAGGCCGTCGCACCCGGGACGGCGTCCGTACCTCCCGGGACGGCGTCCGTACCTCCCGGGACGGCGTCCGTACCTCCTCTGGACGGCGACCTCACGCACTCCGTGACGACGTCCTCACGTCGTCGTGCGGTCTGCGTCCACTCGGGTCCACTGGCTCTCGACGCTCCGGTTGGCGAGGACGACGGTGTCGCCGTCGACGTCGAGCCGACTCTTGCGCAGACCGATGTCGAGCACCGTTCCCGTGTACGACCCGGTGGCGACGGTGTCCCCGACGTTGAAATCGGGGTCCCGGAGCAAGTACACGCCGGCGACGGTGTCTGCAATCATGTCCGACAGCGCGTAGGAGACGCCGAGGGCGACGAACCCCGTCGCCGTCCCGAGGCTGGCGGCGATGTCGCCGAGGCCGACGATTTTCAGGAGCGTCAACAGCGCGCCGAACCAGAGGAAGATGCCCACCAGGAGTTCCGCGAGGTCGACCACCAGCATCTGCTCGTCGGGGTACAGGCGGTCCAGAACCGACCGCGCGAACCGGCGGACGATTCGGATGGCGACGAACGCGAACGCGAGAAAGACGAGGCCGGCGACGAGGTTCGGAACCGTCGACACCACGCCGGACACGAACTCGACCACCATGCGCTCTAGAAGTTCCCGCGACGTCGCTTGGAGCACCAGCGCCATGACCTGAGCCGTGTCGACGGCGCCTTAAGTAGTTCCCCGCACGCCGCCGCACCGGGGGGTGCCGGCGAGTGGCGGGCGACCGGATTCTCTCGGTTTTCCAAACGCGTCTCTCGTGGCCACTGGTTGTCGAATCGTTAAGACGGTGGCGTCCCGAAATCGAGCCATGGCGGTCGAGTCGCCGGGAGATCGACTCCCGAATCCCGAGTCGCTCGAACGGGTTCTGGAACGAGAGGTGGACGAGGACGAACCGCTCACGAGCGCCGTCGTCGACGCCATCGGTCACCTGGACGCCGACCTGTCCGGGTCCGCGAGCGGGCTCAACCAGTACGTCGACCCCGACGCCCTCAACCACCTGTTCGCGGACAAGTTCGACGGCTCGGACCGGAGAGGCGGCCGAGTCGTGCTCGAAATCCGGGAGTACGTCGTGAGTATCACCGAGGGGACCGTACGCGTCTACGGCGAGTGAGCCGTCGGGGACGTCGACCCGCGTTCAGACCCGGTATCACCCCGATGGAACGTCCTGCGCCGGGAATCGGACTGTCGAACCGGCGCACGCGACGCCGGGGGGAGCCACCCGAACCAGAAGCGATTCGGGCGTCGCCTCGCCACTCCCCACGATGGCAACACCGGGCAGAGCGACGGATGGAGGAGAGACAGCCGAGCGTGGCAGAGAACAGCCCGCCGGAGCGGACGGGCGAACGGTGCTCGTCACCGGCGGGTCGTCGGGAATCGGTCGGGCCGCCGCGCGGGCGTTCGCCGACGCCGGGTGGCGCACGTACGCGACGGGACGAGACCGGGACGCGCTGGACGCGCTCGCGGACGAGGGGTGTGCGACCCGCCGACTCGACGTCACGGAACCTGCTGACACAGAGCGCGTCGTGGCGGAGATACGCGCAGCACACGGTCGGCTGGACTGCCTGGTCAACAGTGCCGGCTACGGGCAGTACGGTCCCGT
>JBEPXT010000104.1:0-12972 GCA_041641795.1 Salinigranum sp.
GACGTCGTCGGCGCTCGGCCAGTCGGTGAACGCCTCGACGACCGTCTCGCCGTCGTCCGCCGCGACGAGAACGTCGACGTCCCCGATGGTCTCGCGCCACCGGCGTATCGACCCCGCCACCTCGGCGCGTCCGACGGCCGATTGCTCGCGGAGGTACGCGAGCACCTCGTCGGCGAGTGGGCGGGCGTCGCCGAGCAGCTCCCGCTCCTGAGCCTGCCGGGCGAACGGAATGTTCTCGAGGATGTTCTGCTCGGTCTTGGCCCCGAAGCCCCTGACCTCCTGGATGCGGCCGTCGCGCGCCGCCGCCTCGAGTTCGTCGAGGGTGGTGATGCCCAGCGCCTCGTACAGTTTCCCGACCGTCTTGGGACCGACGCCCTCGACGCTGGTCAGGGCGGGCACGTCCGCCGGCAGCTCCTCGCGGAGGTCCTCAAGTTCCGCAATCTGTCCGGTCTCGACGAACTCGACGATCTTCTCCGAGATGGCCTCCCCGACGCCCGGAATCCCGGCGACGGCCTCCTGCCCCTCGGCGGCGAGGTCGGAGACGTCCCGGTGGTACCCCCGGACGTTCTCGGCGGCCTCGCGGTAGCTCCGAGGCTTGTACTCGACGCCCTGGGCCTCCAGCAGGTCGGCGAACTCTTCGAGGCGCCGGGCGACAGTTTCGTTCGCACTCATCGTCCTGACCGCCGCGACCTACCGCTGTCGGCGTCCTTGCCGAGCGCCTGCTTGAGGAACTTCGTCCAGCGCTTCCGGTCGGCCGCCTCCTGGGCCGCCACCTCGCGTTCGAGGTCGACCGGCCCGAGTTGCTGCAGCGCGTTCAGCGCCCGGTCGATGCCGACGATGCTCCGGACGAGGCGCTTGCCCTCCTCGTAGCTCACCTCGTCTCGCTCGATTCGCTGGAGGCGCTGGAGGCGCTCGCGCCGGAGGTTCTTCTTCGCCTGTTCGACCTGTTCGCGCTCCCCCTGCGGAATCGTGTCCCGGCGCTTCATCTCGAAGACGAACTCCCGCAGGTCGACGGACTCGTCCTGGACCTCGATGGTCTCCGGGATGTCTACGCCCACCGTGGCCCCCTCGCGGTTGACGCGTTCCAGCAGTCGTTTGCGCTCGAACTCTTTCACGTCCGTAGTAACGGCGGTTTCCACTTTGCTCCTTCGCCCCTCTCGGCCGAATCGCCGGAGCGACCCGGCCCGGTTCGGGTCCGCCACTGCCTGCCTCGGTGAGGCGAGTGTCGCCAGGCGAGTGTCGCCGGACTGGCGCGAAGACCCACACTGACCTGACTTTCGGAGGGAATGACACCAGCGCGAAACGAAGGTTCTTATGCTCGTCCACGGTAGTGCGGGGATATGGGTCTGTTCGACCGCCTGCGTGGACAAGACCGTCCGCGCGTCGCCTTCGTCGGAATCGACGGGGTGCCGTACAGTCTGCTCTCCGAGAACCCCGAAGCGTTCCCCAACTTCGCCGAACTGGCACAGGAGGGGAGCGCCGGAGAGATAGAGAGCATCGTTCCGCCCGAGTCCAGCGCCTGCTGGCCGGCGCTGACGACCGGCGTCAACCCCGGCGAGACCGGCGTCTACGGGTTCCAGGACCGGGAGAACGGAACCTACGAGACGTACGTGCCGATGGGTCGAGACGTGCAGGCGACCCGACTCTGGGACCGGGTCGCCGACGAGGGGCGGAAGGCCACCGTGATGAACGTCCCCGTCACGTTCCCGCCGCAGCGAAACGTCCAGCGCATGGTGTCCGGGTTCCTCTCGCCGGGCGTCGACAAGGCGGCGTACCCGGACGAACTCCGTGACACGCTCGAGTCGATGGACTACATCATCGACGTGAACGCGAAACTGGGCCACAGAGACGACAAGAGCGACTTCATCGAACACGCCCACAAGACCATCGACCGCCGTCACGAGGCGTTCAAACACTACATCGAACAGGACGACTGGGACCTGTTTTTCGGCGTCTTCATGACCACCGACCGGGTCAACCACTTCCTGTTCAAGCACTACGAGCAGGACGGGGAGTACAAAGACGAGTTCGTCGAGTTCTACCAGAAGGTCGACCGGTACGTCGGGGAGATTCGGTCGATGCTCCCGGACGACGTCACGCTCGTCGTCGCCAGCGACCACGGGTTCACCTCCCTCGACTACGAGGTCCACTTCAACGCCTGGCTGGAGGAGGAGGGGTGGCTCTCCTACCAGGACGACGACCACGACGACCTCTCGGACATCGACGACGAGACGCGAGCGTACTCGCTCATCCCGGGGCGGTTCTACCTCAACCTGGAGGGCCGGGAGCCGCGCGGGAGCGTTCCCAAGTCCGAGTACGAGGAGACGCGCGCGGAACTCAAATCCATGCTCGAAGACCTGGAGGGGCCGAACGGCCGCAAGGTCTGCGACCGAGTCGTGGTCAAAGAGGAGGCGTTCCGCGGCAACCACGACGACATCGCGCCCGACCTGGTCGCCATCCCCGCCAACGGCTTCGACCTGAAAGCCGGGTTCAAGGGCCACGACGAGGTATTCGACACCGGGCCGCGAAACGGCATGCACAGTTTCGACAACGCGACCCTGTACGTCGACGACCCGGACGCGACCGTCGACGACGCGGACCTCTACGACATCACGCCAACGATTCTCGACCTGCTGGAGATAGACGTGCCGCGAACCGAGTTCGACGGCGCGAGCCTCTGCCAGCAGTGAGGCGGGCGGACCGCGTCCCGGCATCGTGACCCGGTCCGCGGGTTGCCTTCCCTCGCACGACCGGTTCGACTCGACCCACCGATTCTGTCCGGGACGACCCGTCTCTCAGGTGACAGCCGACGTCCCGCTCAGAACAGGCTCTCGATGTTCTCGTCCTGCCAGGACTCCACCGCGTCCTCGCGCTGGGACTCCACGTCCTCGGTCTCCTGGACGGCCTGGCGGGCCCGTGCGAGGAATCGTTCGACCGTGGGCGAGCGCTCGACGCCGCCCAGGAGGACCAGCGCGGCGAGTCGCTCGCTCTCCAGCGGGAAGTCGCCGCCGCGGACCTCCATGCTCCCGGTCTCCTCCTCGAGCCAGCTTCGCGCCCGCTCGAACCCCTTCCGCGGAATCGAATCCGGGTGGCCGGCCATGACGAGGAGGGCGGCGTCGGCGCTGGTCGCCTCGGGGAGGCTGTTCCCGGTCATCACCGCCCGCCGGGTCACGCTGGCCACCGTGTTGATGTTCTCCGCCGGGTCGCCGGCGGCGGGGGCGCTGGCGTAGCCGAGCGAGGCGATGCCGCCGGTCCGGAGCGTGTTGATGACCTCGCTGGAGTCGACGACGCTCTCGCCGACTCCCTCGACGGCCTCCCCGGCCGCCAGCAGCAGCCCCACTCGCTGGGCCATGGCCTCGTTGATCGCCTCGAATCCCGCTTCCAGGCTCTCGCCCGACGACCGGAAGGAGTCGTTGTCGAGCAACAGGACGGAGTCGGCCTCCCGGACGAGCGTCTTGAGCGACCTGCCGGCGTTCACCTGGTACAGCGCGCCCTCGTCGCGCCCCGGAAGCACGCCGATGGCGTACACGGGGATGTCGTAGATTCGTTTCAACCGGTTGACGAGGACCGGCGCCCCGCCGCTCCCGGTTCCGCCCCCGAGTCCGGCGACCACGAAGATGGCCTCGGCTTCCGCGGTGAGGTGGCCTTCGAGGGCGTCCATCACCTCCACGGCGTCGGCCTGCATCACTTCCGCGCCGAGTTCGTTGTCGCCGCCGACGCCGTGTCCTTTCACGCGGTCCTGGCCGACGAGGACAGTCTCGAACGGGAGGGGCTGGAGGTCCGCCTTCGCGGTGTTGACCCCGACTGTACCGAGGACGGCGTCGAATCCCATGCGGGCGTCGAAGTCCGCGAGCGCGCGGGCGACCTTGCCCCCGGCCTGGCCGACGCCAATCAGGACGGTCTTCATGAACACACCGTTGCACCCGCTACGTTTGAAGCTTCGGCTGGGTCGACCGCGCTCCGGGGAGCGGGGTGAAACCCTGCCGAGCGCCGAGCGAGACCACACCGAGCGCCGAGGGTTTATACGACATCGCGGGACCAGAGCGGCCCATGCCCGAAGACGTCGACCGACTCGCCGCCCGCGTCGAAGCCGTCGAGCGAACGCTCACCGACGGCGAGACCGACCTGGACCGCATCGCCGACCGGGCGACCCTCGACGCCCGCGTCGAGGACCTGGAGTCGAATCTGGCGGCGCTGACCGACCGCCTGGACGAACTCGAAGCCGCGGTGGAGGCGGTCCGCGGGTTCGCCGGCGGCGTCCGGGCGGTCAACCGCGACGTCGAGCGTCGCGCCGACCTGGCGCTGGCGACGGTTGCCGCGCTCGACGACGTCGACGGCGATGCGGTCCACGAGGCCAGTTCCCTCCCGCGGGAAGGTACCTGGTCCGGAGGGAGCGATTCGCCGCCGGGAGATGACGACTCGTCTCCTGCGAGCGACGAGTCGTCGCGGGCCCGCGACGACGAACGCCGCGCCCGGGACCGGAGCGCAGACCGCGAGTCCTCGACCGGAGCGCAGCGCACGGTGGCCGAGCGACTCCGAGAGGTCCTGTGATACGCGTCGTCCTGGCCGTCCTCCTGGCCGCGAGCGTCCTCGCCGTCGCCCTGCCGGCGGTCGACGACGCGCGGACGACCCGGACGAGCGGCGCGATGGCGTCGGCCGCCGAGCGAGTGTCGCGAGCGGGGCGGGCGCTCGTCGCCGGCGACGACCCGACTGCACCGACCGTCCCCGGCGCGCGTCGGGTGGTGACGGTCCGCGTCCCCGCCGACTCCTGGGGACAGCGAGGGCTGCAGTCTGTCACGATACGAGGGGAGCGAGGCGGCGCGACGGCGACGGATGCGACTCGGGGCGGCGCAACGGCGACGGGGACGACTCGGTTCGACCTGGCCGATTCGAGCGGCCGCGTCGACGCCGCGCTCACATACCGGCTCTCCGGGGGCGGCCGGCGACGACTCCCGCTGGCCGTCGAGGGGGCTTCTGTCCGGACGCCGGACGGTCCGGTCGTGCTCGGTCCCGGACGGCGGTCGGTGACGCTGACGCTCGTGGCCGACCGCGGACTGGCGGTGGTCGTGCGTCCCACTCGTGGGGGCGCGCCGACACCCGCCCGACGTGCCATCCGACCGACGTGAGGCCCGGCCTGAGGTTCAAATACCGGGACGGACCCATCCCGGCGCATGGACCTGCTTCGCACACTCGACTCGGCAGCCCGCGACCCCGCGGCAATTACGAACGGACTCGACGCGGCGATGTCGTCCGGACTCGACGCAGCGGTCGACCGATTCGGCGGCGACGACACGGGGCCGGCGTGTCGGTGCGCGCCGTCGTTCGAGACGCCGGGTCACGGGCCCGACGACCGGACGGTACTGGTCGTCGACGCGTCCGCGTGCGACCACGGCGGGGTGCTCGCCGACAGCCCCGACTGCCGAGCGACCGTAATCGACGCTCTGGCGTCGCGGGACGCGGAGTCGGTCCGGACCCGCGCCTCGGGCGTCGAACGCGCCTACGAGGGCCGTGCCGCCGCACTCCTGCTCGCGGCCGGGCGGTTCGTCGAGAGAGCCGCTCACCACGACGAGCGTCTCGCGGCCCGGGGACGGTCGGACCCCCTGGGCGCGGCGCACGCGGCCACAGGCCGTGCCGGCCCCGTCGCTCGAATCGCCGCGGAGACGGGGCTGTCCGAGGTGACGACCGGTCTCGCCGGGTACGACGAGGCGCTCCGGGCGCACACGGGTCCGCCAATCGCACAGGCCCGGGTCGCCGCGCGGCCGCCGCCCGGCGCGCGACTCGTCGAGACGCGCGAACTCCCGACGGGCGCGACCGCGGCGCTCTACGAGACGGACCGGGGGCGGACCTACCACCTGCGGCCCCAGTTCCGCAGCCTCTCGACCGACGCCCTGGAGACGCTCGACCGGGCGGCGACCGCGCTCGCCGAAGGACGGGTCGCCGGCGGGGAACGGGGACCGGGGAGGGCAGTCCGTCTGGTAGCCAGCGACGACGACCCCGTCGAACGGCTCGCGGCGGTGCTCGGGCGACACACCCGGGGACACGGCGTCCTCGGAGACCTGTTCGTCGACCCCCAGGTCGCCGACGTGTTCGTCACGCCGCCGGTCAGTGAGAACCCGGTCAGAGTCACGCTCGACGGCCGGCGCGTCCCGACGAACGTCCGCCTGACCCGTCGGGGCGTCGCCACGCTCTCGTCACGATATCGCCGGGCCAGCGGCCGCGGCTTCTCCCGGGCGTCGCCAACGCTGGACGCCGCGTTCGACGCCGCGGACGGCCGTCGAGTCCGCGTCGCGGGCGTGACGGACCCGGCGAGCGACGGCGTGGGATTCGCCTTCCGGGTACACGACGGCGTGCCGCTCACCCTGCCTGGGCTCGTCGAGAACGGCACGCTCCCGGCGGGCGCGGCGGCCCTGCTCTCGGTCGCCGTCGAGCGGGCCGCCTCGGTGCTGGTGGCCGGCGCCCGGGGCGCGGGGAAGACCACGCTGCTCGGGGCGCTCCTCTGGGAGCTTCCTGCGGCGACGCGGACCGTCCTCGTGGAGGACACTCCCGAACTTCCGGCGACGGCGCTCCGGGACGCGGGCCGCGACGTCCAGCGGCTTCGCGTCGACACCGGCGGCGGTCCGGCCCCCTCCCCGACCGAGGCGCTCAGGACGGCGCTCCGTCTCGGCGACGGGGCGCTGGTCGTGGGGGAAGTACGCGGCGAAGAGGCCGAGACGCTGTACGAGGCGATGCGCGTCGGCGCGAGCAGCGAGGCAGTCCTGGGGACGATTCACGGCGACGGCGCCGACGCGGTCAGGGAGCGCGTCGTGACCGACCTCGGCGTCCCGGCCTCGTCGTTCGCCGCGACGGATCTGGTGGTGACCGTCTCGCACGGCGAGCGCCGCCGCGTCACATCGCTCGACGAACTCCGGGCGGGGGCAGACGGCGCCGGGTTCGCCCCGCTGTTCGACCTGCCGGATTCGACGCTCGAATCGACAGGCGCGATGGACCGGGGGAACAGCCGGCTGCTCGCCGACCTCGCGGCTCCCGGCGAGACGTACGCCGACGTGCTCGACGCAGTCGAATCGAGGCGGGCGACCCTGGCGGCGCTGGCGACAAGCGGGCGGACCCGTCCGACGGACGTCGCCGACGCCTACCTCGACCGCGGGGCGGCATGAGCAGTCGACCCCCGACCCGCGACGAGACGCCCGTCCGCCCCGGCCGCACACTGATACGAGACTCCGCGGGCGACAACGACGACCGGGTCGTGACCGCGCTCGGAATCCTCACCGGGGCGCTCGCCCGAGCGTATCCCTGGTCGGCGGACGCGAGCGACGAGTGCGCCCGGTCGCTCGCGTTCCTCGACGCGTCGGTGTCCGGGGCCGACGTCGTCCGAGCGGGGTACGTCCTCGCGGTCCCGGTCGGCGTCGCGTGGATGCTCCTCGTCGCGCTGCTCCGCCCCGGGAGCGGCGGCGCCGTCCTGGCGACCGCCGGCGCGGCCGTGGGTCTGGGTGCGACCCACCTGTTCCACCGGGCGCCCGTCGTCCTGGCCAGACTCCGCCGGACCCGGACGCTCGGTGCCGTCTCCGGCCTGGTGGGACGGGTGGCGCTGCGGATGCGAGTCGAGCCGACGACCGAACGTGCGGCCCGCTTCGCCGCCCGCACGGGTGACGGACCGCTCGCCGGGAGTCTGGCCGCGCACGTCGAGCGGAGCGTCGGGACCCCACGGTCCGGGCTGGAGGGGTTCGCGGCCGAGTGGCGCGAGTGGGCCCCGGCGCTCGACCGCACGACTGCGCTACTCGCGGCGGCCGCGGACGCCGAACGGGACGAACGTGACCGGACGCTGGACCGGGCGACGGCGGCGCTCAGGGAAGGGACCCGCGACCGGATGGCCTCGTTCGCCGCCTCGATTCGGTCACCTGCGGCCGGACTCTACGCCTTCGGGGTCTTCCTCCCGCTGGCGCTGGTCGGCGTCCTGCCGGCCGCGCGCGTCTCGGGGCTCCGGGTGTCCGTCGGAAGCATCGCGCTCCTGTACGACGTCCTCCTGCCGGTCGGCCTCGGCGTCGCGAGCGTCTGGCTCCTGGCCCGGCGGCCGGTCGCGTTCCCGCCGGCGCGCGTCGGGCGCGCTCACCCCGACGTCCCCGACCGGCGAGTGTTCGCGGCGGCGGCAGGTCTCGCCGCAGGGCTCGCCACGGCGTGGGCGGCGGGGCGCGTCGTCGGCCCCTGGAGCCGACCGGTTGCCGGCCTCGGAGTGGCGACGGGGACCGCACTGGTGGTGAACTACGAACCGGTTCGCGACGTCCGCGACCGCGTCGAGGCGGTCGAGGCGGGCCTCCCGGACGCCCTCTACCTCGTCGGGCGACGCGTCCTGTCCGGAGAGGCGGTGGAGACAGCCGTCGCGGCGGCGGGCGAGGAACTCGACGGGCCGACCGGCGAGGTGTTCGCCGACGCGGCCGGCATCCAGCGCCGACTTCGCGTCGGCCTCCGGGCCTCGTTCCTCGGGGAGTACGGGGCGCTGTCTGCGCTTCCGAGCCCCGGCGTCCGGAGCGCCGCCGCGTTGCTGTCGCTCGCGGCCAGCGAAGGGCGTCCCGCCGGCGGGGCGATCGTCGCCATGGCCGACCAGCTAGACGAGCTCGGACGGGTGGAACGCGAGGCCCGCCGCGAGATTTCGACGGTGACGGAGACGCTCCGGCACACCGCGGCTCTGTTCGCTCCACTGGTCGGGGGGACGACCGTCGCCCTCGCCGGTCGCATGGGACAGACCGGAGCGACTGCAGCGACCGGGGCGCCCCTCGACGCCGGCGAACTCGGACTGGCTGTCGGTGCGTACGTCCTCGCGGAGGCAGTCGTCCTCACGGCGCTCGCGACGGGCCTCGAACGCGGCCTCGCGCGGAGTCTCGTGGGGTTCCGGGTCGGGGTTGCTCTGGTCGCGGCGACGACGACGTTCCTGCTCGCGGTGCTCGCGGCCGGGACGCTACTCTGAGAGAGGCCCTCCGCGCTCTGGCCGTCCCTTCCGGTATCCTGCGGTCCGTTCCTTTATATGCGAAGACCGGACCAGAGCGGGCCATGCTCGACGTTCCCCTCGACGCGTGGTACGCCTGGGTCGGCCTCGCACTCGCCAGCGTCGCCGTCCTCGGCGTCGCCGCCGCACTCCCGACTGCACCGCCGCCGGACGCTGCGGGGGTGGCCGGGACGGTCGACCGCGTCGCGGCCGAGAGCCACCCCACGACGGCCGAACACCCCGTCGCCGCCGCCGAGGTGCGCCTGGGCCCGCACGGCATCGGACTCCGGAGCGAGGCCGGACGCGCGCACGCCGCGTTCGCGTTCGGTCCGGTGACGCCCGTCGCCGACGGGTCCGCCCTGGACGCAGTTCTCCGCGGCACGCCGCCGGGACAGGCGTTCGACGACCGGACGGCCTTCCAGCAAGCGGTCGTCGATGCCCGCGCCCGCGACCCGACCTGGGACCCGGCCGGTCCGACCGTCGTAGTGCGCCGCGTCTCGTGGAACGAGTACGGCGTTACGCTCGTGGGAGCCTGAGATGAGTGCGACGACGCCGAACAGCGCCCGGTCGGACCGGCGTGGCGCGGTCGAACCACACGTCGCGATAGCCGGCCTCGCGGTGGTCTGTCTGTGTCTGGGACTGTACGCCACGGCGCTCGCGGACGCCGTCGATTCCCCGGACCGCGACGTGGCCTCGCCGGCGCTCTCGCGGGTCGCCGACGCCGCGACGACCGGTGGCGTCGTCTCGCCGGACCGCGTACGGGCGAGCAGAGCGGCCGGCCCGCGGGGGTATCACGTCGCGGTCGGACTGCGCGCCGGCGGCTATCGCAGGCGGTTCGGCCCGCTGCCGCCCGAGGGAACGCCGGTCCAGACGGCCCGTCGCCCGGTGAGCGTCCGGTTCGGCCCCGCCGACGTGCGCCCGGGGACGCTCAGCGTGGAGGTCTGGCGGTGACGAGCACGACCCTCGACGTCGTCCTGTTCGTTCTCCTGGTGAGCGCCAGCGTCGTCGCCGTCGTCGGGGTACACGACGCGCCACCCGCACCGGGCGGAACTTCCCCCGGGCGCGCGGACGCCGTCGCGGACGGTCTCGCAACCGCGACGACGTCGGTGAACTACACGCTCTCGCCGGGAGCCAGAGAGGCCGACGAGAGCCATGTCCGGTTCGGGCGAACCCGCGGCCCCGAGTTCCGTCGCACCGCTCACGGGACGTACGCCGCTCTCCTCGCCGAGGTGACGATGGCGGGTGTGGCGTACGACGACGAACCGGTGACGCACGCGGGCGACGACCTGGCCGCGGGCGTCGAGTCCGCACTCGACCGGTCGTACCTGACCGGCCGGACGCAGGTGGTCGTCGTCTGGCGCCCCTACCCGGGGTCTACGTTCGGAAGCCGACAGGTCTACGGCGCGGACCCGCCGAGCGGCGTCAGCGTCCGGGCCGCAACGCTGGAGGTTCCGAGCGGTGTTCCGGGGGCGCGCGAGGCAGCCCGGGCCCGTGCCGAGGACGGGTTCGGGCCGGTCGCCCGCGTCGTCGCCGGACGGGTGGTTCGCGGACTCGTCCCGCCGCGGCAGGCCGGACTCGCGCTCCGCGGCGACTACCCCGTTGACGCGCTGATGCGCTATCGCTACCGACGGCTGGCGGCACTCGCGGGGGCGAACGTCACGCGAGCGGTCGAGCGGGGTGACGCCGCGGCCGCGAATCGGGAGCTAGCGGCCGCGCTGACACCCAGAATCGAACGGACGCTCCGAGGTCGATACGACGACCCGGGGGCGGCAGCCGACGCCGTTCGAACCGACCGCGTTCGAATCGTGGTCAGGACGTGGTCCTGATGCGCCTGGCAGACGACCGGCGGGCGCGCGTGCCGTTCGCAATCGTCGGCGTGTTGCTCCTGGTCGGGAGCAGTAGCTTCGCGGCGACAACGTCGATGCGGGGGCCCGCCCGCGAAGACCACGCGACGGGCGTCGCGATGGACCGGACGACGGCGAGCGTTCAGACGGCGCTGCGAGTCGCCGTGACCCGGGCGGCGCGCGAGGCGGCCGCGAACCCGGTCACGGTGCGAGCGAACACGTCAGCCGGTCGGACGCTGAACCGGAGTCGGCCGTTCCGGGACGCCCTCCGAATTCGTATCTACCTGCGGGTCCGGCGGGCCCTGCGGACGACGCGCCACCGGCGGGCCGACGTGCGCGCAGTCGCGTCGCTCCCGCCGCCGGACGAGACGACGCTCCGGTCGATGAAACGCCGGGTGCGTCTGACCGGCCTCGACGACGGGACGGCCCTCCGGGTGACTGTCAGGAACGTGAGCGTGACCGCCCGCCGCGGTGGACGCGTCGTCGCCACCGAGCGACGCTCGCCGACGGTCACGGTTTCGACGCCGGTCCTGGCGGCACACGACCGAACGCGGACGTTCGAGCGGCGCCTGAACCGCGACGCGCTGGCGGGACCGGGACTCGGACGCCGGGTGACGGCCTGGCTGTACACGTCGACCTGGGCCCGGGGCTACGCCCAGTACGGCGGCGCGCCGGTGGAGAACGTCCTCGCCAACCGGCACGTCGAACTCGGGACGAACCGGGGCGTCCTCGCCGTCCAGCGGTCGGTGTTCGGACACCGCGACCCGGCGGGCGAGCGAGCCGTCCGGAGAGCGGGCCTCCGCGTCGGCGCGCGGGACCTGCTGGCGCCCGTCTCCGAAGCGGACGCCGCGTGGACGCGTCACGTACTCCCCGACCCGAACGACGTCCCCGACCGGTCGGGCGACCGGACGGCAGACCGGACTGGCGGGTCTCGACTGCCCGTGGGCCCGCCGGACGGGCCGTCGACGCCGGGACCCGACCGTGCCTTTACCGTCGGCGTGAACCACTCGGCCGACGTCGCGATGACGCGACTGGTAGACGGGACGGGCGGTCCGTCGCTGGCACGGACGCGACGACTCGCCTACCGGTCGCAGATTCGCCTCCGCACCGAGACGACGAGACTGTCCGGCGGAGAGAGACCGGCCCCGGACCCGCCGGGCGACGAGTGCCGACTCGTCGACGAGTCGATGCGCCGATCCGCCGAGGTGCGACCCGCGTCGGGGCCGACGCCCGACGCCGGGCCGGAGGCCCGCGCGTTCGACACGTTCAGTCGGCGCGTCGCGGTCCACCGGTCTGCCGTCCGTCACTGGCGCTGTGGCAACCGGTCGACCCAGTCGAGCGCCGCCTGGACGGTCCGCTACCGCGTGGGCGTCACCGTCGCGGGGCAGTATCGACCCGCGGCGGGCGCGCCAGACCGGCCGGCGGCGCCGGTGTTCAGGCCCGGTGGCGCGCTGGACGGGCCGAACCTGGCTGACGTGGCCGACAGCGCCGACGACGTGGTCGCCGGGTACGGCGGACCCGACGCCCTCGCGGCGGACGTCGCGCTCGGCGACGTTCCCGACCCGGTGACCATTCACGGCCGGCGCCCGGCGGCGCTCCGCGACTGGGTGTACGACGACCTCTCGGGCCTCCGCGAGCGACTGCGGAACGTCAGTGTGACCGTCGAGGGCGGACGCCTCGCGGCGGGGCGGGCCAACGTCGCGGCGGCGCTGGCAGGGACGATTCGTCGCAGGCGAGACGCGTTCGTGGACGCGCCGCGAGCGTACGACGGCGCCGCCGACAGGGCTCGCGTCGCGGCCCGAGCGGCCTACGTGGACCGCCTGCTGGCGGTACTCGACGCCCGCGCGGCCCGAACGCGACAGACGAACGAGCGGTACGCCGAGGCGCTTCACGACGCCGGGACGTCCCGCGAACGCATCTCGGGGCTGACGGCGGCGGCCGCATCCACGTCTCGGCCTCCGGACTCCACGCCAGTCGGCGGTGAGGTCGGGCCCGCGGTCGCCCTCGTCGCAGACGGGGCACCGACGTACCTGACTCTGACACGCGTCCGGGGGGAACGCCTCCCGGCCGTCACCGAGGGTGCGCGCTACCACCCACTCGTCGCGCGGAACACGAACCTGTTCACGGTTCCCTACGGCGATGCGGCGGCGC
>JBEPXT010000105.1:0-12854 GCA_041641795.1 Salinigranum sp.
CCCGCCTCGGGGGCGTTCACGCTCCTCGAAGGGTCGGTCAAGACGTCGACGCCCACCGACCTCTACCTGCTGACCCAGCTAGAGTGTGCGCTGTGGACTGACGTGAAGGTCAAGGGCAACGACGAGAACTCCGAGGCGAAAGCGGGCGTGACCTGCTGGGTGGAAATCGACGGGGTTCCGGTGCCGGTTTCGGGAGACTACCCCAACGAGTGGGCGCCCACGAGGCAGGCGGCCAGCGAAGTAATGTTCAACTACCGCGACTTCCGCGTCGAGACGAGTTTCTTGCGAGACATCGAGGACGTCACCGAGGACGAGGAGTACATCGCGCTGTACAACCGCACCCGCAGTTCCCACGGGTTCAACTGGGTGGCGCTGAACGTCGGATCGGGCGAGTACGACAGTTCGACGAACGTTCACACGGTCGCGCTCAAGGGGCGAATCGACCTGTACGCCGACGACTCGAAGGCGCGCGCGAAGGCGGTCGTCGGCCCCCGGACGCTCGTCGGCGTCCCGGCCAAACTGGCGAACGACGCGACGCTGTAGCCGGGCGAACCCGTCGCAGAGCGCCGCGACCAGTGACTCGATTTTTCGGCCGTCTTCACGCCGGTGAGTCGCGTCACCCCGCGCCGGTCGGGGCCCGACGAGCGGGAGTCGTTCGACCCGTCACTCGATGCGCAGCGACAGCGCCGTCCCGTTCTCCAGGTTGTCGCTGACCGGGCACCGGCGCTCGACGTCTTCGAGCCACGCGTCGAGCGTCTCGCGGTCGGCGTCCGTCTCGACGCCGATGTCCACCTCCAGCGACTCGAACCCGGCGCGCTTCGAGCGGTCCTCCCCGAGGTACGCCGCCGGGTCGTACGCGCCGCTGACGGTGACCTCGAGTTCGTCGAGCGCGAGGTCCATGTCGCGGGCCACCTGGTGGCCGGTCGAGTTGATACACCCCGCCAGCGACGTCAACAGCAGGTCGAGCGGACTGGCGTCCGCGCCGACGACGATGTCGCCTTTCTCGGTCGCGACGGTCATCCGCTTGGGGCTCAGGCTCTCGCCGGAGACGGACTTCTCGATGCGGTCGGAGTCGTCTGACATACGGGACGTGTCGCGTCCGGTCGAGCAAAGAAGGTGGCGTTTCTCGGTGGGGACGCCGCCGGTCGTCAGTCACCGATGTCTTCGTCGAACGCGTCCTGGGCGAGGTACTCGACGAGGTCCGTCGCGTCTTCGACCGTCTCGTCGTCGATGTCGTCGACGGACGCCACGCCGTGGGCGCCGCCGTGGGCCGTCTGCAGAGCGTTCTCGTTGAGGTCGCCGTCCGGGTCGACGACGGGAATCTTCAGGTCGGTGAACTCGTCCGAGGGGAGTCCGGACGCCGAAAGGAGGAAGTGGTCGTCGATTTCCGAGAGGTCGTCGGTGTCGAAGTTCTTCATCTGCGGTGCGTCCCAGTCGTCCGTCGTCGACCCGGAGTACGACGGTTCGTGCAGGTCGTAGTCGGTCATGGTGACGGTCCACCGCTGGGGCGCCAGCGACGTAAGCGCGGGGGCCGGTGGCGGTTTCCGGCCTGCAACCGTCGGGTTTTGAGAGAATCGAGGGCGCCGAATCAGCCAGCACGCCTATCCGCGGGCCTCCTGTAGGAAGCAGACATGTCGAATGGCTCCGAGGACGACACCGCGACGACCACTGTCGAGGGGTCCAGCGACAACCAGATGAGCCAGCAGAAGATTCTCCAGGTGCAGATTCAGGAGGGTCTGACGGAGCTGAAACGACCGTCTGGGGGGCTGTTTCTCTCGGCGCTGTCCGCGGGCCTCGACATCGGGTTCGGCCCGCTGTTCATGGCGATTATGCTCACGGTTGCGGAGTTCTCGTTCACCTCGGAACTGACCAAGGAACTCCTGTTGGCGAACGCGTACGCCATCGGGTTCGTCTTCGTCATCCTCGGCCGGTCGGAACTGTTCACCGAACACACGACCCTCGCGGTGTTGCCAGTCCTCGACGGCCAGGCCTCGCTCGGGCAACTCGGCCGACTCTGGGGGGTCGTCTACCTCGGGAACGTCGTCGGAGGCGCAATATTTGCGAGCATCATCGTCCTCGTCGCCCCGGCGCTGGGCGTCGCCGAACCGAAGGCGTTCGCCGAGATTGCCATCCCCCTCGTCGACCACGGGTGGCCGGTGTTGCTCGCCGCCGGCGTTCTCGCCGGCTGGCTCATGGGCCTGCTGTCGTGGCTGATTGCGGCGGGCCAGGAGTCGGTCTCCCGGTTCCTGTTCGTCTGGGTCGTCGCCGCGTCCATCGGGTTCGCACACCTCCCCCACAGCATCGCGGGAACTGTCGAGGTGCTGGCGGGCGTCCTGGTAAGCCCGAAAGTCACAGTCGTCGACTTCGGCCGATTCCTCTTCCTGGCAACCGTCGGGAACGCCATCGGCGGGTCGGTGTTCGTCTCGCTGCTGAAGTACGGGCACGTCGTCCGGAGCGGACCGAACCTGGAATCGGACTGAGTCGAACCGGGGGAAGAGAGCGATTGCGGTGAGAACCCCGCCGACGGGTCGATTCGGTCAGGTCCTGAAGACCCGGACCTGGAACGGCGCCAGCGAGACGGCCGCGTACTCGTCGTCGGGGACGAACGTCGCGTCGGACTCCCGGAGCGGTTCGCCGTGCTCGGTGACCTCGTCCTCGTCGCCCCAGTGCCAGGTCATCTCGAAGCCCTCGAAGTCCTGCGGGCCGCAGTTCGCCACCACGACGACCTGGTCCTCGCTCCCGAGTTCCCGCCCGCCAGTCCGGCAGTACGCGAACACCGGTGGTCCGGCGGGGTCGTCGATGTCGGGGTGGGTGTAGAAGAACTCGACGCCGTTGCGCTGGAGCGCCTCGGTCGAGGTCCGGAGGTGGATCAGGTCCGCGACGCTCTCCCGGAGGTCCGCGTGGCCGGGATAGTCGCTCCGGTGCCAGTGGACCGGGTCCTCCATCTTGAGTTTCCAGTCGGTGTAATCGAGGTCGTGGATGTCGCCGAACTCCTCGCCGGTGAGGAACATCGGGATGCCGACGGACGTCAGAAGCAGGGCGAACGACCCGCGGACGCGGTCACACGCTTCCCGGTGGGCGTCTATCTGCACCGCCGGGGCGGCGGTGACCAGGTCGTCGATGAGGTAGCCGACGTTCTCCACCGACCCGTCGCCGAGACCCTGCTCGCGGACCAGGTCGCCGAAGATGTAGTTCATGAGGCGCTGCTCGCCCTGCTGGCCCATGTCGTGTGACGTGAGGTAGTTGACCGCCTTCGAGAGGTCGGCGTACCCCTGCTCGAACTCGCGTTCTCGCTCGTCCCACGTCTTCTCGCTGGTGATGAGCGCCTCGATGCGCTCGCTCCGGGGGGGTTCCTCGGGCTCGGGGTCTATCTCGTCGCGGAGGAGTCGTCGCCCCTCGTCCCGGAACGAGAAGTTCCACATCCCGTCGGCCACCCGGCGACCGTCGGGGTTGGCCTCCTCGTCGTGGACGATTTCGGCGCGCCCCCACGAATCCTCGGCGACGACGAGGAACGGGCGGTCGGGGAAGTGGTCCTCCTGGACCGCCCAGGTCCTGTCGTGGAACTCCTGGACGAACTTCCGGTGGTCCATCCCCTTGAACTCGTCGAGGCGGAACCCGTCGACGTGGTACTCGCGTATCCAGTACTCGCCCATCAGGTAGAGGAACTCGCGGGCGGGGAAGTGGCCGTCCACCTCCGCCTCGTAGTCGAAGCGCCGGCCGCCCCACGTCGGGCGGTCGGGTTTCTCGTCCGGGTGCAGGAAGAACAGGTCACCCGCCAGCGGTTCGAGCGGGCAGTCGACCGCGTGGTTCATCACGACGTCCATGATGACGCGAATCCCGCGCTTGTGACAGGCTTTCACGAGGTACTTCGCGTCGATGGGGCCGCCGAAATCGAGGTCGGGCGCGAAGAAAAAGCGGGTGCCGTACCCCCAGTCGATGGAGACCGGCGCGTCCTGAATCGGGAGCAGTTCGATGGCGTTGACTCCGAGGTCCGCGAGGTGGTCGAGGTGGTCTTCCAGCAGGTCCTGGAAGTCGCCGGCCGGAACGTCCCGCTTGAAGTCGGACGTCGCCGGCGCCGCCCAGCGGAGGGGAAGTTCGTAGATGACCAGTTCGTGGTTCTGTGGCAGTCCCCGGTCGTCCGGGAGTTCGTCGTCCCACGAGAACGGGGGGCGGAACTGCTCGCCGTCCCTGATACGGAACGTCCCTCGATACCCCTGGAATCGGGTTATCTCTTCGGCGAACGGGTCGGGCGCGACGACCTGTTCGTCGCCGCGGTCCACGACGAACTCGTACTCGTACTGGCCGTCCGTGAGGTCGAGTTCGTCCAGGTCGATCTCGTACCAGTTGGTCGCGTCCTCGACAGGTGCAAGGTCCTCCGTTTGCCAGGTGTCGGGGTCGAAAGTGTCGCGTGAGAGCAGGGGCGAGAAGCGAACCGCAACGTTCTCCGCGTCCAAGGCAGGGACACGCAGTACACCGCGTTCTCGCACGTCGGGGAATCCGGTCGGCATTGTGTTACGAGGTGTACTATTGGGAACCCGCCAAAAAGGACACTGCACGCAGGTGCAACGACGAGGTGCGTCGTCGGCGCGAAAGCCGGCAATTTCGCGCCGAGTATCCGGGAACTCGGTCGGAAAAAACCGCTGTCGGAGGCGCGACGGTGCGCCCTATATCACGCGCTGTCGGTTGCTGAACCGCTCGCGTCCGTCGTCCCACGAGACGGTCGTCTTCGCCGTCACGAAGCCGTCGTTCTTCTCGACCTGCCACAGTTCGAACATGCCGAGCCGAACGCGCTTGGTCACCGTGGTCGACTCGCCGGGTTCGAGTTTCTGCACGTTCTCGCTGCCCCGCCAGACGACCTGTCCGTCGGCTTTCAGCCTGGTCTGGACCGTCACGTTCTTCGCCGTCGTGTCCCCGTTGTTGACGGCCGTGACCGTCACGTCGCGGCACGTCAGGCCGCACTTGGAGACGTCCTGAATCCGGAAGTTGAACTGCCGTCGGTCAGACCGGTCCGCATCCCCCCGCTGGGTCGTCGAAGAGCGATCGATGGAACTGTCGGCGGCTGTGGCCGCGTCCGCGGCGCCGGGTCCGTTCGCGGGCCCCGCTGGGGCGCCGGACACGACTGTGCCCACGCCCGCGACGGCCACGAGCAGGACGACGCCTACGGCGAATGGTCGAACCATACACGCCTACGTCCGCCCGAAACCCGCGTGTGCCTGCTGCCTTCATATGCGCGGTGACCGAATCGGGTTTCGAGGGACAGTATGGCGAGTCGCAGGACTCTCGCGTCGACGGGGAGCGCCCTCTAGAGCGCAGAAATCGCTACTTTCGTCGAGGACGGACGGAGGTGGCGTCGGGGACTCCCGACAGGCCGACATCCCCTCGCTGCCGACAGGTGCAAGCGAATTACGTGAGCTGGCGACAGTCGCCCGTTCTGACGTAACAGTATCTTCCGGCGCACAGTCGGCTGAAGAGGGTCGACCACCGACGGGCGCCCGTCGAGAGGCTGGGCCCGCTGGACGCCCGTCGGGGGGTTACACCGAGTTGCGCCCGACCGCACGAAGCGTCACCCGGAGGACGCCGTTGTTGAACCGCGCTTCCCGGACCTCGAACGGCTCCTCGGAGAGCGAGACGCGTTCGACCACCTCGTCGTCCACCGCGATGACCAGGTCGCCCGTCTGCTCGCCGATTCCGGCCTCCACGTCCGCCGGGTCGACGCCGAGGAGGTCACAGACCACTGTCAGCTCGTTCCCCTCTCGCCGGGTCTCGACGTGGTAGTCCTGGTCCGTCCCCGGTTCCTGGTCGCCGGACTCCGTCGGTTGGGACTGCCGGGACGGCGACTCGGGTCCTTTCGGCCGCGGCCCGGGCCGCGACCCGAGCGAGCCTCGCTCGTTGCGAGACCGGAGTCCGCCCAGAAGCCCCCGAAGAAGGCTGTTCACGGACAGCCCGACGTCGATGTGAATACCGGACACTGCCTCGTCTGCACTGTCGTTCGAATCGTCGTCCTCGTTGTCGTCCCGTTCAGAGTTCGTCATTGTAGCACCCCTCGTTTCGTGTGAGGTCAAATAGCATAGTGTGACGAGGCCGAAAAGGGTGCGGCCTGACCTTGCCGGGTACGACGCGCGCGCCGAAACGGTCGAGGGCGAGCGTTCCGCGACGGCCGTCTGGGAGCACCGGTCGCAGCGACCGTCAGAGCGTACAGCGTGGCGACCCAGGCGCTAGTCAGCGGACGAGGTGTCGTCCGCTCCGCTGACGAGGCCGTCGACCACCTCGCCCCTGGCGCGCCACAGCGCCTGCAGGTACGAACCGACGAACATGCCGCCGATGCCCCAGAGTACCGGGTAGTTGCCGATGCCGACGCTCGCGTACGCCGCGCCCGGGCACAGACCCGAGAGGCCCCAGCCGACGCCGAAGAGGACGCCCCCGGTGACGACCTTCGAGTCCATTGACTTGACCCGGGGGTCGAAGGCGTCGCCGGTCAGGGGCGCCCGGTCGAGGTACCGCCTGCCGAGCGTGATTGCCGTCCCTGCGACGACCACCGCGGCCCCCATCACGAGCGCCAGCCCGAAGTCCTGGAGCGTGAGGAAGTCGAGTACCACCTCCGGGCGTGCCATCTGACTGTACGCGAGACCGACACCCTCGAGGAGGCCGCCGAGGACGATGAGGGGCATGAACAGCGGGTGGCGGCCGGACTCGCTCACAGCGACACCCCCAGCAGACCGATGGCCGTCGCGGTCAGAATCCCGACG
Source organism: Salinigranum sp. (assembly GCA_041641795.1). Taxonomy (GTDB): domain Archaea; phylum Halobacteriota; class Halobacteria; order Halobacteriales; family Haloferacaceae; genus JBEPXT01. Next base: position 6,747 of record JBEPXT010000105.1, read on the forward strand.
CCGACGAACACCGCGACGTTCACGAGCGAGGTGCTGGACCCGGACCCGAGGCCGCAGACGCCGTGGCCCGCGGTACACCCCTTCCCGATGCGAGTCCCGATGCCGACGAGGATGCCCCCGGCGAACAGCCGCCACCACGGGACGGACGTCACGAAGATGCCGGGGTCGAGCACCAGCGCGTACAGTGCTGCACCCGCGACCATACTCAGCGCGAAGACGACCCGCCAGTCGCGCGAGCGAACGTACTTGGGACGGTTGAAGTACGGGAGGTCGGAGACCCAGGACAGCGTCGACGCGAGGAGCGTACTGTTGCCCGCCGGTATCGCCGTCCCGAGGTAGATGACGCCGATACCGAGTCCGATGAGTGCCCCGCCGCCGAGGTACTGCGTAATCCCGCGGGGAAACAGTTCCGCCATCAGGCCGAGTGGGAGTAGGTCTATCATGGTGTAGCGTCCGGTCCGGTGACGCCCCGAGAACGGGACACCGGGCGCGTCCCGACTCCCGCCGCGGGGGGCCGGTCGAGACTCACCGGGTCGTATCCGCGTCGTCCCGCCGCTCGAGGAAACGCCGTCGTCGCCGGTCGTCCGGACCGGCTTCACGCGAGGGGCTACCTGCTGTAGACACTTCAATATTGTTGCGGCCGTGCTATTTTGCCGAACGGGCGTCTGGGGAGCAGTACCTGTCGTCGAAAAGAATAGATGTGTCAGCCGGAGTGTTGTTGGATTCTCGGACCCCCAGCGGGGCGCCTCTCGCTCCGCGACCGTCGGCGGTCGCGTCCTTGCACATTCAGGCCAAGACAGTATCCCCGAGAGACGAGTAACAGTGGACCGAGAGATGTTCGACAAAATCACCGCTCGCGAACTCGCAGACGAGATAGACGCGTCCGAAGACGACCCGACTATCGTCGACACGCGTCCGGAGGACAGCTACGAGTCGTGGCACGTTCCCGGTGCGGTGAACGTCCCCTTCGGACCGGCCGAGACGCTCGACGAGGACCAGGCCACGGAGATAGACGACCTGGCCGACGACGACACGATACACACCATCTGCGGCAAGGGTGCGACGTCGACGACGCTCGCCGCGGAACTCGACGCGAACGGGTACGACGACGTCGCCGTCGTCAACAACGGGATGCGCGACTGGAACTCCCTGTACGAGCAGGCGACGGTGGACACCGACGCCGACGTGGACATCGTGCAGTTCCAGCGACGGGGGAAAGGCTGTCTGAGCTACCTCGTCGGGGACCCGGACGCCGGCGAGGCGGTCGTCGTCGACCCGACGCGGCACACCGAGCAGTACGTGGTCGCCGCCGCGGAGCGCGGACTCGACATCACACGCGTCCTGGACACGCACGTCCACGCCGACCACATCTCCGGCGGCCGCGAACTGGCCGACCGACTCGGCGTTCCGTATCACCTCGGAGAGCGGGCCGAGGAGCGTGATCTCGAGTACGAGTTCGACCCCGTTGCGGGCGGCGACGTCATCGACGTCGGCGGCATCGACGTCACGGTGCTGGAAGCGCCGGGCCACACCTCCGAGATGGTCAACTACCGCGTCGGCGACGAGGCGGTGCTGACCGGCGACGCCCTGTTCGTCGACTCGGTCGGCCGCACGGAACTCGAGTTCGGCGAGGAGGGCGCCGAGAAGGGCGCCGAGATGGAGTACGAGACGCTCCACGACACCCTGCTCGACCAGCCGGACGACCTCACCGTCCTGCCGGGCCACGTCACCATCACGAACGACGGGCACTACGAGAACGGCGAACCCGGGCACCCGGTCGCGGACTCGCTCGGTTCGGTCCGGGAGCGACTCGACCTGGTCGGCCTCGACCGGGACGAGTTCGTCGAACAGATGGTCGAGAACGTGCCCTCGAAGCCCGACAACTACGAGACGGTGATAGAAATCAACAGCGGGCAAGAGGAGTACGAAAGTAGCAGCGAAGGAACGAAGCTCGAAACCGGCGCGAACAACTGTTCGGCGTAACGCGCCCGGGACGGTTCGGTTCGACGTCCGGTGTCGGCGTCGCTCGCCACACCGGCGGCTGGTCGGTTGCGAGGTGCCACGAGTGATTTTCATTTTCGGCCGTGCGAGAAGAGCCGCATCGACCGCATCCGTCCCATCGACCGCGTCCGTTCTGTCACTTCCAGCGACCCGGCCCCCAACGTCCACAGGGCCGGCGTCGCAGGTTCGTCACGCGGTCACCCGGAGTCGATTCGGGAGCAGGGACCGGCACGCGCCGGGACGACGGCGCCGCCCGTGCGCGTCACGCCACTCAGAACGCGGAGACGCCCTGCTTGAACTTCTGGATGACGTCTTTCTGCTGCAGGTAGTTCGCGGCCGCGAGCAGCGTCGGCGCCCACAGACCCACGAAGATGCCCTGCTCTTTGTCACCGCGGACGTAGAAGTGGTACCACGAGTAGAGCACCGACGCGGCGGCGGCCGTCGCCACCGGGTCGCCCTTCGACATGGGAACCGACTCTGCCATATCTTCGTCGCTCTCTCCGTCTCTCGTCTCGGTCTGTTGGAACAGTGCCATCGCACTCGCCGGAAGGCTCAACCTGTATTTCGACGTGTGTTTTCGTTCGCAAGCGACGAGCCGTCTTCCCGGTAAACTGCCGGAGCGAGCAATGTACGGGCGAGTGAACCAGCAGGTCCGGGTGGGAACTCGCCGGCGAGACGACCGCAGGGACGCTCGACCGCCCGACAGGGAACCCTCCGCCGGACCGGAGAAGTGAGACCCCGCCGTTCGTGCCCGGCAGGCGCCATTCGCTCGCGCGGGAGGGGCAACGAGGCGGGACGACGATGCGAGTCCGCCGCGGCCCGAATCACTATCGAAGAATGCTGACATTCGTGAGAAGGCCGGAGGTTGATGTGTCTGCAGTGGATACAACGGGTGGTTAATGTCTAGCCCGGACTCGTCGACTCGGTCCCCCGCTGGAGCGAAGGAGGCTGGCGAATCTCTCTACGAGGGTACGCTCGACGTCCTCATGACAGGCGTCGGCATCATCATCCCGCTCATCGTCACGCTGTACATCCTGGACCTGGCGCTGAACTTCATCACGAACGCCCTCCGCCCGGTCATCGAGCTGCTGCGGTGGCTCGGTATCATCGAACTGGTAGAGAGTGCGGGATTCGTCCGGGTGCTCATCGAACTGAACGTCTACTCGGTCGTCGTCGACTTCTTCACCGAACTCGTCGCGGTCCTCATGCTGCTCGGCGTCATCGTCGTCGTCGGGTCCGTCGGCCGAAACCGCTACGGCGAACGCATCATCAGCGTCGTCGACCTCGCCATCACCTCGATCCCCGGCATCGGGACGGTGTACAAGAGCTTCCGGCGCATGGGCGACGTGATGCTCGACCAGGAGGCCGAGAACTTCCAGGAGATAAAGCTCGTCCAGTTGCTCGGCGACGACGTCTACGTCATCGCCTTCGAGACGAGCCGCTCGCCGAAGACGGTGGGGGAGACGACGGGTCACGAGGAGATGGTGACGCTGTTCGTCCCGCTGGCTCCGAACCCGGTCACCGGCGGCTTCCTCACCCACGTCCCCCGGAGCAAAGTCCACGACGTGGACATGACCATCGAGGAGGGCGTCCGGAGCATCCTCACCAGCGGCGTCGCGTCCGGCGAGAGCGCGAACGAGATGACCGAACTCTCGATGGGGGACCTGGAGAAGATAACCGACATCGACAGGTTGCAGGACGCGATTGCGGTCGAGGAGGAGACCGAAGACGGCGAACAGACACAGTCCTGAGTCGGGTTCGCGCCGCGAATCTGACCGTCGCTCGCACCCCAACGCATATGACCCACGCCACGGCATCTGTCTACAGGGTCGACCGATGACCGTTTTCCACTGCTTCTGAGCCGCCCCGGCGCCGCCACACGAGTGCGTGCTCCCCGAGTGTCGTTCAGCCAGTCAGCTACCGACCGACGGACACATGCCAGGACGAATCACGAACACATGCCAGGACCAGCGTTCATCAGGTGCGACCGCCTCGACCTTCGACTACCGACAGACGACGACGTCGAGTTCCTCCAGGAGGGAGTGAACCACCCCGACGTGCGCCGGTACGTCGGCGCGTTCAGGACGCCCTACGACGAGGAGCGGTACCGAGAGGAGTTGTGGTCAGGGGGCGAGGACGACCCGACGCTGCTCGCCGTTCCGACCGAGGGAGAGTTCGCCGGCGAGCCCGTCGGTTCCGTGTCGCTCTCGCCGGTCGTCGACCGGGACGGATACGCGAACTTCGGCGTCTGGTTCCACCCGAAGGCGTGGGGCGTGGGGTACGCCACCGAGGCAGGCGCCTACCTCGTGGAGTACGGCTTCCAGCGTCTCCGACTGCACCGCGTCTCGGCGACGGTGATGGCCCCCAACGAGGCCTCCCGGCGACTGTGCGACCGGCTCGGATTCGTCCACGAGGGGACGGCCCGGGAAGCGCAGTTCGCCGACGGGCGGTACGTGGACGTCGAGCGGTACGGGTTGCTCGCAGACGAGTGGACGGGACCGGAGGACGTGCTCGAACAGTGACCGCTCCGTTCGCCGCCGGCGACGGCCGGTAGTCAGCCGTCCGGCGGGCCGTCGGCGAGGGTCCACATCAGTCGTCCGGTGGGCAATCGTCGGGACCGTCGACGCTCGTCGGTCAGTCGCGCTGGAGCGCGTCGTCGACGTCGAGAGTCAGTTCGAACGTCCGGACCGCGTCCGGGTACGGGGACCGCGGACGGGACGAGTCGTCGGACCGCACGGCGTCGAGGAAGGCAGCCAGTTCGTCCGCGTAGGGAGTCCCGTCGCCGCGGTGCTCGACCGACTCGCCGTCGACCGTTCCCGTCAGCGTGTGCGCGACGAGGTCCAGTTCGAGCCGGCACCCCTCGGCGACGATTTCGAGGCCGACGTCCTTCTCGGGCGACGCCGACGTCGAACTGACCTGACTGACGACCCCGTTCTCGTGGCGCATCGCCGCCACGGAGGCGTCCGCGAAGTCGATGTCGTCAGTGACGACCCGCTGGCCGCCGTACGCCGACACGTCGGCCACGTCGCCCGCGAGATGTCGGAGCAGGTCGAACACGTGCGTGGACTGCTCGACGACCTGCCCGCCGGAGGTGGCCTTCTCCGGCCACCACGAGAGCGGGGCGACGCCGTCTATCCAGCGCCCCTCGACCTGGCTCACCGTCCGGCCGTCGAGAATGGCCGCGGCGCGTTCGACGACGTCGGCGTACCGGAACTGGTGACCGACCTGCGTCACGATGCCGGCCTCGTCCACCGCGGCGGCCACGTCGCGGGCGTACTGCCGCGAGAGGGAGAGCGGTTTCTCCACGAAGAGGTCGATGCCGCGCTCTGCGGCCGCCACCTCGTGGCCGTCGTGGGCGTGCGGCGGGATGGCGACGAGAACCGCGTCCGGACGCTCGCGTTCGTACAGCGCCTCGTAGTCGGTGTACACCGCCGCCTCGTGCGGGGCCGCCATCTCTCTGGCGCTCGATTCGGTCCGCGAACAGACGCCGACGACGGTCGCGTCGCTGTCGACGAGGTTCGAGCGGTGGGTGGCCATGATGTTCCCCGCTCCGACGAGTCCGATGTCCAGTGTCACACCCGTCCTGGGCGCGTCTGACAGTTGAAAGCAGTGGCTGTTCGGTGCGCCGCGAGTTCGGTCGACGATGGACGGATTGGTGGGATTTCTCGGCGTGAAATCGCTCGAAAGACACCTTTCCATCGCGTCAACGTCAGAGATTCCGAACCATCTCGCTGGCTTGTTGGATTCACATCTCTATCTTCCGCTTCTCTGGCTCTTCCTCATTTGCACGAGCGCACTTGTTTCGAATGTCACCTAACCATTCAAGTTGCTTCTTCTCATCCAGAGTAATTTCTTAAGAGGTTTCAAGAGTAGTCGCAAGAGACGCGATTCCATCCATGTACCCGTATTCCATCTCTTTCTCAGACACTTCACAGAGTGTATAGAGGTGGCGTTCCAGAGCCACACCAGCTACTACGCCTGCAGCTCGAACGTCCCCTTCGTCCCACAATTCTTTGGCATGAAGCAGTTCATCTGATATAATTTGGTCAGAGATGGATTTTCGGACTTTTAGCCGCTCTGTATCTAGTCTTCGAGGAATTGACTGTA
>JBEPXT010000106.1:0-12758 GCA_041641795.1 Salinigranum sp.
ACCTCGCCCGCGACGAGAGCGTCATCGGCAACCAGTACATCGTCGTCGGCGACGGCAGTCTCTCCGTGACGCAGGCGGGAGGGTTCATTCCGAACGTATGCGAAATCCGCAGGTCAGGTGACGAGTACGAACTCGAGTACCTCACGTATCCGAATACCGAACACGGTATGGGTACGATGGTGGCGCCCGCAATCGAGGGGAACGAGCAGTACTACCTCTCTTCGGGAACGATAGACACGTTCAGCATCTCGCGCGTCGGACTGAGCCAGTTCCTCTCAATGGAGGATACCCCTGTCATCCTGGGAGGGGAGTTACACTGGAGTAATTCGTTGACGGTGGACGATATCGATGCGTACTTCGAGTAATAGATTACCGCTCAGGGGCCGGTCGTTCCAACACAGTTCGTCGCCGCGACATTCCCCGCCTGGGAGAGGAGGAGCATGGCCGTAAACAGCACGCCCATCATCCGCGGGTTGTTCTGCAGGTACTCCGTCAGTTCGGTGGTAGCTTCGGACATTGCAATTTACCAATGACTGGCTTGTGATATGAATTTTTTCGAGTATATCCGACAAGTAATATAATCAATTTAGTGGATTTGAACTAATATAAATCGTGGAGAAACGGCTATACGTCGTATGGAACGATTTGAACCGACGAGAGGCCCCAGACGTCTCGGAGAGCGCCTGGAGTGTGAAAATCGGTCGGTCGTCGGGACGGAGGAGCGCGAACGGCCCCGGGTTCCGGGCACGTCTTCACGCGTCTGCGAGGTGACTGCGTCGGAGAGCGGGCGGCGTATCCGTCGGGACGCGACTTACTCGTCCGTGTCTCTCTTCGGGGTCTCGCGTCCGAGTTCCCGGTAGAGAACGCTCACGTCGTCCCTGTCGTCGAGTTCGGTGAGCGTCCGGTCCATCTCGTCGCGCAGCTCCTCGAGTCGCTCGGTGAGTTCCTGGTACTCGTCGCTCTCTTCGAGCGACGAGGGGCCTTTCTCGGACTCCAGGAGCGCCTTCTTGGACGCGAGCGAGAAGAGGTCCTGGACGCCCTCGTCGTACTCGGTCCGGAGCAGGAGATTCGAGACGGTGGATTTGAGGGCGTCCTTCGAGACGGGTTTGACCAGGTAGTCGTCGAAGCCCATCTCGATGATGTCGAAGTCCGGTTCGACGGCGGTCACCATCGCGACCCGACACTCGATGTCCCGTTCGCGGAGAGCGACCAGCACCTCGTCACCCGACAGGTCGGGCATCCGTCGGTCGAGGAGCACGACCGAAATCTCGTCGTCGAGAGCGTCCAGCGCTTCCCGGCCGCCGTACGCGACGCGCACTCTGTACTCGTCTTTGAGCCAGGTCGCGTACAGGTCGGCGAGATCTGGTTCGTCTTCGACGACCAGCACGAGTGGTTGGTCAGTTGTCATAGGTGGAGGTGAGGTGTTCCAACAACACTCTTCTTAGACTGAATCATTTCCGGGGATATAAGAAAATACCCCCTTAATCGCAGTTCGTTGACGAGCGTCCCGACATCCATCTGTGCGGTTGCTTTCCTCCCGGGCCTAAATAAAATTTCGAGAATCGACGCGAATAGCTGTTTGCGTAGTGAAAGAATCCGCCCGAAAGCGTCCGAATCGCCGTTTCGTCCCCCGATTATCGACCCGGAACGTCCCGACCTCCGGGGCACCCCGGTGCGTGTCACTCCTCGTCGGTCCCGCGCTCGACAGACTGTATCGTCACACGAGTCGCCTCGACGTCCTCGAGCGCGGCCCCCCACCCGCCGACGCTGAGAGTTCGATCGCCGGTCGCCACGAACATCGACACGTGGCCAGCCAGCTGTGATAACGGGGGCGACCCCTCTTCGGACCCGTCGCCGTCGTAGAGGACGTCGACGATGTGTCCAGAGAACTGCACCGGGTCGCCCGATTCGATGTCGTACCCGCGGACCAGCACCTCGATGGTCGCCCCCGACTCGATGAGCGGCTTCACGTCGCGTACACACCGTCGGAAGTCGGCGTAATCCCTGGGTGGTTCGTCGGGTCTCGTCGAGTACAGCACGTCCCACACCTCCCAGAGCGACGTGGTGAAGTACCAGTGGAAGACGTAGGTGAGCGTGTAATCGTCCACCAACACGCCGTACTGATTGAGGGAGTGAACGTGCGGGGCGAAACACGCGCTCGTTCTGTCGACCAGCACGACAAACGGCGTCGGGAGCGTCCGGTGGCGGGCCTCGGTCACGGCGCCCGTCAACTCCGACTCGGTGGGCGGTTCGGCTCCCTCTTCCTCGAGGTCGGTGTGGACGGACACTTTCACGATGACGTCCCGGTCTTTCGCCTCGACGAGCGCCGGGCGGAGGCGCCTGAACTGTTCGGGCGTCGCCGCGACCAGCACCTCGTTCTCTGCCGTGCCGATGAGCGACCGAGCGTGTTCGAAAACCGTGTCGAACCGCTTGACGATGCTGACCTTGTTCGCCTGAACCTCCGGCTGTTCCCAGCGGGACTCTATCTCGTCGGCTGCCTCGTTCAGTCTGTCGGCCTGGGAGTGGAGCGTCGCGAGCACGTGGTCAGGGTCTCTGGCCCTCGCGTGCAGACTCTCCTGTTCGTAGGTCTCGATGTACCCTTTCCCCTCCAGGTCTCGGAGGACGTCGTAGATGCGCGCTGTCGGAACGCTACAGGAATCGGCCAGTTCTGTCGCGCTCGCGCTGCCGAACTCGAGCAGCGTCGCGTACGCCTCGGCCTGATACTGAGAGAGTCCGGCGTCTCGAAGTGCTTTCAGAAGCTCGGCCGTCTCCATTGGTCGTCACTTCTCACGTGAATCATATATAATGCGGGTTCTGCGGGAACCGGAACACCGCTCCAGCGCAACAGAGAACTGATAGCACAAGTCAGGCCGCTCAGAACCCGTCCGGGAACTCGACGGGGCCGGCACCGGCGGGATTGATGAGAATGCCGCCGTCGCCGCGGACAGTCACCCGGTATCCGGCGAACTCGAACGCCACCCGGCCGCGCTCTCGCTGCCTCGTCCCCCGAAGCGGCTCGAAGAGCTGGTCCAGCGCGTCAGGGTCGACGTAGTTGTACAGGGGGTCCCCCAGCAGTTCCGGCGCCTTCCCGGCGACCTGACTCACCGACTCGATGACGACGGTGCTCAGCGACACCGAGTCGTCCCAGTCGTACTGCACGAAGTGCGCGTTCCCCCCCAGTTGTGTTACTGCTGCCCCGTGTATTCCCCCCGAAACGTCAGTGTGGGCCATACGTAGAGTAACGCCGCGCGTCGACCAAAACGATTCACTCATGGATTATTGAGCGCCGTGCCGGACGGGTTCTAGGTGACTAGGGTGTGTGCGGATTCGGTTCGACCGACTGCTGACGCGCGACGCTCCGTCGAAGGCACTCCCGTGCGAGGAGAGATTACTGTCGCCGGGCGACCGACCGGCACGGGCGAGGTGAATCCGGGCCGCCCAGTTTAGCCGAAGATGAGGTCAAGGAGCTTCTGTTCGGCCGCCCGGAGGTGGTACTGGAACGTCGCCGAGGTGATGCTCATCGCGGGGGCCAACTGTTCGGTAGTCGCCGTCCGGGGCCACCGGTAGAGTCCGCCGAAGTATGCGGTCTGGAGCGCCTCAAACTGACGCGGCGTGAGTTCCTCGCGGAGTCTCGCGTGGAGCGTCGTCGGCGTCTCGAGGGAGTGGGTTCGCTCTCGCCGCGACTGGAAGTCGGTGTGGGGCCAGACGGTCTGCAGCGACTCGACGAACGCCCGGAGGTCGGGTCGGCCCTGGAACTCGAGCCACATGGTGGTCTTCCCGTCGCTCGTCAGGAACGACTGGAGCCGTCCGCCGCGCTCGGCGAGGAGCTCCTGGGCCGGGACCGAGTTCAGGACGACCTCGAGCAGTATCGACTCGTCGCTCTCCGAGACGACCCGGACCGACTCGATTGCCTCCTGGGTCTCGAAGCGTTCGACGAGCCGTTCTGTCGACGCCCCGGAAACGTCGAGGAACATCACCACCCGCTGGTCCCGATGAGAGAGAACGCCCTCGAGTTCGATGGAACAGCCGAGGTCGCTCGACAGCCGGTTCATCAGGAACTCCTCGCCCGACACGGCCACCTGGATCTGGACGCTCCGGTCGGTCAGCGAATCCGATTCCTGCGTCGCACGGATGAGCGCCGCGCCGATAATTTCCCCCAGTTCCGCGTACACCGTCCGGACCCGGGTGTCGAACGGTTCGGGGCGGCTGTCCCCGAGGACGATAACGCCCACGACCGTCGTCCCCTTCCGGACAGGAATCGCCGCGACCGACTGGAACCCGTGTCGGAGGGCCTCCGGACGCACGGCCTCCCATCCCGCCAGTCCGTGTATCGATTCGGCCACGGCGACGCGGTTCGATTGGATGGCCTCGACGGCCAGGGAGTGAATCGGATGACTCTCGAGGCGGGAGACGAACTGGTCTATGTACGTCGCACTGACGCCCGCCCACGAACTGGGAACCACCCGCTGCTCGATGTCGTCGAGCGATCCGAACCAGGTGAACATCGTCGCGTCCGCGTCGGCCAGGCGGCGACAGGCGGCGTGCTCGATGCCCTCGGGGCTGCCCCCGACCGCAATCAGAGCCCGGTTCACGTCGCGGATGGTCTCGTTGATTCCGGCGAGTCGTTCCAGTTCGTCCCGCTGTGCAGCCAGTTCTCGCTCGCTCGCCTCGAGCAGCCGGACCTGTTCGGCCCGGTCCAGTCCGACTTCGAGATTCGCGGCGAAGAGGCGGGCCAGGTCCCGCTGGTAGTCCGTGATGTCTCCGTCCTCCCTGCCGGCGAGGAGGAGTCCGTGCCTGCCCACCGGGAGGACGAGGGCCGTCTCGACCGGCAACTCGAGGTCGAAGTCCGGTCGCGCCGAGAGGTCGGTGACGTAGCGACCCCACCCGGTGACGAATACCTCGCCGAGAATGCCGTCCGAGACCGGGACGTCGGGAATAGCCGTCTCAGGACAGGCGGCATCCGTACACGGTCCGGGGGCGAGGCGGTCGTTCTCGGGTTCGTACGAGAAGAAGACGCCGTAGGGAAGCGAGAGCACGTCGGGCATCGACGCCACCGCGAGGGACGGCACGTCCCTGTTCACGTCGGGAGCGAGGAAGCGACGGGTCGTCTCGTGGAGGCCCCGAAGCGCGCCCCGGTACAACGTGTCGGCCGTGACGTCGCGGTAGAACGTGACGGTCGTCCCGTCGCCGTCGGTCGAAACCGGGGTGGCGTCCAGGTGACACCAGAACTCGGAGCCGTCGCTCCGGTAGGCGAGTGCCTCGATTGATACGGGTTCGCTCGATTGGCCCGCCGACTCGAGGCGCTCGAGGTCGGTCTCGCGTGTGCCGTCTCCGAACAGCAACCGGACGCTCTGGCCGCGTATGTCGTCCATCGAGTATCCCGTGAGCGACTGGAACTCGGCGTTGGCAAACGTTATCGGAGCGTCGAGGCCGCGTCCCTCGGCGACAGTGATGCCGATTTTCGCCTCCGCGAGCGCGCTGTTGGCGACCAGCAGTTCGCGTTCGCGGCTCTTCCGCGCGGTGACGTCGCGAATAATCGAGAGGTGGAGGCCGGGGAGGACGTTCGCCGTCGCCGCGAACTCGGTCACGACCCGGCGGCCGTCCGGCCGAGACAGCGTGAACTCGCCGCGCTGGTGCCCGGTATCGAGGAACGCCGCCCAGGTGTCCTCGAACGGGAAGTCCCCGGCGGCGAACTCCGCAATCGACCGCCCCAGGAGGTCGTCCGCGGACCCGGCGCCGAACAGTTCGGCGGCGGCGGCGTTCACTGCGACGTACCTCCCGGCGTCGTCCGTGAGCACCATCGCGTCGAACGCGTGGTCGAAGACGGCCCGGAACTTCCGTTCGGTTTCCGCGGCGCGTTCGGCGATGGTGACGGAGGCGCTCACGTCGTGGGCCGAGACGACCAGTCCGTCGAAGCGCGGGTCGGTGAGGAGGTTCAGGACCGACAGTTCGAGAGATATCCAGTCGCCCGCCGCGTTCTCGAACCTGAGGACGCTCCGCTCCCGGTCACCCGGTCGACCGACGACGTGACGCAGCAACCGCTCCAGTATCGACCGGTCGTCCGGGTGGACCCAGTCTGTCAGCGGTCGGTCGACCACGGCGTCCGGTGGCCTCCCCAGTACGCGCTCGACGGACCGCGTGCAGAACCTGACGGTCCAGTCGGCGTCCAGAATCGAGAGGAGGAACGGCGCGTCGTGAAACAGGTCCTCGTACGCCCGCAACCACTCCTCCCCGTCTGGATGCCGCCGCCCCTGATCGCTCGTGTGCCCCTCCCACATAGGGAACAGGTACGCGCGAACGGGAGATAAATTACACACCTGTTCCGGCAGAAATTCGCTGGTCCGGCCGGAGAACTCGGTTTCGGTCGTTCACACCCGCGACAGACAACGAGAACGACCGGGGCGACCCGGCGTTCTCGGCCCGTCCGTCACTCGCTGGGGCTGTAGTTCGGAGCCTCGTCGGTAATCATCACGTCGTGCGGGTGGCCCTCCGTCTGCCCGGCGCTGGAGACGCGGACGAACTCGGAGCGCTCTTTGAACGACTGGAGGCTCTCGGCGCCGACGTACCCCATCCCCGACCGCATGCCGCCGACTAGCTGGTGGAGTTCGGATTCGAGCGTCCCTTTGTACGGGGTGGCCGCCTCGACGCCCTCGGGGACGTAGTCTTCGTCCTCGTCCGGGTCCTTGAGGTAGCGCTCGCCGCCGCCAGACTGCATCGCGCCCACGCTCCCCATCCCGCGGTACTGCTTGTACTTCTTGCCGTTCATCGTGATGACCCGACCCGGCGCCTCGTCGGTCCCGGCGAAGTACGAACCGAGCATCACGGCGTCGGCCCCCGCGGCGATGGCCTTGATGGCGTCGCCCGAGTACCTGATTCCCCCGTCCGCGATGACCGGCACGTCGTGGGCGCTGGCGACGTCCGCAACCTCTGCGATGGCGGATATCTGTGGCATCCCGGCGCCGCTGACGACCCGCGTGGTGCAGATGCTGCCCGGGCCGATACCGACCTTGATGCCGTCCGCGAAGTCCACCAGCGCCTCCGCGGCCTCGCGCGTCCCGACGTTGCCGACGACGACGTCCGCGTCCACCCGCTCTCGAATCTGCCGGGCGGTCCTCACGACGTTCAGGTTGTGCGCGTGCGCGCAGTCGATGAATATGACGTCTGCGCCCGCCTCGTCGGCGGTTTCGGCGCGTTCTTCCTCGAAGGGGCCCACGGCCGCGCCGACCCGGAGTCGCCCCTCCTCGTCCCGGACCGCGTTCTCGTGTTCGCGTCGCTGGAGGATGCTCTGCATCGTCACCAGGCCGACGAGCCGATTGTCGTCGTCCACGATGGGCACGCGCTCGATTTTGTGTTCGTACATGAGTTCGAGCGCTTCCCGGGCGGTCACCTCCTCCGAGGCCGTGATGACCTTGTCGGTCATCGCTTCGCCGACCTCGTCTCGCTCCCCGACTTCGAGGTACGGGCGGATGTCGGTCCCGGAGATGATGCCCAGGACGGCGTCGTCGTCGTCGACGACGGGGGCACCGCTGACCCCCTCGCGGTCCATCATCTCGTCGACCCGGTGAATCGTCTGTTCCGGGTCGGCAGTCACGACGTTCTCCCGGCGGATGACGAGTTCGTCCGCGCGCTTGACTCGCTCTATCTCCCGGACCATCTCGTCGACGTCCATGTTGCGGTGGAGAACGCCCAGGCCGCCGTACCTGGCCATCCCGATTGCCATCCTGCTCTCGGTGACCGTGTCCATCGCCGCCGAGAGGACGGGAATGTTCAACTCGACGTTGCGGGAGACGCGCGTCGAGACGTCAGCCTCGTCCGGTTCGACGCGACTCTCCATCGGCCGGAGCAGTACGTCGTCGAACGTCAGCGATTCGGGGACCCTGAGTTTCTCTGAGAAGGGTTCTCGGTCGGGAACGTCGTTCGCCATGTAAGCCGTCTCTGGGCTTCGACCAAAAGGATTGCGAGATGGCACGTCCTTGCCCACCCGTATCATAGTAATCTCGTTGATATCCACATACGTGGATACAATCTCGTTGCGAGAGGCAGTACCGAGGGGCAACGGTCTGCTATTCACCTTCGAGACAACACGCTGTAACCCACAGGAGAATTTCGTCGATACCGCCGTCGCCTCTCGATTCACCAACCATCACGCTTCTGAGACGCCCAGTCTGGCGGACGTGGGTTCGCGCAACATTTGTTCGCGGCCGAGTTGTTCTTCGAGGATTCTTCGGATTCCAGGGCAAATTTCGGCAAATCGTAACGTCTCCTTAAGTACCATTCTGTGGGAGCGTTTGTCGTATGCCCCCTCGTCCCACACAACGTTTATTATCGCGGTTGGCCTGTATAGAAACATGGACTCCGAAAGTCCCGCCGCGTCGCGTATTGCCGGTCAGCCGATGCTCGCATCGGGCTCGCTGTTTACAGCGAACGGCAATACATTTTCCTCGGAGTTCAATTTTAAATGCGGATCCAGCCGAGGATTCCGACGCGGGGGACTGTTCGGGTTACGCCCGTATCGCCGTCTGGCCGAAGGTTACGGCCGCTAACATGGAATGAGCGTCTCACGACACCCGGTCGCGCTTCGATTAGAGCAACAGGTCGGCGGTACGACGAAGCTGCTGGCGACGGTGATGGCCCTCCCGCTGATAGACGGTATCTTCCCGGCGCTGGTCATCGCCGGTGCGCTGACCGTCCCGTTCGGCATCCTCGAGACCGGTCTCCTCATCTTCGGGGGGTCCGCCACCGTCGCCGTCATCCTCGCCGAGATGGACGGAACGCGCCGACAGCACGTCGAGGCCGTGCTGCTCGTCGGTCTCCTGTTGATTCCGGCCGCGGCCATAGAGGCCGCGCTCGCGCCGTCGATAAAGAGCCTCGTGAACATCGACATCTTCCAGCGGTTCGCCGGACTGGTCATCCTCACCGTCGCGGCGAAGACGGCCAGTTCGAAGGTGGGTGAGTACCTTCCCCGTCCGGCGGTCATCATCGGCCTGGGCATGGTGGCCAGCTTCCAGCCGGCGGGCGCCGAACTCGCCTTCGTGACCGACCCGATGCTCGTCGCCCGCGCCGCGGCCGCCGCCGCCGTCGGTGTCGGATTCGCCCTGATGGTCGCGCTCCTGGGACCGCGGCTGCGCGGGTCGGTCGACATCGACATGTTCCGGTTCGGGAGTTCGGTCGCCCTGGGCATGCTCGCGCTCTCGGTGCTGAAGCTGATGCCGACCGACGCGCCCGTGGCGCTCGGCGTCCTCGCCGTCACGGCGATGTTCGCGTTCGACCCCTCGGCCGACGGGTCTGTCGACGAGTCGACCGTGGACGACGAAGGGCCCGGCCGGGGCGACCCCGAATCGGCGCCGGTGGTCGACGCCCCGTACGAGGAACCGCTGCACGTCGAGACCGTCCAGACGGTCGATGCAGCCGTCGCCGACGGCGGCGACGACCGGCCAGCCGTCGACGACGTCGGCGCCGCCACCGTCTCGGGTCACGGCGTCTCCGCCGAGGAGAGCCAGTACGGGTACCCCGAGGAGGAGTCGCGGGAACCCTGGCTCTGACTGTCGACCGTTTCGGCGACGCGGAGACCGGTTCGACACCGTACCGTGCGGACGTCCCCACCGCCGAGGAGGAAACTGTCTATGACGTACCGGCGACCGACCGCGACCCGCAGAGCGGACGCAGAATTCGGGTGCGACGGACACTTTTGACGCTCCGAGACGGACGTGTTCCATGGAGTTCACCGTCGAGACGACCGACCGGCTGGAAGCCATCGACGTGACCGACCGGGTGGCGTCGGCCCTCCCCGACGACGCCGGAGGCACTTGCACCGTGTTCGTGAAACACACGACGGCTGGCGTCACCGTCAACGAGGCAGAGTCGCGGTTGCTCTCTGACGTAGACCGATTCCTCGCCGACGTCGTCCCGGACGACGGGTGGCGACACGACGAGATAGACGACAACGCGGACGCGCACTTGCGGGCACTGCTCGTCGGCAACGGGATATCGATACCCGTGAGCGACGGGGCGCCGGACCTGGGTCGCTGGCAGTCGGTGCTGCTGGTCGAGTGTGACGGCCCGCGCAGTCGAACGGTCACCGTCGCACACTCCGGCGACTGAACGAGGACCTGACCGTCACGGCGCCGCCTTCCGGGGGTCGGTTCCGAAACGCCGGTCACTGTAGCGCCGTCAGTCTCATTATCGGAGCGGGCGTACCGGCCCCGGAAACATCTGTCTTCAGATATGGACGAACATCCGACATCCATCGCCGTGGTAGGAGGCGCCGTCGCCGGCCTGGCCGCCGCAGAGCGACTGCGTCACGTAGGGGAGGTGACGCTGTTCGAGCGCCAGTCGTACGCCGACAAGCGAGTTAACTGCGGGGAGGCGATAAACGACGCGACGCTGGTTCCCCTCGAGACGACGCCGGAGAACGGGTTCCTGAACGACGTCGAGGGATTCAGGCTCGACGTCTTCCGGGGTACGTCCCGACGGCCGGGAGAAGGGCCCCTCGGGTCGGCGACGCTCCGGTGTGAACCGGGGTTCATCACCGACAGGAACGTCGTGGAGCGTCAGTGGGCGGCCCGACTCCGGGAGCGAGGCGTCGACGTCCGCGAGAACACAGGACTGACGCCGGAGACGTACCGCGAGGTCTGCGAGGAGTACGACTGTATCGTCGACGCGACCGGCCAGCCGTCGCTGACGGTCCGAACGTTCGGCGAGCGAGAGGCGTACACCGGCGACATGGTCGCGATAAACGCCGACGTCGCGGGCGACTTCGCCGAGGGCCTGTCGCACCCGGAGATTCTGTTCGAAGGGTACGTGGGCTACGCCTGGGTGTTCCCGAAGACGCGCCACCGGGCGAACGTGGGCATCGGGTGGGCCGGCGACCAGCGTCCGGACGACTACTACCGGGCGTTCGAGACCACTTGCCGACGGAACGACGTCCCCGTCCCGGAACGCGACGCGATGAACATCTACACGATTCCGCGCGGACCGAGTCTGAACCCGGAGGCCACGCACCGTCCGACGGAGAACGTCTTTCTCGTCGGCGACGCCGCCGGCATCGCCAATCGCTACCAGGGCGAGGGAATCTGCCAGGCTATCCGGTCGTCGTACCTCCTCGCGGAACTCGTCCGACGCGGGGAGGGCGGGACGTACCCCCGACGGCTGTACGAGGCGATGAAACGCGAGTACCGGCTGGCACACCTCATGCGCGGGGCCTGGGTGGAACACGAGGACCCCCACCTCCTCGCGGGCGTCGCGGAGGCCCTCGACGGCCTGACGATAGACGACGTGACGCGGTCCCCACGTCGTGTCCTGGCCCGGGTCGCCAGGCGGCCGCGCGTCGCGGCGCGACTCGTCGCCGACCGGGGGATGCTCAAACGATTCGCCGACGCCTACAGCGACCGGTGGGAGTACTCCCCCCCGCGCCGGGCGTGACTACGCGTCCTTCCCGTCGCTCCCGGCGTCGTCGAGTCGTCGACACTGCCTTCGATCTTCGACCCGCAGAACAGGGGGTCAGTCGTCGAGGGTCGCGCGAACGACTGCCCGGTCCTCGGGCGAGAGACCGTACAGGTCACAGACGAGTTCGTTCAGGAGCGTCGTCTCGCAGTCGATGCGGGCGGCTATCCGTCGCGCTCGCCGGACCTCGCTCCGGTAGCGCTCGAAGTCGTCCCGCACGGCGGACAGGTCCGGGAGTTCGAGCGCTTCCAGGCGGTCGACCAGCGAGTTCGTCTTCGTCGCCCCGCTTCGGAACCCCGCCGTCCCGTCGTCCGCCTCGTTGACGACGTACGCGACGTAGTCGGCCACCAGTTCGCGTTCGACGCCCTCCAGGCCGACGAACTCGGCGGCCGGAATCGGGTCCGTCCGCGCGTAGCCCCAGCCGTCCGTAGCCGACGCGTCGTCGGTCGGTTTGTACCTCGCGACGGCGTCGACTTCCAGGGCGTCCGGTCGCCGGGTAACCTCCACGGCGGCGAGTTTCAGATTCGGGTGCGTCGCCCCGGTTCGCCCCAGAATCGTGTCTTCTACCCCGGTTGCCGACCGGTAGGCCGGGTGCTCGCCGAGGGGGGCGCCGGGAGCGTCGCCGTCGAGGTACGCACCCAGGTCCGTACTGAGCCCCCGTCGCTCGCGTTTGGCCGCCCCGATGCGGTCGGCGAGCGTCGCGACCATGTCGGCGGCTGTGTCGGCCCCTGCGACGAGTTCCGAGAGTGCCTCGCGGGTCTCTCGGTCGACGTCGCAACCGTCGAGGACGCTCGAAACCGTGTTCCCCGACACGGGCGTCGAACCCGCCGGTACCGGGAGCCGTCGAAGCGACGAAATCGAGGCCCGCGGGAACAGGTTCTGTGAGGACTTCTCGCCGGTGACGAGGAGGTAACACGCGAGCGCGTCGCTGTTGAGCAGACCGGAGAGGTACGCCGCGCCGAACGGCTCACTGGTCGGAACGACCGACAGTATCGACTTCGGGAAGAGCAGTTCGCGGTCGGTGTGCGCCGCGACGATGCCGTCGGCGCCGGTCACCTCCCGGACGAGCACCTTCGGACCGGTCGTGAACCGCGCCGCCGGGCGCCGGTAGAACTCGGCCGTCCCGTCGACGTATCCGTCGGGCGCCGGGTCGACGACGTACTTCGAGAGCGACCCGCCCCTGATTTCGGGGACGTGCGCGTCGCTCTCCCGCCGGTCGGAGTGGTACCGCTCTGCCTCGATGACGTCGGGCGGGTGGACGCTCGTGTGATACAACTGGTAGCCGGTCGTGACGTCCGCCACGTCCTCCAGGCGGG
>JBEPXT010000107.1:0-12708 GCA_041641795.1 Salinigranum sp.
CGAGGCGCTCCGTGACCGGCGCGTCCGGCGTCGAGAGGGCCGATTCGACGTGGCTCGTCGTCTCGACCGGCAGCGTGGGCGACGGTTCGCAGCGGACGACGAAGGATAGAACGGACGGTGAGACGGTGTGGACGAGGGTCAGTCGTCCGCGGCCGACGCGGCCTGCTCGCCCTCGAAGTCCTGCGTCTCGACGTCGAGGCCGTAGAGGTCGATGGCGTTCTGTCCCAGAATTTTCTTCTTCTGCTCGCGGGAGGCGCCGATGCAGTCTATCTTCGTCAGCGCCACCGGAATGTTCGACGAGTGCTCGGCAGCCATCAGCAGGCGGTCGGCTCCCACCTGTTGCATCGCGCGCCGGATGTACATGTTGAGCGCCAGCGTCGTGTCGAGGTAGATGTTGTCGTAGCGCTCGGCTATCAGGATGGCCTCCTGCGTGAGGGTGTAGGCGCCGCCCATGTGCGCCATCACGATGGGCATGTCGGGGTAGTCTTCGGCCACCGGCATCAGCATCCCCGGGACGCTGAACGGCATGCCGTGGGGGCCTGTGTGGACCATCACCGGGATGTCGTTCTCGGAGGCGGCGTCGTAGAAGTCGTAGGCTATGTCCGACGTGGGGTCGACCCCCCAGGCCAGGGTGTGGAGCTTCGCGTACTTGAAGTCCAGTTCCTGTACCGCCCGGGTAATCTCGTCGTGGACGAACTCGGTCCCGAGGTGCGGGTTCGGAGCCGCGACGCCGAACAGGCGGCCGGGGTAGGCCTGCGTGGCCTCGTAAATCTGGTCGTGGACGTCCGCCACGCCGCGGTCGTTCTCGCCCCCGAGGGGCATGAGCATGGTCGCGTCGACGTGGTTCTCGTCCATCGCGTCGATTATCTGTGCCACGCTCTCGGACCACTCGAAGGTGCGGTCCTTGTCGACGTTCTCGTTGCCGATGTGGTGGTGTGCGTTGACGACCGGGTAGTCTGCCATTGTGTGACACAAATTGCGAGAAACCGGCCATCAGTATTCGCAACTACATGTGGAACCATTCAAGAGGGCCGCGCCGGCCGTCACGACGATTCGAGCAACCGAGCGGGCGTCTCGGTCAGCAGGTGGCGGACTGTCTTCCGGGAACACCCGGCCTCGAGGACGGCGCTGGCGAACTGCGCCAGGCCCGGAACCGGCGGATTCGTCGCCTGCCCGAAGTCGGTGGCGAGAAGGGCGTTCTCGGGGCCGACGCGCTCGACGGCGTCGGCGACCCGGTCGACGGTGTGCCCGTCGGTGCTCTGGACGGCGTACGCGCAGTACTCCATCACGGCCCCCCGCTCGGCGAGAGAGACCTGTCTCTCGACCGAGAGGTCGACGACGCGGAAGAACGGGTGGTTGACGAGGACGCGCGCCCCGGCGTCCGCGGCGGCGTTGACCACCGCCTCGATGCGGTCCGGGGTCACGTGACCGGTTCCCAGCACGGCGTCGTGGTCGGCGACGAGTTCGACGACTCGGCGGGTCTCCGGGGTGAGATGCCCGTCGGTAGTCACGTGCAGTTCCTCGTCGGGTCCCGGAACGCGCTGGCCGACGAACCGCTCGACGCCGGCGGCGCGCGCCTGCCCGGCGTGGTTGGCGCTCCAGGCCGTCGGCAACCAGACCACGTCGGCGCCCAGGTCGAGTGCCACCTCCACCGCGTCGGGGTTGACGCCGCCGACGCTTCCGTTGAGCGCGATGCCGCCGTGGAGGACGTTCTCGCCGACGGCCTCGTTCACCAGGTCGACTCGCCCGACGGTCGGCACGACGTGGCTCTTGACCACGACGCCCCGCATCCCCGCCTCGAACGCCTCCCGCGCCAGTTCGACGTCCGTCTGGTAGCGGTCGACCAGGTCTGGCGCGGTGTGGACGTGCACGTCCACGGCGCCCGAGAGTAACGCTTCGTCGGGGTCAGCTTCGTCGATGGCCGTCACGGTACC
Organism: Salinigranum sp.; assembly: GCA_041641795.1. GTDB lineage: Archaea > Halobacteriota > Halobacteria > Halobacteriales > Haloferacaceae > JBEPXT01. Next base: position 1,935 of record JBEPXT010000107.1, read on the forward strand.
ACCGCCTTCCGAGCGGACGACGGCGGACGACGCGCGCGCTTCGCGCCGACGCTGCCCTCGTCGGGCGTCCGTGCGGCGCTCGGTCTACTGTTCACGCGACGACTGGTGAACGCCGCGGTGGATAACTATCCACGCGAACATGTGACGGGCTTTAACCGTCGCGCCCGGCGGGCCGGGGCGGGCGTCATCGAGCAAGTCCGCGGTCGACAGTCCGCACCTAAAAGATGGACATGTGCCGGGGAAAACCCAAGCCGGGAGACGGCAATCGATAGACGTGCACAGACGTCGAGACCACTGGAGGGGGGTACGATGAACGGGTCAGTCGCAGCCTGCCAGTTCGAACCGGCGGTCGGGAAGCCCGGTCGTAACGTCGACCAGATAGCGGCGCTGGTGGATACCCTGGACGAATCGGTTCGGCTGGCGGTACTCCCGGAACTGTGCGTGACCGGGTACGACCTCGACGCCGCGCGCGAACTGGCCGACGCCGTTCCCGGTCCGCTCACGGACCCGCTCGTGGACGTCGCGGCCGATTACGACGTCCAGTTGGTCGTCGGCCTCCCCGAGCGAGACGGGGACGACCTCTACAACGACCTGGTGCTGGTGACGCCCGAGGGCGTTCGCGAGCGCTACCGGAAGCGGTATCGCTGGGGGGCAGAGCGTGACGTGTTCGACCGGGGCGCCGGGCCCGGCGCCGCCGAGACGGCCGTCGGGCGGGCGGGGCTGGCCATCTGCTACGACCTCAACTTCCCAGAGGTCGCACTGGCGTACGCGTCCCGGAACTGTGACCTCCTGGCGGTCAGCGCCGCCTGGCGAACCGAGTTCCGTGACGACTGGGAACTCCTCCTCCGGGCGCGTGCGCTCGACGGCCCGACCTACGCCGTCGGTTCGAACCACGTGGGCGCACAGCGTGGGCGGGAACACGCCGGGACCAGCCTCGTCGCCGGACCGGACGGGCAGGTGCTGTCGAAAGCGGGTACCGACTCCGGTTCGGTCACGGCCGCCGTCGACGAGAGCGCACTCGAGGCGGCCCGCGACCGGAACCCGGTGTGCGAGACCCGCCAGCGACTCGCCGAGGAGGGACGCGACGACGGGTGGACGTGAAACCCGCGACGGTCCCCCGAGCGCCTCCTCCGTCGCAGGTTTCGCCCCTCGCACCCCCGGCGTCAGAGCCATACGTGTCCAGCCCAAGGGTCTTCGATGACACGGTCCACCACAGTCCTGGTCGTCGGCGGCGGTGCGACAGGCGTCGGCGTCGCCCGGGACCTGGCTCTCCGCGGGGTCGACGTGACGCTCGTCGAACGAGGCGGCCTCTCCAGCGGGACGTCCGGACGGTCACACGGCCTCCTGCACAGCGGAGCGCGCTACGCCGAGGCCGACGCTGTCGGGGCGGAGGAGTGCATCGCCGAAAACCGCATCCTCAAGTCTATCGCCGGGGCGTGCATCCGGGACACGGGCGGCCTGTTCGTCCAGTTGCCTGGCGACGACCCCGCGTACTTCGAGGCGAAACGCGAGGGCTGCGAGTCGGTCGGCATCGAGACGAGACTCGTCGAGGGCGACGCGCTCCGGGAGGCGGTTCCGGACCTCTCGCCCGACGTCGAACGGGCGATGTGGGTCCCGGACGCAGTGGTCTACCCGTCGCGTCTCGTCGCGGCGAACGCGGCGGACGCCGAAGCGCACGGCGCCGAAGTGCACCCCCACGCGCCACTCGAATCGATGACCGTCCGCGACGGGCGCGTGAGGTCGGTTCGCCTCGGCGGGAGCGTCGACGACAGCATCGAACCGACGTACGTCGTCAACGCCGCCGGCGCCTGGGCCGGGCAGGTCGCGTCGATGGCCGGCCTCGACGTGGAGATGGCGCCGGCACGAGGTGTGATGGTCTCCGTCGACTACGAGGGTCTGGGACCGGTGTTGAACCGGTGTCGCGACCCGGACGACGGCGACATCGTCGTTCCCCACGAGGGCGAGGCGGTCCTCGGGACGACGAGCGTCCCCGTCTCGGACCCGGACGACTACGAACGGGCCGACTGGGAGGTCGAGCGGTCCATCGAGGAGTGTGCGGCGATGCTGCCGCCCGTCGCCGATGCGGAGGTGGTCCGCACCTGGTGGGGCGTCCGCCCGCTCTACGCGCCCGACGAGGCGACCGGCAACCGGCGGGGAATCTCGCGGGGGTTCTTCCTGCTCGACCACGACGCGGACGGGGTCACGAACCTCGTCAGCATCGTCGGCGGGAAACTGACCACCTACCGGCAGATGGCCGAGGAGACGTCCGACCTCGTGTGTGAGAAACTCGACGTCAGGGCGGCGTGTCGGACCGCGGAGAGCGCGCTCCCCGGCGCGGACGACCCGGAGCGCCTCGACGAGTTCGTCGCGTCCTACGACGGGCAGGGACCGACGGACGCCGACGTGGTCGGGTCGTCGCCGCGCTAGCACCGCGGCCGTGGCGGCCGGTCCGGACGGTCACACCCATCCGTTCGGGAGGACGTGGCGGTTCTCGTGGAGCAATCGCATCAGCGACTCGATTTCGTCGAAGGACGGCCCGCGACTGACCGAGTGGGTATCTCTCGACCAGCGAATTACTCCGGCCGCCTCCAGTTTCGGGAGGTGAACGTGCGCAAGGTCGACCTCCGTGGCGCCCAGCGAATCGTCTATCCAGTGGACGCCCTCGGCGATCGTCTGTCGGTACTGGTACTCGTCCTGTTCGAGCAACGCTACGAGGAGTCGCCGTCGTGACTCGTCTGCGAGAAGACCGCAAATCGTCCGCCACTCCAGAGCGTCGGGCATGACGAATCAACCCGTCCCCGACCACATATTTATCCGGTGCGAAACAACCACAATAAACGATCGACGTTCGGCTTAGGCACGTCCCTAAACGAGGGTACTGTCCCGGTCGCACCTGTCGATTGGCGGAGAGTCGATAGCAGACTCCCTCTGTGGTCACGCCGAGAGACAGCGCCCGGACGACCCGACCCGGATGACCCCGTCCGAGCGGACGTGCACCTGGTAGTCGTCGTACTCGAAGCGCATCGCGTACTCGGGCACCGGTTGGTCCGCCCCAGGCCGATAGCGAAACAGCGAATCCAGGGCCTCCGGGTCCACGACGTCGACCAGGGGCGGGAGTTCGTCGGGCGACCGCTCATCACAGGACGCGATTGTGTCGAGGAGGACTGCGGTCACCGAATCCTCGCCGGGGTCGAAACCGGCGGTGACGGGGTCGCACCCCGTCATGGTCGGATTACGTTCGACACCGGGCGTGGTTCCTCCTCCGAGACGACAGTCCCGGGGTGCGTTCGAAGGGCGTTCGACCCCGTTTCACCGATAGACACCCGCCCGCGTTCGAGGCCGCGTCAGACGATATATTCTGATTTCCCACGCCAAAATTAATTGCCGGACGTGAAAAAGGATTTTGGCAGTCCGGAGTACTGACACGGGACCCGATACGTCTTCGAGGGCGGTACGAATCCCGGTCGGGCACCGCAACACCGGCGCCCTATTCGGGCGCGTCCTCGTCCGGGACGGCCTCACGGGGTGTCGCAGCGAGTTGCTCCGCACGGTTTCGAATACCGAGGAGCATCCCTCGCGTCATCACGAACGTGACGGGGTCGAGCACCGACTGGGACGCGACCCGGAGCGCAGGGTTCTGTGGCAACCGGATGCGGGAGCGAACGAGCAGTCTCGTCGCCGTCTCGTCCACCGGGTCGAGCACGAACGACCAGACCCACCACCGCGGGTCGGTGGGCGTCTGGAGAACCAGCGACCGGCGGGGTTCCATCGCGGCGACGTCGAGTTCCGCGTCGGGGTACCGGTCGGCGCTCCCGAGTCGTATCGTGTCGCCGACGGAGAGGTCCTGCCACTCGGTGAAGACGTGGTCCGCGTTGTGGACGTCGAGTCCCACGAGATTCTCCGCCCACTCGTAGCTGTAGAATCCCCCTCGCTCCTGGCCGAGCTGAAGCAGCCACGGCCAGATGTCCCCGGGCGGAGCGTGGACGGTAATCGCCATGGTGGATTCGGCGTCGGGGTCCGGGAGCAGTTCGTCGCCCGGGAACTCGGTCCGCGCCTCCACCGCCGTCGCTCCCCAGTTCAGCATCCGCGGCCGGACCAGCGTCCAGTAGGCGACGCCGAGAAGCGCTGCCGCTGTCGTCCGCCGCAGGCGACGCCGCGCGGGACACTCCCCCTCGCGTTCGGCCGCCGTTCCTCCGGTTCGCCCGGTTTCGTGAGTCGTCATCTGCGTTCCTCCCGGACAGATACGCGCTACAGGTTTCTTGAGATAGTAGCTGATTCCTGCGGGGTAGGAACTGTGGCCCCGAACCGTGCTCCCCGCAGGACGTTTGGTCCCCGGCGAAGGTCCCGCGAGACACGCCCTCGTGCGAACCGACAGAAACGCCCAGAAGTCTATTACCGAACGCGTGATGTGGTGTACGGGAATTATGGACAGCGGGTACAAGCCACTCGAAGCGTACGGAATCATCGGAAACCTCGAGACCTGTGCGCTCGTTGGCACCGACGGCTCTATCGACTGGTGCTGTCTCCCCCAGTTCGATTCGCCGAGCGTCTTCGGGGCCATCCTGGACCCCGACGCAGGCGGCCGGTTCGCGATTAGCCCAACGGAGCCGTACGAGTCTCACCAGCAGTACATGAACCGGACTAACGTGCTCCAGACCACCTTCGAAACGGACTCCGGGATCGTCACAGTGACCGACTTCATGCCGGTACTCGAAGGCGACACCCAGGACGAGCCCGGAGTGCGGGCTCTCTACCGGAAGGTGACGTGTACGGAGGGGTCCGTGGAGATGAAGACGGAGTTCGCACCGCGGTTCGACTACGCTCGCTCGGAGACGACGGTCGAACCGGTGACCGACGGCGTCCTCGCGACGGGAAAACACCGGCACCTCTACCTCGGCGGGGCGGACGACTTCGAGACCGACGGGAACGAGGCGCACGCGACCTACGAACTCGACGAGTACGACGACCGGTGGTTCGTCCTCCAGTACACCCACCGGACGCCGATGACACCCGAGGCGTGCGAACGACTGCTCGACCGAACCGTCGACTACTGGCGCGAGTGGGCCCACTCCTGCGCGGAGGAGGACTGCATCTTCGCCGGCGAGGCCCACGACCTCATCGAGCGGTCGGAACTCGTCCTCAAACTGCTGAACTACCGGGACACCGGTGCACTCATCGCGGCGCCGACGACCTCTCTCCCGGAGGAAGTTGGCGGCGTCCGCAACTGGGACTACCGGTTTAGCTGGATACGCGACGGCGGTATCACCGTCCGGGCGTTCACGAACCTGAATCACTCCGAGGAGGCCGACGAGTACATGCGCCGGTTCCTGAAACACACGAAGGAGGGCGACTCCGCGCAGGTGCAACCGCTCTACGGAATCGACCGCGGCACCGACCTCGAGGAGGAGGAACTCGACCACCTCCGGGGGTACCGCGACTCCCGACCCGTCCGCATCGGGAACGAGGCGGCCGACCAGCAGCAACTCGACGTCTACGGCGACCTCGTTCTCGCGTTCTACCAGCAGTACTGGAGCGACGGGGAGACGGTCGCCGAGGAGGACTGGGACGCCATCCGCAGCATCGCCGACTACGTCTGCGACCACTGGGACGAGAAGGACGTCGGCATCTGGGAGCTACGGGGCGAGCCCCAGCACCTGGTCCACTCGAAGGTGATGTGCTGGATAGCCCTCGACCGGAGCATCGACCTGGCGGAACGAGAGGGTCTTTCGGCGCCGCTGGACCGCTGGCGGGAGTGTCGGTCGGACATAAAGGAGACCGTCCTCGAACGCGGGTTCGACGAGGAACTCGGGAGCTTCACGCAGTCGTTCGAGGGAACCGAACTGGACGCCTCGGGGCTGCTGGTAGTGCTCTCGGGCATCCTCCCGTTCGACGACCCCCGCGTCGTCGGAACGGTCGAGGCGATACGCGACAGACTCGAGACCCACGACGGACTCGTCTACAGGTACGAGGACGACGACCTGCCCGGAGAGGAGGGGGCGTTCGTCTTCTGTTCGTTCTGGCTCGTCAACGCGCTCACCGCCATCGGCCGCGTCGACGACGCGCGCGACGTGTTCGAGAGCGTCGTCGAGTACGCGAGTCCGCTCGGCCTCTTCGCGGAGGAAATCGACCCGGAGACCGGCCGACAGCTGGGGAACTTCCCACAGGCGTTCAGTCACATCGGACTCGTCAACAGCGCCCTGTTCCTGAAAGAAGCCGACGCGGACTGGGCCACGGCCGGCGAACTCGGCGAACCGACGCTGGTTCAGGAGTCCGATACCGAGGGACCCGTCGTGAAGTAGTCCGGTCGTCGTCGCCCGACGGTCTCCGGGGTCCGAGCCGACCAGTCTCGCGAGTCTGCGTCTCCAGGTGCGTCGACCCGCGCGAATCGGGCGTTCGCACGCGTCGGTCGACGAGAGGCGTCAGGTACGCACCGGACGGTCAGACCGCGTCTTCGCCAGGTCCCTCGCCGGCGACGTCACCAGTCCACAGCGACGCCCACCCGCCGCCGAACGACTCGGTGACGCGTCCGCGTGCGAACGCGAGTGCGATTATTGCCAGGCCGACGGCCACGCCGTTCGCTGTCGCCGTCGCGGGAGCGTCGAGGAAGAACGGGGAGACGACGAGTATCCCGCCGAGCGGTACGCCCATCCATCGGAGCGGTCGCATGTGGGGCGAAATCGCGACGATGGCGAAACTCGCCGTGACGGGTCCGACGATTCGGTGGACGGAACTGGCCGGTGCGCCGTACTGGAACACGGCCGGCGCCGCCATGAGCCACAGTCCGAGCAGGGCCATGAGGACCTGCGCCCAGCCGTTGCGGAGGACGCTCAACATCGTCAGTTGCCCCCCAGGGTCGCCGGGTGTCGCGTGCCCTTCCAGAACGCGCCCCAGAGGGGGCCGTCCCGGTCGTACACGCGCCGGAGGTACTGCATGCTGGCGAGCATCTCGTCGAGCGCCGGACCGATCATGACCAGCGAGAGGAACGCCGAGGTGAGACACAGCGTACACCAGGCGTCGTACATCACCGGTTGCAGGATGACCAGCAGGATGCTGATGGCCCCCAGCGGACCGACGGCGAGCCCGAAGATGATGACGACCCACGGCCGGGTCTTCCAGCGGTCCCTGCCGCCGATGATGCCCGTGACGACGTCGGCGAAGTAACTCCCCGCGCCGAGGATGGCGTCCGGTATCGGGAGGACGTGTGAGGCGCTCGACGTCAGGATGGTCCGGCTCCCGTCGCCGAAGAACGGTTCCCAGACGCTGGAGAGGTAGCCCACCTGGAACAGTCCGAGGTACGAGGAGATGCCGACGCCGATGGCCGCGATGACCACAAGCGGGATGCGCTCCGACCAGGCTGAGGGGTTCGTGTCCCACCCGGGCGGCGCGTACTCACTCGTCATGGGCGACTCACCGCCGGGGCGCGAGTAGTGAGGGGCGACACGACAGCCGTCGCGTGCGTCGACCAGGTCGTCACTCCCGTAGCACCCCCGCGAGGACGGCCGTCACCACGAGGGCGAGGAGGAGACCGACCTTCGATCGATGCTTCGTGAGCTCTAGCTGGAGGCTCGACGCGGCGGACTGGTCGTCGAACTCCCCGTGTGCGCCTGGGTCGCCGTCGACCGGACTGAAAAGGTAGTCGGGGCGGTCCGCGTCGTAGGGAACGTCCGCGAACTGGCTGTCGTAGCCCGACCGCGCGAGAATCCGGTCGGCCACCCAGGGGGCAATCTTGTTCCCCCAGATGGTCTTGACCGTCGAGCGACCCACGTACACCTCCCGCCGGTCGTTGTGCGCGGCCCAGTGGACCGCGTCGGCGGCGACTTCCGGCTGATATATCGGCGCCACCGGCTGGGGGTGGGCATCCATGTGGGACCGGGCCCGCTCGAACTGCGGCGTGTTGATGGCCGGAAGCTGAACCATCGTCACGTCGACGTCGACGTCCTCGTGGAGCAGTTCGGTGCGGACCGACTCGTTGAACCCGCGCATCGCGAACTTCGACCCGCAGTAGGCGGACTGCAGCGGGATGCCACGGTAGGAGAGCGCGGACCCGACCTGGACGAGCGACCCGCCCCGGTCGCGCATGCGGTCGACTGCGACCTGGGTCCCGTAGACCGCCCCGAGGTACGTGACCTTCGTGACCCGCTCGAACTCGTCGGGGTCGATGTCGGTGAACCGCGAGAAGACCGTCGTCATCGCGTTGTTCACCCACACGTCGATGGGCCCCAGTTCCGCCTCGACTCTGTCGGCGGCGCGTTCGACGTCTTCGTACTCCGAGACGTCAGTCTCGACTGCGACGGCCTCGCTGCCCGCCTCCTCGACGTCTCGCTTCGCCCCTTCGAGTCCGTCGGCGCCGCGCGCGAGGAGACCGACCTTGGCGCCGCTCTCGGCGAACCGTCGGGCGACTGCCCGCCCGACGCCGGACGTCGCACCGGTGACGACGACGACCTGTCCGTCGTCTTCGGTCATCCGTCACCCCTCGGAGCGGTGCGATGGATTCGATACCCCGGCGAGGGAGTCCCGGCCCGACCTGCGGTCGGGCGAACTCCGCCGGGTACGTGCTCGTCGGCGTCGTACGCTAGGTGGACAGAAGCCATTGCTGGAACGTGTGGAAACGTTCCTGCACCCGTTTCAATCACCTCGCTTCCCTGGCAAGCCGTATTCGGGCAGTTCGAAGCGCCTGGTCGTCGATGCCGGACCCCGAATGTAGCACGTACACCCTCGCGCTGGCGTGCCAGGCGTCTCTCCGGACCGCCCTGGAGCGACCGTCGGGGACCACGCGCATGCAGGCGACGGGTCGAACACGCCGCGGAGAGGCATTCTGGCTCTCGCGGCTGAGTCACGAAACCCGTCGCCGTACTCGAGGCCCTCCGAAGCCGACTACGTTTCGACCTGCCGGCGAGCGTATTCGATTGCGTCTGCCCACGCCTCGTCGCTGTCGTCGGCGTCCGAGAGTATCTGGTGGAGGGTATCGAGTTGGTGTTCGTAGAAATGGTGCTGTTCGTCTTCGAAGTGGAGCATCACCATCCGTTCGTCCGTGGACGGTTCGGGAACGCCCTCGGGAAGACGTTCCCCGCCGGTCGTGGCGCGGTAGGTTTCGAAGACGTCGACCGCTCCACTGCTGTGTGCGACGACCCACAGGTCACAGTAGGGAAAAACCGTGTAGGCGCCGGGCGGGTGATTTTCGCGGTGGAACAGGTAGTCGAGCGCGTCGGCACTGATCGTCTCTTCGAGCGGCGGTAGTTCGAGTGGGTCTCGGTCGAGAGCGTCGGCAACCGTCGAGAGAACTCGCTCGGACAGCCGCCAGTCAGCACTACCCATGAGTGAGCCTCCCGACAGATTGGAATAAGGTTACGCGTTGCAAATGCCGCGACGGCGACCGACCATCTAGCTGGGCGGGTAGCTCGCCGAAGGTGCTCATCCCGCACGGGTCCCGGGGTCGGCACGGGAGAAGTTCGGACGTCCACCCGTCCACCTGCCGAACTGTCGACGCAGCCTACCGGAGGCGCCAGATGAGCGACCGGAGTTTGTAGCTCAGCGAGTCGTTCTGGTACCCTCGCCACCCGCTCATGCCGCCCAGCAGCGTCGACGCGTCGTACCCCTCGTCTCTGAGTACGCTCGCCGCTCGCTTTGCGACGACGCCCATCTTACACACCACGACCACGTCTCGTTCTGCCGGCACCTCGTCCAACTGCTCGCGCAGCGTCGACTCGTCGCCGCGACGCAACTCGTCGTAGACGGGGACGTTGTGGCTCCGGTCCATCGCGTCCGACTCGAACGCCGACTCCGGGCGAACGTCGAGGAGAAACGGCTCGTCTCCCGGCGACCCGAGGCGGTCGTCCAGTTCCGCTGGGCGAATGCTGCTCATCTGTGTACTGTCGTATTCGGCATCCCAGGTGTAGTGTTTGGGGCCGTCGGGAGACCGTCGAACGGGTCGGTCACGGAACATCTCTCGTCGGGGCGACTCGGGGTGGCCCTCGAACGAGTCGGTAGCGGTATCGACCCGCTACTCCTTCGTGTCGGCGGACGCCGGGTCGTCGACGTCGACCGCTACCGGCTGGCGGACGAGGTTGCCCCACTCGGTCCAGGAGCCGTCGTAGTTCGTGGCGTCCCACCCGAGCAGTTCGTGCAGCGTGAACCACGTGATAGACGAGCGCTCTCCGATTCGGCAGTACGTGATCACCTCGGTGTCGCCGTCGATTCCGTTCTCGGCGTACACCGAGCGGAGGGCATCGCCGTCTTTGAATCGTCCCTCGTCGTCGAGGTTCTCCGTCCACGTGACGTTCGTGGCTCCGGGGACGTGTCCCGCCCGCCGTGCCGTCTCCTTACTCCCGTCGGGGGCGACTATCTCGCCGCGGTACTCGGCTGCCGAGCGCACGTCGACCAGTGGAATATCGGGGTCGTCGCTCGTCTCGGCGCGACCCTCGGCGGAGGACTCGCTCTCGATTGCGGCGACCGATTCGACCCGGTCGAGGTAGGCTCGCAGGTCCTCGTCCGGACCCGCCGACTCGTACTCCCGGGAGGTGAACTCCGGTTCGTCGTCGGTCGTCGGGTAGTCGTTCTCGAACCAGTAGGCGCGCCCGCCGTCCAGGAGGCGGACGTCGTCGTGACCGTAGTACTTGAACTGCCAGTAGGCGTAGGCGGCCCACTGATTGGCTTCGTCGCCGTAGAGAACGACCGTCGTATCCTCCGTGATTCCCGCGTTCCCCATTATCTCCTCGAACTCCGCGCGTTTGAGGATGTCACGTTCGACTGAGTCCTGGAGATGCGTTCCCCACCG
>JBEPXT010000108.1:0-12371 GCA_041641795.1 Salinigranum sp.
AGTGGAGGACGACCCCGCCCAGCGCCCGTCCGAGGTTGTTCGTGTCGTTTGGCAACAGCAGTTCGGTCATCTCGGTGTGCGATTCCGCGAGCGTCGCGCTGTCGGTCATGGTTGTTCCATGGCGGGCGGGGGCTTGAAAGGTCGGCCGGGAGGTCGCCCCGCCACCAGGCGGCCATCGTCCCCGATTCGGCGGCCGGCGTCGGGGCGCGACCGACGGGAGGTGTGGATTGTGGATTGCCCGCGGAGACGTTCTCGTCCCCGTCTGGAAATCCGCGGCCCGCCCTAGAAGTCCTCGTCGTCTACTTCGCCGAGTTCGAAGTCCTCGGGGGCGCGGCCGGCGAGGTCGAGAATCTCGTCGGAGACCTGGATGAGACAGTCGACGCGGACCGCCAGGGCGATGGCGTCGGAAGGCCGGGAGTCGAAGACGAACTTCTCGGGCTGTCCCTCCTCGTATCGCTCGGCGTCGATTTTCGCGTAGAAGGTCCCCTCGGCCAGGTCGTCGATCCGGATGCCGTCTATCGCGCCGCCGAACTCGGTTATCATCTCCACCAGCAGGTCGTGCGTCAGCGGCCGCTCGAAGGGTTCCCCGGAGAGAGCGAGCTGAATCGCCTGCGCCTGGTCCTGCGTGATGACGATTGGGAGGTACTCCTCGCGTGCAGAGAGAATGACTGCCGGGACGCTAGAACCGTCCTCGCCGACCCCGACGCCGATTCCCTTTACCTCTGCCTCGTGGAGCATGGATTGTCCTTTGGGATACGGGTATGAATAGCTACCCCTGCCCCCGGTTCTCTCCGGGTATGCGACCCGACGCGACTAGTCTTCCAGCCCGAACGTTCGGTTGCCGACACCGTTCGGTCGAGCGTACGACCACGGGGTTCGACGGAGCATCTGGACGAATCGGTTCGAACCGGTGAATGGCGGTGGTTCGCTCGGAGTCGCGGTCATCCGCGCCGTCGCTGGAAGTACCACCCGAGGGTTCCCACCGCGATGACCGCCAGCCCGCCGAGGAAAAACAGGACTCCCGGCGGCAGTGCCGGCGCGGCCGTCGCCGCGTCGGCGCTGAGCGCAGTCACCTCCTGGGTCCCCGCCCCCGCGGGGCCCCCGAGCCAGAACTGGACTATCGCCGAGAGCACCGCGAGGACGGCGACTGCCCCGAACAGGCGCGACAGCGCCGTCTGGAGTCCCGTACTGTCCTCCTCGCGGCCGGCGAACACGACCAGGGGTCTGTCGACGGGTGCGTAGACTTTCATCTCGCGCCCCTTCTCCGAGTACACGGTATCGATTACTTCGACGAGTCCAGCAGTCTCCAGCCGGCCGAGGTGGTACTGGACGTTCTGTAGCGAGGTGTCGACGTGGTCCGCAAGCGCCGAGGAGTTCGTCGGCTCGTCGTGCAGCGCCGCGAGAAGCTGCCGGGCCGTGTCCGACGAGAGCGCGGAGAGCATGTCCTCCGCCTCGTCGCTGTCCAGACCGATTACCCGCGGGGCCGCGTCGTCGGCCCGCGAGGTGTCTGGACTGGAGGGCAGTAGGTCGGCCATACAGGGACAGAGTACGGCGATTCCGCATAAATTTTCTCTTCTGTCAACGCAATCGAATAGTTCGCACGGGAGAACAGCGGGACGGGACCGCCCCCGAAACACGACCGGTCGGCATCGGAGCGCGGTCAGTCGCCGATATCGGGGCAGCGACCAGTCCTCGGTGTCCGGCGCCTCGTCAGTCGTCGCCGTCCGTGACGACTACGACGCGGACGTCGTTGACGTTCGTCCCGGTTGCCCCCGTCCGGAGGAGCGCGCTCCGGTCGTCGAGATACGTTCCCGCGTCGTTGTCCGCCAGGGCCGTCCTGGCGTCGTCGAGGGAATCGACCGTCTCGGCGTCGACGAGTGCGCCGGCCGCGTCGCTGCTGCCGTCGCGTCCGTCGGTGTCGACGCTCGCCAGGACCGCCCCGGGCGGCAGTTCCAGGGCGGCGCCGAGGGCGAACTCCTGGTTCGGACCCCCGCGGCCGTCCCCGCGCACCGTCACCGTCACTTCGCCGCCCGAGAGGACGACGGCCGGAGTCTGAACCGGGTTCCCCGTCGCCTGACACTCCTCGGCGACGCCGACGAGCGTCTTGGCCGCCTCGCGGGCCTCCCCGCGAACGCGCGAGGAGAGGATACACGTCTCGTACCCTCGTTCGCGGGCCTCCTCGCGGGCCGCGTCCAGTGCCGTGAACGTGTCCGCGAGGACGTGCGTCGAGACGCGGTCGAACACCTGGTCGCCGGGCCCCGGCGTCTCCTCGATGTCGCCCGCCGCGCCGCGTTCGAGGCGTTCCCTGACCGTCGCCGGCACGTCGAGGTCGTACCGCCGCAGGACGCCGAGGGCCTGGTCGTACGTACTCTCGTCGGGGGACGTGGGTCCGCTCCCGATGACCGACAGGTCGTTGCCGACGACGTCGCTGAACGCCAGGGTCACCACCGTCGCAGGGGCGGCCAGTTCCGCGAGGCGGCCGCCCTTCAGCGCCGAGAGGTGCTTGCGGACCGCGTTGAGTTCGCCGATTTCGGCCCCACTCTCGAGGAGGGCGTCGGTGGTCGTCTGCAGGTCCGACAGGGAGACGTCACCCGCGGGCGCCGGCAAGAGTGCGCTCGCACCGCCCGTAATCACCGCGAGCACGAGCGTCCGGTTGCCCGCCCGCTCCGCGAGTTCGGTCACACGGCGCGCCCCCTCCACCCCTCGCTCGCTCGGGACCGGGTGGTCCCCCTCGAGTCGCTCGACCCGTCCGTCTCGCTCGGGCGGGTCCGTCGTCACGACGGCGCCGGCCGTCAGGCGGTCGCCCAGGATGGACTCCAGGGCGTCGGCGACTCCGTCTGCGGCCTTCCCGCCGCCGATGACGAGGACCTCGTCGTAGGCGGCCAGGTCGTACGACTCCCCTTCGATAGACAGGTCCTCGCCCGAGAGTTCGACCGCGTCGGCGACCACCTGGACGGGATGGGCGGCGCGAATCCCCTCCCGGAGGCAGGCGAGTGCCGTCTCCCGTTCCGCTGTTGGCGCGAGCTCCGCTTCGTCCTCGAACTCGACTGTCGTCGACGAGCGCATACTGGACGCGTTCTCTCCGACAATGGTAAAAACCGTGCCCGAATAGCGACCCCAATGACCGAGCGAGGCGCCCGCGAGGGGCGCGTTCGACTCGTCGGTACGGCCCACGTCTCGGCAGACAGCGTGCGCGAGGTGGAGGAAACCATCCGCGAGGAGAACCCGGACGTGGTGGCCGTGGAACTCGACGAGGGACGCTTCCGACAGATGAAGGGGGGGACCCCCGACGACATCGAGCCGGGCGACCTCCTGCGGGGGAACACCGTCTTCCAGTTCATCGCCTACTGGATGCTGTCGTACGTGCAGGCACAGCTGGGCGAGAAGTTCGACGTCCGCCCCGGCGCGGACATGCTCGCGGCCGTCGAGACGGCCGAGGAACTCGGCGTCGACGTGGCGCTGGTCGACCGGGACATCCAGGTCACGATTCAGCGCTTCTGGGCGCGCATGAGTCTCCTGGAGAAGCTCAGGATGGCCGGGACGCTCGCGTTCGGCGTCAGCGACGCCCGCGCCGTCGGCCTCGCCGCCGGCGTGCTCGCCGGCGTCCTGTTCGGCCCGCTCATCGGCCTGTTCGGCGGGAGCGTCGGCGTCACCCCCCTCGTCCTCACGCGGGTGACCGGCGGCGTCGTCCTCGCGGTCGGGGTCGGGTTCCTGGTCGACACGCTCGGCCGGAGCGCCCTCGACGGTGACGAGCGACTCGTCGCCGCCGCCGGCCTGGGTGCGGCGGCGGGCCTGCTCGGCGGCGTCGGATTCGGGCTGACAGACCCGTTCGTCACTGCCTACCTCGGCTCCTTCGTCGTGAACGCGGTCGGCAGCATGACGCTCGGGTTGCTGCTGGGCGTTCTCGTCGGCGGCCTCGTCGGCGTGTTCCTCCAGGGCACGGGCGTCGGAACCGGCCAGGACGTCGAGGAGTTCGACGTGGAGGACCTGACCGACGCCGACGTGGTGAGCGTGATGATGGACGAGTTCCGGGAGTTCAGTCCGGGCGGCGCCGAGGCGCTCATCGACGAGCGAGACGCCTACATCGCGACTAACCTCGACCGACTGGCCGCCGCCGGCAACCACGTCGTCGCCGTCGTCGGCGCCGGGCACCGGGAGGGAATCGAGCGGTACCTCCGGGACCCCGACAGCCTGCCGCCGATGGAGTCGCTGACCGGCGTCGAGTCGGGTCGCGGGTTCCCCTGGGGGAAGGCGGTCGGAATCCTCCTCTCCGTGGGGTTCGTCGCCTTCTTCCTGCTGCTGGCCATGGCCGGCCTCCGCCAGCAGTTGCTCCACCTGTTCGCCGCCTGGTTCGTCGTCAACGGCGTCTTCGCCGCGGGACTGGCGCGACTCGCAGGCGCGCGGTGGCTGTCGGCGCTGGTCGGCGGGGCCGTCGCGTGGCTCACCTCCGTCAACCCGCTGCTCGCTCCGGGGTGGTTCACCGGGTACATGGAACTCCGGCACACCCCGGTCAACGTGGCCGACATCGGCACGCTCAACGAGCTGCTGTCCGACGAGGAGACGCCCCTGGGCCAGCTCGTCTCCGAGATGTTCGACGTCCCCCTGTTCCGACTCATCATGGTCGTGGCCATGACCAACATCGGGAGCATCGTCGCCAGCCTCCTGTTCGCGGCGTACGTGCTCCCGGTGTTCGCGAGCGACCTCGGCGGCGTCTCGGGACTGACACAGCTGATGATAGACGGCGCGGTCCGGAGTGCGGACATTATTTGGGGCGCCGTCACTACACTCAACTGATGGGTACTACTGCCTTCCAGTTCAGCGCCCACGAACTGCGCGACCTCACGGTGGCGTGGCTCGCGCTCGGCGTCGCCTTCGCTATCTTCTTCGCGGGCGGCGGCTCCAGGGCGCTGAACCTGCTCTTTCGCGGCGGATTCATGACCGCACTGCTGGTGAGTCTGCTGACCGCGGGCGTGGGGTTTCTCCTCCACGAACTCGCACACAAGGTCGTCGCCGTCCGGTACGGGCAGATAGCGGAGTTCCGGGCCGACTACAGCATGCTGTTTCTCGCCGTCATGAGCGCGTTCCTCGGGTTCATCTTCGCGGCGCCCGGCGCCGTCCACCACCGGGGGATGCTCACCGACCGGGAGCACGGACTCATCGCGCTCGCGGGGCCGGTGGCGAATCTGCTGCTCGCGGCCGTGTTCCTCCCCCTGCTCGTCGTGGGCGTCGTCGGCGGGAGCGACCTGTTCACCCTCATCGGCTACCGGGGGCTCCTCATCAACCTGTTCCTGGCGGCGTTCAACATGCTCCCGTTCGGTCCCCTCGACGGGCGGACGGTCCTCGACTGGAGCGCCGTGGTCTTCCTCGCGGTGTTCCTCCCGTCGGCCGCCCTGGCCGCCGTGATGGTGTTCGGCTTCGGCATCGTCTGAGCGTCGGGTTCGGAATCGTCCCGACAGTCACGGCCGGCGTCGCACGAGGAGTCGACGGCGCCGCGGGCGGACCGATGGGCTTTTTTCGTCTTCGGCCCCGCCGTCTTGCAATGACCGAACGGGCCGACGACAGCGACGACGAACTCACCTACGCCGACGCCGGCGTCGACATCGACGCGAGCGAGGCGGCGACGGCGGCGCTCGTGGACGCCGTGGGCGAGAGCGCGGGCGACTACGCCGGACTCCTCGACATCGGCGACCGGTATCTCGGCCTCGCGACCGACGGCGTGGGGACGAAACTCCTCGTCGCCGATGCGCTCGGCGACTACTCCACCGTCGGCATCGACTGCATCGCGATGAACGCGAACGACCTGGTCGCCGCCGGCGTCACGCCGGTCGCGTTCGTCGACTACCTGGCCGTCGACGCGCCCGACGAGACCACCGCGAGCCAGATCGGCGACGGTCTCTCCCGGGGCGCGGTGCAGGCGGGCGTCGAACTGGTGGGCGGCGAGACGGCGGTGATGCCGGAAGTGGTCTCCGGCCTGGACCTCGCGGGCACCTGCGCCGGTCTCGCGGCGAAAGACCAGTTGTTCGACGCCGACCCAGAACCGGGCGACGCACTCGTCGGGTTCCCCTCGTCCGGCATTCACTCGAACGGTCTCACGCTCGCCCGGACGGCGGCCACGCGCCGGCACGAGTACGACGACCCGTTCCCGGACGACCCGGACCGGACGGTGGGCGAGGTGCTCCTCGAACCCACGCGCATCTACGCCGACCTGCTGGACCCGATGCGCGACCACGGGGTGCGCGCGGCGGCACACGTCACCGGCGGCGGGTGGGAGAACCTGCGCCGGATGGGCGACCGGCGATACGTCGTCGACGACCCGTTCGACCCCCAGCCGGTTTTCGCGTTCGTCCAGCGGGAGGGGAACGTCTCCGACGCCGAGATGCACCGCACGTTCAACATGGGTACCGGGTTCGTCGCCGCCCTCGCACCCGAGGACGCCGAGGCTCTCGCCGCCGAGACGGACGGCCGGGTAATCGGACGCGTCGAATCCGGCGAGGGCGTCGCTATCCGGGGACTCGAACTCTGAACGGCCGGGGTTCAGGAGAGCTGCTGGGCGATGTCGGCCTCGGTGATGATGCCGACGGCCTCCCCGCTCTCGGTGACCATCACGGCCTTGTAGTAGTCGAGCAGGTTGCTGACCTTCTCGACCGGGTCGTCGCACGCGACGGTCGGGAACTGCTCGCTCATCACCTCGGCGACGGCTTTCTCGCCGACGTTCTCTCCGGCGTGGCGGATCTCGCTGTAGCTGATAGAGCCGACGGGGATGCCGTTCTGGAGCACGGGCAACTGCGAGTAGGCCGACTCCTCCATCTTCCGCTTGGCCTCGGCCACCGCGTCGTCCGGCGCGACGGTCACGACGTCCTCGTTCATCAGGTCCGCCGCCCGCACCACGCCCTCCTCGGCGTCGTCGAGCGCGTTGACGATGCGCCTGAGCGTCGAGAGTCGCGGGTCGACGTCGCCGCCCTCGATGCGCGCGATGAGCGGCTGGGAGACGCCAGCGCGGTCGGCGAGTTCGCTCTGGGTCAGGTCGAGCGACGTCCGCCGCTCCCGCAGGTCCTGCGGCGTCGGGAGTTCCATGTCGTGGAATAACTCAGGGTTATCAGAAAAATGTTCCGGGGGCAGAACGCGAGGGGACTACTCGTCGGCGTCCTCGTCCAGTTCGACGACGTCGATGACCTGGAGCGGAACGTCCCTGAGCGCCCCCCCGACCTCGCTCTTGGCGATTCGGCTGGCGTGTTTCTCGCCCTCGGCGTTGTACACTTCCAGTTCCAGCAGCAGTCCGACGAGCGCCGTGCTGGCGGCGATGAACGCGGAGTCGAACGGTTCGCCGCAGGCGGGACACGGCGTCGCCCCCGCGTCGACTTCGACGTACTCCTTGTCCATCTCGTTCAACCGCTTGCCCGCTTCGCTGACCGCAACCCCGATGGCGTCGTCGACGTCCTCGACGTCGCGAACCAGCCAGGCCGCTTCCATCGCGACGAGATAGTTCGTCATGGTCGGACACTCGACCCGCGGGGATTCGTGTCTTGTGGTTCGCCCGGACGCGTGCCAGCGCCTCGCACGCGGCCGCTCACGGCGCATGACCTGCGGATTATGCGCATAACTTACGCGTACTGACCGCGTCAGGGACCTCAGTCATACCCGAAGAGCCACGGGTAACTCAATACGATTGTCTCCCGCGCAAGTCCAGTTGAATCGGCAGACTGCGTCGGGGTGGGTTGGGCGGCGGGTGGACAAGGCTTATGTACCCCCGACGGCCCACCCTCCACCGAGGACTGATGACCAACAGCGTTCAACGGGCTGGCCTGTTCGCCCTGTACCAGTTAACCGTCGCACTCGGTATCGTCATGATGCCACTCGCACTCGTCGCCCGCCGCGCCGGCGTCCGCGTTCCCCTCGGACGCCTCGTGGAGGCGACCGGAAACGCGTACGACGAGGCCCGACAGTAATCGACTGCCCCGCACGTTCTCCGAATCAGCCACACGCCGAGCGACTGCCCCGTCTCGCCCTCTCGCCGTGTCCCCGTCGGCCGATCGAGAGGGGGCGACACTTGCCTGAACGGCCGCGAACTCGACGCTCGGGCGCTGGGTCCGCCGTCGCGGAAATCGGGCTGAAGGGTTGCATTTATCAGCGACGCCATGCAAGGGCAGGTGATGCGTACTCCTACACACGACGAATTCGCCGGCCACGACGACCGGGCCGCCGGGGGTTCCCCCAGCGTCTTCGGACCGGAACTCGGCGAGTTCGAGAACCGCGAAGGGCGACTCGAACAGGCGAGCGAGAAGGAGATGAAGACGGGAACGACGACGGTCGGCATCAAGACCGCCGAAGGCGTCGTGCTGGCGACGGACATGCGCGCCAGCGCCGGCAACATGATCTCCAGCAAGGACGTCCAGAAGGTCGAGGAGATTCACCCGCGGGCGGCCCTCACCATCGCCGGCGGCGTCTCGGCGGCCCAGTCGCTCATCAGTTCGCTTCGCGCCGAGGTCCGTCTCTACGAGGCGCGTCGCGGCGAGCACATGTCCATGCAGGCCCTCTCGACGCTGACCGGGAACTTCCTGCGCTCGGGCGCCTTCTTCATCGTCGCGCCGCTCCTGGGCGGCATCGACGATGACGGGGCCCACGTCTACAGCTTCGACCCCCTCGGCGGCATGACCGAGGAGGAATACGCCGTCTCCGGGTCCGGTAGCCAGTTCGCGCTGGGCGTCCTGGAACAGGAGTACCACGAGGACCTCTCCATCGACGACGCCCGGAGCATCGCCGCACACGCCATCGAGAGCGCGCTCGAACGCGACATGGCGTCCGGCGACGGCATCAACGTCGCCGTCGTCACCGATGAGGGCGTCGAGGTGGAGCGTTACAAGGAGATAGAGGAACTGCTATAGCCAGTCTGCGAAGCTACCGCCGAGCAGGGTTTCGGCCTGCCGGGCGACGTAGGACCGCTGCATCCCCGAGATGGCCGCTCCGAGGTCGTCCCCGTCGCGCAGCCTGATGATGACCTCTTCTCGTTTCCAGTCGGCGGGCGTGCGTCCGGACTCGACCCGCGCGCGAAGCGGCCGCAGGTACCGCGAGACCTCGTTCTCGGAGAGGCCGGCAGACGTCAGTCCGTCGGCGGCGTGGGCGAGGATGTCCTCGTACATCTCCTCCGGGTCGGTCGTCACCTGCCCGTCGTTGGTGACCCACCGCTGGTCGCTGTCGAACCCGTCGCGCATCGCCGCGTAGAAGTTCTCCCGGGCGGTCGACCACCCGAGGTCGGCGACGGGGTGGTGTCGCTGCGTCAGACTCTCCAGGAGGCCCGCGTACGCGGCCTGGAAGGCGATGGAGTCCCGAACCGTGGGCTGGGCGGCGATGGGTCGAAACTCGATGCGGGCGTTGGCCGCGGACCGACTGGCGCCGTCGAACACCGGTCGAACCCACCGCCAGAACGTCCCGTGCTTGCGGCGCAGGGTGGCGAACTTGTCGTCGAACCGGTCGCCGCGAGAGACCGGCATCGGGACCATGGTGGCGTCCTCGACCACCCGGTCGACGGCCTCCTCCACCGAGCCGAGGTCCCGGGGGAACCGCACTTTCTCGCTGTCGCCGGTGTTGAGAACCGACTCGAAGACGGCGATGCGGTTCTCGGCGAAGGCGTCCTCGAGGATTTCCTCGGCGGGGGCGTCGTCGTACAGGTCCGGCGGAAAGAACGGGGAGTTGACGCCGAGGGCCAGCAGCGGGCCGGCGAGGCGGAGCGCGTAGTTGAAGTACTCGGGCAGGTCGGAGGCGTGAGCGACCTGGAAGTGGGGCTGTATAGAGGTGATGAGGCTCTCGGGCATCACCGTGTCCGCCGAGAGTTCGACGTGCGGGGCCTGGATTCCCATCTCCTCGGGCGCGTTCGGACCGTTCGCCATCGCGTGGTAGCGGACGGCGTTGCTCATGTTCGTCGCGATGCGGACGCCGTCGTTCTCGACGCTGTCAGTGAGGTACTCGCGGGCGGTCTCTCCGGCGGGCGGTATCGTCCAGATGCCGTCGCTGACGAGGCGCATTCCCTCCGCCCTGGCACAGTCCAGTGCCGCATCCAGTCGCGCCCGGACCTCGGACTCCTGGGCGCGGAGGCCGTGGGTGTTCAGCGGTTGGGGACTGGTGGTCATCTCGGCGTTGTGGAGCCCGAGTTCCTTCTCGAACCCGATGAGTTCCAGCAGCCGACGGGGGACCCGGGTGAGGGCGTTAGCGTCGTGGTCTCCGTCTGACCACCGGCCGTCGGCAACGGCGTAGAACTCGTACTCCAGGCCGACGATGGACTGGTGGTTGTCGAAGGCGCCCGACCGGAGTTCGGATTTGACCACCTCGGCGTCGGCCTCCGCCTGTGCGCGGAACGCGTCGGCGTCGACGTCGAGAACGTCCCTGACGCGCCCGGCGAGGTCCTCTATCATGCGCGCTACTCGCCGGAGGAACGTCTTGAAACCAATGGCTCGCGACACATATTCGTCTGCCCTTCATTCCGGCCGCTCGGCCCGTCCAGACGGGATTTTTCGTCGCGGCCTCCGCCCCATCGAGCGGCCCCCGACGAACAGGTCACACCGGGGAGTCGGAGCGTTTACCTGCCCGCTGGAAATACGCTCTCCCGATGGAGTTCGCCGAGTTCGCCGAGCGCGCGGCCGGCATCGAATCGGCCGCGGCCGACACCGAGATAACCGCCCGGGTCTGCGAGTTGCTCCGCGACGCGGACGCGGACCTGCCCGTGGTGGCGCGCTTCGTGCAGGGTCGCGTCACGCCGGCCTGGGAGTCGACGACGCTCGATATCGGTCCGCGACTGTGCCACGAGGCTATCGCCCGCGCCGCCGGCCCGAACGTCACCGCCGACGACGTGGAGGACCGCCTCGCCGACCTCGGCGACGTCGGCGACGTGGCCGCGAGCTACGAGTTCGGCGGGCAGCGCGGACTCGCGGCCTTCGGCGACGACGGCCGCGAGGCGTTGACCGTCGCCGGCGTCGCGTCTGAACTCGGTCGACTGGCAGAGGCGTCCGGCGACGGCAGCCAGGACCGGAAACTCGAACTGCTCTTCGGGCTGTTCAACCGCTGCTTGCCCGGCGAGGCCCGGTACCTCGCGCGACTGGTGCTCTCGGAGATGCGCATCGGCGTCGGCGCGGGGACCGTTCGGGACGCCGTCGCCGACGCCTTCGAGGTGCCGGTGGAGGCGGTCGAGCGAGCCCTCCAGGTCACCAACGACCACGGCCGGGTGGCCGAACTGGCGCGCGAGGAGGGCGAAGCCGGCCTCGACGCCGTCGGCCTGGAAGTCGGCCGGCCCGTCCAGGCGATGCTCGCGCAGGCCGGAACCGCCGCGGAGGCCCTCGAATCGTGGGGCGAGGCGGTCGTCGAGACGAAGTACGACGGGGCGCGGGTGCAGGTCCACTACGACGGCGACGCCGTCTCGCTGTACTCGCGCAACATGGAGGACGTGACGGGAGCGCTCCCCGACGTCGTCGACTCGGTCGACTCCCGGGTAGAGGTGCCGGTCATCCTCGACGGCGAGGTCGTCGCGGTGGCCGAGGACGGGACGCCCCGCCCCTTCCAGGAGGTCCTCAAGCGATTCAGGCGAAAACACGACGTCGAGCGGATGCGCCATGAAGTCCCCGTCGAGTTGCACGTCTTCGACTGCCTCCACGCCGACGGGACCGACCTCCTCGACGCGCCCCTCCGCGAGCGTCACGACCGGCTGACGGAGCTGCTGGACGCGGGCGTCTCCGACCCGGTCGTGACCGACGACGCGGCGGAAATCGCCGGCGTCGAGGCCGACGCGCTGGAGGCCGGGCACGAGGGACTCATGCTCAAGAATCCCGACTCGGCGTACACCCCCGGCCGGCGAGGGAAACACTGGCTCAAGCGGAAGCCCGACGTGGAGACGCTCGACCTGGTCGTGACGGGCGCGGAGTGGGGAGAGGGTCGCCGGGCCAACTTCCTGGGGACGTTCGTCGTCGCCGCCCGCGACGGCGACGAGTTCCAGTCGGTCGGCAAGGTGGCGACGGGCGTCACCGACGAGCAACTGGCCGACCTCACGGACCTGCTCGAACCCGAAATCGAGTCCGAGTCCGGGCAGTCAGTCTCGATTCGACCCGCCGTCGTCTTCGAGGTGGGGTACGAGGAGATTCAGACCTCCCCGACGTACGAATCGGGATACGCGCTCAGGTTCCCCCGGTTCGTCGCCGTCCGCGAGGACAGGTCGCCGTCCGACGCCGACTCGGTCGACCGCGTCCGACGACTCGCGGAGTGAGGCGGCAGCAGGGGCGCGCTGGCGACGATGGCGTGCGGCCCCGGACTCGCCCCCGTGGCGGTAGGGGCGACGCGGGAACCCGGGGGCTCTTGGCCGCGGGCACACAAGCCCAGCCGATGACTATTCG
>JBEPXT010000109.1:0-12118 GCA_041641795.1 Salinigranum sp.
CCTCTCCCCCCAGTTTCACCGGAAACGTGGTGTGTCTGTCCGGCGGACGAAATAGCAAACCATTTCACCGGAAACCGGGTGTCCGGCTATATGTCCAACTCTCGTGAGGAACTCTTCACCCGAGAGGACCCTATCTTCGCGAACAAAGAGCTCCTCGAAATCAACCACCTCCCGGGGGAGGGCCGAATCGTCGGGCGCGACGACGAGATCTCTGACCTCGCAACCGCCGTCAACCCCGCAATCTTCGGTCAGAGTCCGAGTAACGTTCTCATATACGGGAAGACGGGGACGGGGAAGTCGCTGTGTGCAAAGTACGTCTCCCAGCGACTGGTCGACACCGCAACCGAGGAATCGGTCGACGCCACCTTCGCGTACGTCGACTGCGCCCAGGACAGCACCGAGACGCAGGCGGTTCAGACTATCGCCGATAGCGTCAACCGCGAGGACGAAACCGGCATTCGAATCCCGGACAAAGGCCTGAGCACGTCGACGTACTACAAACGACTCTGGAGAATCCTGGATTCGCTGTACGACGTCGTGCTCATCATCCTCGACGAGATAGACAAACTCAGCGACGACGACATCCTCATGCAGTTGTCCCGGGCTGGCGAAGCCGGGAAGATCGACCAGTGCAAACTCGGAGTCATCGGCATCAGCAACAAGATTCAGTACAAAGACCGGATGGACGAACGGGTGAAATCCAGCCTCTGCGAACGCGAGTTCGTCTTCCCGCCGTACGATGCGAATCAACTCCGGGACATCATGGACGCCCGGAGCGACGCCTTCCGCGAGGGCGTCCTCGACCCGTCGACCATTCCTCGCGCGGCGGCGCTCGCGGCGCGCGAACACGGCGACGCCCGGAAAGCCATCGACATCCTGCGGTACGCCGGTGAAATCGCCCAGTCCGAGGGCGCGGCGACCGTCCGGGAGACGTTCGTGACGCAGGCCCGCCAGCGTGCCGAGACGGACCGATTCCGCGAGCTCATTCGAGGGTCGACGCCCCACTCGCGGTACGTCCTTCTGGCGCTCGCGACGCTCTCCATCTCGGGGGAGCGTTCCGACGGCTTCCGAACCAGCCGGGTATACGAGGTGTACGAGAACATCTGTGACCGCCAGGGGTCCGATAGCCTGTCACTTCGACGTGTGCGGGACCTGTTGAAGGAACACGCGTTCCTGGACATCATCGAGCAATCGAAACACAGCGGTGGGAGCGCGGAGGGAAGCTACACGAAACACCAGTTGCTCGAGGACCCGAACGTCGTCCGGGACGTACTCACAGAGGACACCGACTTCTAATTCACCGACCAGCCGGCGAGTACCACCGTTGACACACGGTAATCACCGACGTAACCGGTGGCTTCGGAGCGACGAGGACCCTCTGCTGAACCGGGAATCCGTTCGCTGGCTCGGTCACTCGAATCATTTTCGAGAAGGTTCCCGAAAACCCGAAAATCCACGCATACCGACGGAGCAGTCTGGAGGGCCGAAAGGGGACTGGTTTACCGTGGCGATGCAAGTGAATCCAAGGTTTAGAGGAACATATATTTTATCACAGGTACAAGATGCACAATAAATCACTCGTTGCGGGGACAGTCACGCGTGACGAACGCGGTCACGCCCTCCGCAGGCGTCATGTCTCCCGACTTCGGTCAATCTCGCCTTTGGACGGCACTCGCCAGATTCGTGTCCTGCCGGTCCAGTTGACGGGAGCTCTCCCGGAACGATTCGAAGCGTTCGAGGGCCCACTGGCGGAATCGCTCGTCGGTCCCGTCGATGCTCGAAACAAGTCGACCGGACTCGGTGTACGCTCCCACGAACACGTGCCCGTCGATCACTGCCAGACCGAAGTCGAGCGACTCGGGCGACTGGTAGAGGTCCATGTTCTCCAGTTCGAACGCGCGGTGGAGTGCCTCCGAGTACTCCTGTTCGGAGGTCTGGAGGACGGACTCGTCGATGACGAGTTCGATCCTCGTCTCGCCGTCGATGACTCCCTGTGCCGCCTCGTTGAAGATGCGACTCACGATGGGTGTGATGCCCCTGAACGTGGCGACGTGGTCGTTGCCCAGGACCGACAGGTACCGGTCGATAGTCGCGTGGGGGTTCTCGGCAGTCGTATTCGTCACCTTGACTTCGGCGAGCACCGACCGGGGGAGGTCCGAGACGACGTCGTCTGCGTAGAGCAGGAAGTCGCTCAATCGGTCGGCCGTCTCCATCTCCGCCGCGAACTCGTCGTAGGCGTCCAGGACTATCGTCCCCGCACCCGTCAGTTCGTACTCGGCGCCAGTCTGTTTCGTCCACCCG
This sequence comes from Salinigranum sp., assembly GCA_041641795.1. Lineage (GTDB taxonomy): Archaea > Halobacteriota > Halobacteria > Halobacteriales > Haloferacaceae > JBEPXT01. Next base: position 2,302 of record JBEPXT010000109.1, read on the forward strand.
CGGTCCACGAACTCACGGAGCGTTCGCTGGGCCGTCTCACGCGCGCAAGAACTACGGGTCGCCAGACTGCTCGGTGTGTCGGCGCCGTCGGCCAGTTCGCGAAGTAACGTCAGGCGCTTCTCCGAACCGACGAGGAACGCGATGGAGTCCCGCGCAGTCATACCCTGAACATAGCGTGTCGCCCCCATTTGGTCGTTGCGGACGTTCGGAGGTATCGCTGCCGGCCTGGGCCTCACGTATCCGAAGGGCGACTCCGCCGGGTTCCGGTTCGCCGATGCGCCCCTGCCGAATGCAGACCGGCCGAACGCACCAGTGGGGATCCAGAGATGCGGGCCCGCCCCGGCGATTTACCCCTCCGGACCCGCGTCACGTCCTGGCTGGTCCTGCTTCCGGTGAACCGTCCCGATGGTGGTCGCGTGACCGCAGTGGGTACAGACCCAGTCTCTTCCGGTCAGTTCGTCGGCGGAGATGTCGCTCAGCCCCCAGTACATGCCGCACTCCCCGCAGTTGACGTGTGCCAGCACCTCTACGTACGCCGTGTGTTTTTCTGTCATGGTCGTTTCGGTCGGGAGAACCGCCTCCTGACCGTCGGCGGTTCTCTCTGCGACGCCACAAAGTGAGTGGTGCGCTACCATGAATCTCTCTGGTCCCCGACCATCGGTCGCTATCCGGTCGAGAGTCGAAAAATCCGTCGGGAGACGTGGGTGACCCGCGTCCCTTCTGTCGGACTACATCTCGTCGAAGCGGTCCACGGCCGCCTGGGCGACGGTCATGTCTTCATCGACCGAACCGCCGCTTACGCCGACGCCCCCGACGAACTGTCCGTCTCGCTCGAGGGGGAATCCGCCGCCGAACGTGACGACCCGCCCCTCGTCTGTAGTTTCGATTCCGTACAGGTCCTCCCCCGGTTGGGCGGCGGCGCCAATCTCGTCTGTCGGCAGTTTCACCGCCATCGCCGAGTAGGCCTTGTTCTGGGCGATGTTGATGCTCACGAGCAACGCGTCGTCCATCCGGTGGAACCCGACCAGGTTCGCCCCGTCGTCGACGACCGCGATACACATCGGGACGTCGATTTCCTCTGCTTTCTCCTCTGCCGCTGCGATCAGTTCTTTGGCAACGTCTAACGTGACTTCGGACATGGCGTTCCGTTTTCACAGACGTCTCGCCCAACTATAATAATTATTATTGAATATTTACGTGTAGCCGTCGAGGGAAGTTCTCGGAAGCGCTCTCGACTTCCCTGGCGCTCGCAGGCCGTCGAATCGCGTCACCCAGACGTCGGTGCCTCCGCACCCGGTATCGGCCTGAACGGGAGTCGCTTCGCGAGGCGCGCCGCGTTGGTCCCCACGGCCCTCGCGGCGTCGGCCGATTCGGCCTCCACGCTGAACAACGGGTCGTCGTCGGGTATCCGGGCGTGATGGAGCACCAACCTCCCGTCCGGGCAGACTCCGACGCCGACGCGGAGTTTCGATGCCTTCGCCGCCTCGAATGCGACGGCTGTAAGGTCCTCGCCCTCGCCGCGTTCGACGGCCCAGTAGACTCCTTCCTCCTCGATTCCGCGCTCGACGTGTTCGAGGAGGGGCGAAGCGGGCGGGAGGAACCGAACCCTGATGCGCGGTTTGTCGTCGTTCGCGGCAACCGGGCCTCTGCACCCGCTCATGGGCCGTCACCGGTCATTGTCTGTCACTCCTCGTGGGTCGTCACCGGTCATTGTCTGTCACTCCTCGTGGGTCGTCACCGGTCATTGTCTGTCACTCCTCGTGGGTCGTCACCGGTCATTGTCTGTCACCACTCATGCGTCGTCACCTGGTTGCGGGGCGTCGGTGCTCGTCGCCCCCTCGGACTCGCTGGCACCGAGCGACGAAACCAGGTCCGCGGGTAACTCGAAATCGAGGAACCTGCCGCCCTCGATGTACGAGAGGCAGAGTCCGGTCGCCACGGCGTTCCGCGGTCCCATCTCGCCCCTGACGTTCCCGCGACCGCAGACGATTCCGTACTCGGCCAGCGCGTCGGATATCAGTTCGGGAATCTCGAAATCCAGTGCGGACCGCCCCACCATCACGACGAACGGGAGGTGGCGGATGTTCCCCACCGGCGTCACGCGTCTGAGCGCGCGTTCGGCGTTCGTGACGAACACCTTCTCTTTGGCTTCGCGGCGTATCCGGCGAATCTTGTCGACGGAGGCGTCGACGGTGACCGGTTCCATCTCCCCGTCGCCTTTCAGCAGGACGACCCGGCCGAACAGCTCAGGGTCGACGTGGTCGTCGAGGAACGTGACAGTCCCGTTCTCGTGGCGGATGCTGAACAGGGTCTCGACTTTCGCTACCGGGTGCTTCTTGATGGATTCGGCCAGTTGCCGGTCGTCGAGACCGAGTTCAGAGTCGATGAGCATCGTGACCATGTCGCCCGCACCGGCGAGGTGAATCGAGGTAATCTGCTTCTGGCGGTTCATGAACGCCGCGTCGGTGGACCCGCCACCCATGTCCAGAATCGCCAGGGGGAGGTCGGTACCGGGCGTCGTGAGCGCCCCTAATACGGCCATGTGCGCCTCGATTCCCTGGATTATCACTTCGAGGTCCAGTTCCTCCTCGACCCGGTCTGCAATCTGTCGCATGGGCAACTGGGTCGTCTTCACCATGGCCGCAAGTCCCACCGCGTTCTCCATGCTGAACTCGCCCGCCACCGACCCCTCGACTCGCTGCGGGACCAGCGTGTCGACAGCCATGACGTCGCGGATTCGGATGTCGTCGACGTTCTGGTCGGTGATGTCGGCCATCTGGGTCCGGGCACGGTTGAGCATTCCGCCGATGTTCGACCCGCTCTGCCCGCTGACGTCTTCCAGGGGCCACTGCTCGTCGATGGCGTCCATTATCTCGCCGGCGCCCGCGTCGACGCTGACCGTCCGCGTGTTCCCTCTCTCGCTTATCAGCGTGAGCGTCCCGGCCGGGATGGTCCGCTCCTGGACCTCGCCCTGTGGCGTCTTGACGACGACCGCCGACTTGTTGCCCACCAGCGCCCGGGCGACCGGAATAATTTTCTGGGTCTCCTCCGACGAGAGGTCGAACACCGTGGCGATTCCGTACGGGTTCGACAACTGGTCGATACTCTTGCCGGAGGCCGGGTCGGCTACCTCCACGGCGGCGGGTTGGCCCATGGGGACGTCTGTTATCTGGGACACTTCGTCGACTATCGGAATCTCGCGGTCGATGCGGTTGTTGATGAGGACGGCGTCGTCTTTCTGGACGATGGCTCCCTGGACATCGAACCCCGCCTCGGCCCACGCCTCGATTCGTGCCGCCGCGTCCGCGAAGTCGACCGTCTCGTCGACCAGGACGATAATCGCGTCCTCGTCGGAGAGGTCCTCGAAATCGTCGGTGACGTCCACGATGGTTCCGGTACCGAGACCTTGCCCGCCCGGGGTTGAGGGGTCGTGACCGATCATGGTAGACTCGGTGATGACGGTCTCCGTAATCGTCTCCATCGCCACGTCGCCGATTACCGGGGCCGCCTCGTTGAGCAACACCAGTTCGAGGTCCGGGAGGGAGATGTCGGCGTCGTCGACCGCACGGGTGAGCGCCTGGACGACGCCCGGGACGTTCTCCCGGGTCCCTTTCAACCCGGTCGTTCGGAACAGTCCACTCCCGGCGAACTCCCAGCCCGCCTGTTCGTTCCGCGCGAGTATCGCTACCTCCGTGCTCGAATTTCCGATGTCGACTCCGGCGATGTATCTCATAAACTCAGTGACGTCTCCCTTGTCTGTGGCCGGACGCAGTCGCTCCGAACCGACCCCGCGGCACCGGCCGGGCCGGGGGTCGGCACTCGGGTCCCGTTCGTGGCGCCCCGAGAGCCCCAGGCACTGCTACCTCGACGGCTCTCGCAACGACATCGCGCCGTCCGCGCCGCGGCCCCCGATACTTGCATCTCGAACGCTCAAGGGGTTTCTCCACCAAAAATTTCCCGCCGAGGGGTCAGAAGAGCCCTCGCTCCTCGTACACTTCCACGGCCTCGCGCACGTGGGCCGCGCTGATTTCCGCGTCGTACTCCGACTCGAGTTCGTCGGCGATGTCGAGCAGCGTCTGTTTTTCCGCGCCGCTCGGTCGCAGCGCGTTGTAGATTTCGAGGATACGGTCGTCGGGGACGGCGGTCAGTTCCGCCGCCCGTCGGAAGTTCTGGGCCAGTTGCGGTCGGCCCGCGTCCTCGGCCACCTGTGCCTGCTTCTCGAGGGTGTCGGGCGATATCTTCAGCGCGTCGCCGCTGACCTCGCCCGAGACGACGGATTCGAGCGTTATCTCGGAGAGTTTGGTGCCGTCTGGCGTCGTTACGTCGTCCGGGTTGTCCGCGAGGGGGTAGGTACTGTCGTTGCTCATGCTCACTCGAAGCTCACCTGTAGTTCGACCGGGTCCGCGCCGCGTTCCCGGTGTTCCATCTCCTTGATGTGCCAGACCGCCGCGAGCGCCTGGTACTTCGGTCGGGCCATCGGGTCGTTCTCGACGGGGACCGGGGCCGGGTTCTCGCCCTTGGCGTACCTGGCCGCGTTCTTGCCGATTGCCCGGAACGTCTCGGCGCTCAGAAGTGGCGCCTGCGGGAACAGCTCGAGGTTGTTCAGGGGCACCAGGTCCTCCTGGTGGATGAGCGTCGTCCCCCGCGCCTGGATGCCGATGCTGATTCCCGACCCGCAGAGTTTCGCCCCGGTGAGTCCGATGACGCCCAGGTCGACGCTGTCTTTGATGCGGACCACCCGGGCGCTCAGCCCTTCTTCCTCGATGCCGGCCATCGTCTCGCGCAGGACGTCCCTGTGTGAGACGCCGCTCAGCGTCTCCGATTTCGTCACGGCGAACCCGGGACTGACGGCGATGACCACCTCGTCGGAGTCGGTTCCTTTCTCGGCCGTGCCCACTTCCGTGAGTTCTAGCTGACGGGTCGATTGCTGTCCGGCTTCTGCGTGTGTGCTCATTTCAGACGTCCTCCGGGTTGATGGCCTGGCGGATGTTCTTGATCTCGTCCCACCGCTCGTCGCTCATCCGGTAGCCCGTCCCCGGGCCCTGGTAGTCGTTCACGTCGTTCACCGCGCTCACTACGTCGAACGATTCGGTGAAGACGGCCGAGGTGTGGAGGTAGTCGCCGGCGACGCGCGCCTTGAGGACGTTGAGGACGTTCTCCGCGATGTCCTCGAAGCCGTTGTCGGCGAGAATCTTCACCACGTCCGCGCCGGTGACGCCCCGTTCCATCATCTCCTGGGCCGCTTTGATGTCCTCCGCCTGGTTCCGGTCGGGCATGTCCTTGCTGCCGTCCGCGTACGTCGCCGCCTCGACTTCGTCGTCGGATATCGGCGGGAAGCCGAGTTCCGAGAACACCGTCTGGATGGCCTTCGCGGCGCGGTTCCGGTGTTCGATTATCGTCTCCTCGTCCACCGGGCGGAGGCCCCCGTCGACTTTCATGTCCCGCTGGATGACGTTGTAGTCGTCGTAGTCGTAGGAGTCGAAGTTCGACCCGGCGAACATGTTGTCGTAGTTCGGTACGGCGCTGTACCCGGAGAAGATGAGGTCCGTTCCCGCGAGCATCTGCGGCAGGGTCCGGGCGACCCGGCGCAGGTCAGAGTGCGTGAACGTCTGGTCGTTCCCCGAGGCCACCTCCAGGTCCACCATCATGGTGATGAGGTTCTCGGCGGCGACTTCGCGGATTCCGGAGGGCACCGACCCGGGGATGGCGATACAGCTAATGCCGCCGTTCTGGAGCCCCTGGACCCCACAGCCCTTGGTAATCATGATGCACTTGGTCTCCAGGTAGAGCATCGACTTGCCCTCCGCCTGGCCCATGTTCACCTCGGCGCCGGCGCCGGAGGTGAACCGCATCTTCAGGCCCCGGGAGGCGTACCCGGACGCGAGGAACGCTTTCGACCACGGCGTGTCGTCGCCGTCTTTGAACACGTCCTCGGTGCCGTACACCGACACCGTCTCGGCGTACCCCGTCATCCCGCGCATCCCGAGTTGCAGTTCCGTCGCCTCCTCGACGGCACACTGGGTCAACACGCCCCCGCGGCCCGTCTGCGTGCCGACCAGGAGTGCGAGCGCGTTGAACGGCGCGTAGCGAGCGACCCCGACTGTCGTCTCCGCCTCGTCGAACCCGCGGAGCGCCGCCTCCGCGGCGTCGGCGGCTATCTGTACCGGATTGTCCTTGAGGCTGGTGACGTGACACTGGTTCCCCGGCGTCTTCCGGGCCCGCATCTTCTGCATCGCCATCATCATCTCGACGATGTTGAGGTGGTTCACAACCTCCGTCAGTTTCGCGGGCGTCATCGCCGTCGTCAGTTCGACGATTTCTTCGCGGGGCACGTTGATGTCGACGAGGCGGCGGGCGAACTCCTCGGAGTCGACGCCGACGGCTTCCTCGGCCTTCTCGACCGATATCGCGTAATCCGCGATGAACCGGTCGATGAAGTCGAACTCGTCTCGGGTCTTCCCGTCCATCTCGACGATTGTCCCGTCCTCGACTGTGACGCTCGGCTCGGGATCGTTCGGACTCTGCATCGCCACGAACCCGACCTCCGGCCACTCGGAGACAAATCCATCCTCGTTGACAGCTCTCTGTTCGAGCGCCTCGAACCGCTTCGAGCGTTTCGGTTGGGTCTCGGTCGCAGCCCCCGACCCATCAGTTTCTACATGTTTGTCATTCGTCATTGCGAGCGTTTTTTATATCGGGCGTAGATGAGAAATAATTATTTCATATTATCTGCAACTGACTAAATGTAACAATAGTTTGTGCAATTTTACTTGTTCTCACGTTCCGACCAGTCGCCGAGTGACGTGCCTCGCGGCGGGGAATTGCCCGGTGTAACTGCGGAGGAAGTTCGGGTCGTCGCCCGTTCCACCGAGCGACGCCCGCCGCCCCCACGTCGCGACAGGGGATTTTTCGCGCTCCGGGACGAACCGGCGTCGAACGTCACTTCGGCCCCCCGGGCCCGACGACGTGACCACGCGTTCGACCGAGTTCACATGATGTCCACGCGTCCGACCGAGTTCACATGATGTCCACGCGTCCGACCGAGTTCACATGAAAGCCACCGCGCGCGCTCACCCGATTCAGGGACTGGTGAAGTACCACGGCCTGCGCGACGAGACGCGCAACCGCCCGTATCACGACTCCATCTCGGTCTGTACGGCTCCCGCTTCGACCACCACTACCGTCGAGTTCGGCTACGGCCGCGACACCTGTCTCGTCAACGGCGACCCGGTCGACCCGGAGGGTCGCGAGAAGGTGGGCCGGGTTCTCGATCTGGTCAGGGAGCGGTCCGGTCTCCAGACCCACGCCCGCGTCGAATCCGAGAACACGTTCCCGTCGAACGTCGGCCTCGGCGCGTCGGCGTCCGCCTTCGCGGCCCTCGCACTGGCCGCCGCGGACGCCGCGGACCTCTCGATGTCGCGCGCGGACCTCTCGGTTCTGGCGCGCCGGGGGTCCGCGTCAGCCGCCCGGAGCGTCGCCGGCGGGTTCGCCCACCTCCGCACGGCCGCCGCCGAATCCCGCTGCGGCGCCGTGCGCATCGCGGACGGGTTCGAGGACGTTCGCGTCGTCGTCGGACTGGTTCCGGCCCACAAACATACCTCGCGCGCACACGCGGAGACGGCCAGGTCGCACCTCTTCCCCGGACGTCTGGCCGCAGTCCACGAACGGGTCGCCACGCTGCGCGACGCTATCGCCCGCGGCGATTTCGCGGCGACGTTCGGCGGTGCGGAGCGCGACTCACTCGCGCTACTGGCGGTGACGATGACCGGCCCCGAGGGGTGGGTCTACTGGCAACCGGAGACGCTCGCCCTGTTGCGCCTCGCCCGCCGACTCCGCGAGGAGAACGTCCCCGTCTACTTCTCGGCGGACACCGGCGCGACGGTGTATCTCAACACGACCGCTCCGTACGTGGACCGAGTGGTCGAGGAAGTCGAATCCCGCGGGGTCGAAACGAACGTATGGCGCGTGGGCGGGCCCGCCCGCCTCGTCGACGACCACCTGTTCTGACCGGACACCACGTGCCCGCCTCTATCGTTCTCGGGCGTCCGGTCGCTCGCGGACTCCCGCGTCCCTCAGTCCCTACCGCGCTCCGGCATCCGCCGCTCTCTCGGTCTCTGGCGACCACCGGTATCTCGATTTCTGACGTCCACCTGTCTCTCGGTCTCCGGCGTCCGTCAGTCTGTTCCGCGCCACCGCTACCGCCAGACGTCCTCGCGCTGGCAGCGCCACGCGAACAGCGAACGGCTAACCAGCTACAGGTACCACGATTGCGCCGTAGACGAATCGCCGGCGAGTCCCGGCAGTGGCCCGGCCCGGTCACGTCGTCACTGGCGCGGCGGTGCGAACGAGACGGCAGTCGCTGTAACGGGCCGCCACGACCGGCGGGTGGTGTCGCGTCGCGTCAGCCGAGCAGACCGAGACTCTCGATTCGTTCGACGATTACCTCGACCGCCTCCTCGGCGTCGTCGGTTCGTTTCCCGCCGGTGATGACGATTTTCCCGCTGCCGAACAGGAGGATGACGACCTTGGGTTCGTCCATCCGGTAGACCAGTCCCGGGAACTGCTCGGGTTCGTACTCGACGTCCTCGAGGCCGAGTCCGATGGCGAGCGCGTTCAGGTTGAGGTTGTGGCCCAGGTCGGCGCTGGACACGATGTTCTGAACGGTAATCTCGGGCCGGTCCTCGACCGGAATGCTCAGTCCGCGGAGCTTCTCGAAGATTATTCCGAGCGCTTCGTGGACGTCGTCGATGCTCTTCGCGCCGGTGCAGACGATCTTCCCGGACCGGAAGATGAGGGCCGCAGCTTTCGGGTCCTGCGTCCGGTAGACCAGCCCCGGGAAGTTGTCCGGGTTGAAGTCCGCACCTGGGAGGTCCTCGGCGAGCGCCTCCAGGTCGAGTTCCTGCCCGATGCCGGTTGATGCAACGACGTTTTGAATTTCGATGGATTCTGCCGGGCTACTCATCGTTCACAATTGATTCGTTGCCCCTCCCCTATAAACGGACCTGATATAAATCAACCGTCCGTCCACCCCACCCGCCGGGACCGACTATGCCAACGCTGCCTCACGGATTTCATCCGTTCGCGCGCACACGGGGGTGGTCCTCGGAGCGGGATAAATCGAGAACCTGTCTGTCTTCGTGCTATTTCGCCCTGGCGTCGGTCGCCGGGTCGGGGCGACTCCGGGGCCGAACGGGCCCGGAACTGATCTACCGTCTCGCGCGCACACGAACGTCGAGTGCGGTTTCGGTCGCGCACGGTTTCGGTCACCGCGGACCACTGTTCGAGTCCACGGTAGCGCAGGTCGCACTTCTCGTACCCAGTCCCCCAGTCCGTGTGGTTCGGTGGCTTGTCGGCGGTTTCCACACGGGGTCCGAATCAACGTGGTTAAATACAACCCGGGACAGAGTAGTTGATGCGCACGATACACCGCGACTTCGGACCGTTCGACCCGGTCCGACGACGCCGGATTCCGCGGGCCGTTTCGGCTCGCGTCGGAATTGGTTCAAAGGGTTTATACCCCTGAACCGATTTCACCCAATCCGGAAGGAAATGAGGATTCCACCCCTGCGGTCCGCCCGTCAGATGGAATCTGATGTTAGCCCTGGTAGTTCGGTGACACCCGGACGGGTTTCACCGAACGCCATGTGACTCGACCTCTGTCAGAGGATACTTCTCCACACTGGAGAAGTCCCGCCACCCCCCTCCGTTATGGAGGGACATTCCGGTTGATCCTGCCGGAGGTCATTGCTATCGGAGTCCGATTTAGCCATGCTAGTTGCACGGGTTCAGACCCGTGGCGAATAGCTCCGTAACACGT
>JBEPXT010000110.1:0-11903 GCA_041641795.1 Salinigranum sp.
CCCGACGCGCGGGCGGCGGTCCGCGACGCCCGCGCGCGAATCGAGGACATCCTGTCTGCCGACGAGGCGGTGTACGGCGTCAACACCGGCTTCGGGCAACTCGTAGACGTGCGCATTCCCCGCGACCAGGTGACGGCGCTCCAGCACAACCTGCTGCGGAGTCACGCGGCCGGCACGGGCGACGAACTCTCCCGGGAGACGGTCCGGGCGACGATGGTCGCGCGAATCAACGCGCTGGTCAAGGGGTACTCGGGCGTCCGGGAGGAAGTCGTCGACCACCTGGTGGCGATGCTCAACGGCGGCGTCTGCCCGGTGGTTCCATCCCGCGGGAGTCTCGGGGCCAGCGGCGACCTCGCGCCCCTCGCGCACCTGGCGCTCGTTCTCGTCGGTGAGGGGCAGGCCACCGTCCCAGCGGACGGCAGTGCGAGGCGACTGCCGGGAGACGAGGCACTCGCCAGCGTCGGCCTGGAGCCGCTGGACCTGGCGGCCAAGGAGGGACTGGCGCTCATCAACGGGACGCAGGTGACGGTCGGACTCGCGGCGCTGACCGTCGCCGACGCAGAGCGAACGCTCCGGGCCGCCGACGTCGCGGGGGCGCTGACGACCGAAGTGACGATGGGGACCACGGCGTCGTGCGACCCGGCCATCCAGTCGGTCCGGCCGCACCCGGGACAGGCGGCCAGTGCGCGGAACGTCAAGCGCGCGACCGAGGGGTCCGGCATCGTCGAGTCCCACCGGAACTGCGACCGGGTGCAGGACGCCTACGCAATCCGCTGTCTCCCGCAGGTCCACGGGGCCGTCAGGGACGCCGTCGACCACCTCCGGGAGGCCGCCGAGGTGGAACTCAACAGCGCGACCGACAACCCGCTGGTGTTCCCGCGCGAGCAGGTGGCGGCGCGGGCCAGCGGAACCGACCGCGCGGCGGTCATCTCGGGCGGTAACTTCCACGGCGAACCGCTCGCGCTCAGACTCGACTACGTGGTCGGCGCGCTGACCGAACTCGCCGCCATCGCCGAGCGCCGGGTCGACCGCATGCTCAACCCGAACCTCCAGGAGGACCACCTGCCGCCGTTTCTCGCGACCGAGAGCGGCCTCGAATCGGGGTACATGATAGCCCAGTACACCGCCGCGGCGCTGGTCAACGAGTGCCGGGCGGAGGGGCGCGCGGCGACGGACAACACGCCCGTCAGCGGCGGGCAGGAGGACCACGTCAGCATGAGCGCCACCGCGGCGTTCGCGGCCCGGCGGACGGCCGACCGCGCCCGGACCGTCGTGGCGACGGAGCTGCTCTGTGCGGCCCAGGCCGCCGAGTTCGTGGACGACGACCTCTCGCACGCCCCGGGGACCGGCGCCGCCCACGAGGCGGTCAGAGCGGTCGTCGACCCGCTGACCGGTGACCGACCGCCCCACCCGGACGTCGAGCGGGTTGTGGAACTCGTCGAGAGCGGGGCGCTCCAGCGGCGGGTCGAGGACGCCATCGAGCAGTCGCTCGAATAGAAACCGGTCGGCCGGCTTCGCTGGCGCGAGGAGTCACGTTCGGGTGCGCGACCCGGTTAGAGTCACGTTCGGGTGCGCGACCCGGTCGCAGTCACTCCTCCGCGGCGGCGAGTTCGTCCGTCTCTTCGAGGCTCTCGAGGGCCGTGACGGCCGCATCGCGGTACGAGTCGGTCGGCAGGTCGTACTGCTCCGTCGCCATGCGGGCGTACTCGTTTGCCTCGTCGTCGAACGCCTCGATGCGTTCGAGCGTCCGCTGGGCCGTCTCGACCACCCAGCGGTCGCGCGTGGCCGCGTCGACTTCGGTGATGGACTCCGGGCGGACCGAGACGTTCACGGTGCCGTCGTCCGTCTCGTAGGTCCGCGGTTTGCCGACGACGGCGACGTACGCGGGGGGTTCGAGTTCGCGGAGCGTGCTGGCGGCTTCGGGCTGGTACTGGCCGGCGTAGACGAAGAACGTGCCGGTGGGGTCGACGATGCGGCCGCGCCAGTACTCGTTGTCCTCGCCGACGTCCTCCTTCTCGGTGAGGGTGCCCACCAGGAACACGCGGTTCGCGCGCTCGCCGGTCGGCAACAGCAGGTACACCGGGGCGCGCTCGTCGTCGGACTCCTTGAACGTGTAGGCGGCGTCGTTGAACTCGGTGGCGAAGACGCGGCGGGCGACTTCGCGGGTGGGGACGGACTGGCTCATGCTATCGACCTCGCTTTGATGAGGACCGACTCGGGGTCGGCCGGTTCGCCGAGTTGCTCGAAGTCGTTCGCCAGCACGTACCGGCCGAGCGTCGGCCCCTCGATGCGGTAGTAGCGACCGAGAATTCCGGCGGTCATCTCGTCGGCGACGACCGTCGTGTCCAGGGCGTCCATGGCCATGTCCTTGGCCTCCTCGAGGGTGAGTCCGGTGAGCGCTTCGGTCGTCTCGCGGTTGAAGATGACCTCGTGGACGGTGTGGCCGTCGTCGACGACGCCCTTGATTCGGAGGTCGAACTCGCCCTCGACGTTCCCGTGCTCCGAGCAGCGACCGTTCTGGAGGACGCGGGTGCATCCCTCCTCCGGGCAGCGCTTGATGAGGCCGCTCCCGCTCTGGACGTCCACCAGGGCGCCCTCGACGGTCACGGCGTCGTCACCGACCTCGATGTCCTCGTCGAGTTCGGTGATGCTCGTGGTCCGGTTGAGCTTCACCGAGAAGCTTCCCTGGTACTCGTCGGTGACGAGGTTGCCGAGGCTGTAGACCGCGTCTTCCTCCAGTTCGGGCAACTCGGAGGTCTTGAACGCGACGAACTTGATGGTCCCCGTCTCGTCGCCCAGGAGGCCGACCTGGGAGATGGAGTCGCTCCGGGGCTCCCAGAGGTCGACGACCTTCGCGGTGAGGTCGATCCACTCCTCGTCCGTGTCGATGTCACTGATCTGGACGGCCTGTCCGCCGCCGCCACCGCGGCCGATCGCCTCGCGGTCGAGGTCCGCCTCGTCGAGGTAGCTGTTCACGACGCTCCGACGCGCCTCCTCGACCGGGACGCGGTACTCGTTGACGAGGTTGTCGAGACGCTCCTCTACCTCGTCGACGGACAGGTCCAGGTGGTCCGAAAACTGCTCTACAATCTCCGCTGCGTGATTTCGCAGTGTCGTCATCGGGTCTCACTCGCCTCCGCTTTGATTTCAGTGGGAGGCGTACGACGGTTGGTTCCCGATGTTATTTAAATCATCGCTACCGGAGTGAAAGTGGTTTGCGCCGGGGTAGGCGGCCTGTACCGCGAATTCGAGGTCTGCGGTGCGGCCGGTCCTCGGCCCGTTCGCCCGTCCCGGTCCAGCCAGGTCGAGCGTGTAGTCAGTCCGGTCCGCTCACGACCAGTTCGGCGACGACCGGCGCGTGGTCCGAAGGGACGCGCCCGTCCCAGTGGTCCGCCAGGACCCCGTGCTGACGGACGGTCACGTCGTCGGAGACCAGGACGTGGTCTATCTTCTCCGTCGGGTCGCCCGAGAACCGGTCGAAGGTGGCCGTCGGTCCGTGGTGCGGGTGGCGCGACGCGGCCCCCGCCTCCCGGAGACGACGACGCGGGCCGCCGCCGTCTGTGAGCACCCGCAGGGGGGCCGACTCCGGCGAACAGTTGAAGTCGCCGGTCACCACCGCGGGGTCGCCGCCCGCGACGGCGGTGAGTCGCTCGGCGAGCAGTCGGGCGCTCTGCTCCCGGGCCCGGGCGCTCTCGTGGTCGAAGTGGGTGTTGAACGCGTACAGCGGTCGGTCGGTGCGCTGGTCCCGGAGTTCGACCCAGGTGACGATGCGCGGGCAGGCCGCCCCCCACGACCGACTGCCGGGTTCATCCGGCGTCGTCGACAGCCAGAAGACGTCCCAGGCGGCGCGGCGAAACCGGTCGCGCCGGTACCCGACCGGTCCGAACTCGCCCGCAGACCGGCCGTCGTCCCGGCCGGCGACGACCCAGTTGTACGCCGGAAGCCCGCGCTTCAGGTACTCGAACTGGTGTTCGAGCGGTTCCTGCAGTCCGACCACGTCCGGCCGGTGGAACCGAATCACGCTGGCGACCAGTTCGCGGCGGCGGGTCCAGTCGTGCGGCCCCACGTCGCCGTCGGCGTCGTACCGGACGTTGAAGCTCATCACCCGGACGGGGGCGTCGTCCGTGCCGCCCAGCGACTCTCCGAGTCCGTCGAGGGCGTCCGTCCCGGACGCGTCAGGTCCGTTCACGACCGGGGAGGGACGTGGAGCCAGTATCACTGTTGCGGTGCCGCCGGGGAAGCCGACGGACATTTGTCCGTCACAGCACAAGAACGCGCATGGACAGGCGGCTCGAACAGTTCGTTCGCTCGACGCTCCGCGACGCAGGCCGCCAGTTGGCGGACGCGAAGCGCGCCTACCGGGAGGGACGGGAGTCGACGCGACAGTTCGACCTCCCGCGCGACGACGAGGGCCGGGCGCGCATCGTCTGTCGCCGCCACGCCGAACGGCGGGCCGTCCACATCGACGCCGCGGGCCGCCCGGAGTGCTTCGAGGGCGGTCACCCCGACTGCGACGGCTGCGCCGAGGACGTGCGCGAGGGCGTCGTCGAGACGTGGTGAGCGACGCGGGCGACGGCCACCGGTGCGGGCGGAGATGCAGATTCCGAGCGAACGCAGTACAGTCGTCGGTCGCTGCGGCCCGGGCGGCGTCAGGTGGACTGGCGGACGCGGACGCTCCCCTCGCTGGTGACGCCCACCAGCAGGTGTTCGCGGACCTCGCGCCCGTGGATGGCGTTCCCGGCCTCGTCGCTGACCATCTTCATCAGGTCCGGGGCGGTGTGGGTGACCTTCACGCCGGCTTCGTCACAGGCGTCGTAGACGAGTTTCGGGACGTCGTAGAGGTCGGTCCCGGGGTCGACCTCGATGCGGACGGGGGCCGTCAGCGCCTCCGCGAACGACACCGTCTCGCGGGCCTTCTCGACGTTCGACCGGGCGCTCGCCTCGATACTGGAGACGTTCGCACGCGACGTACCCAGCCTGTCGGCTATCGTCGACTGTCTGACCCCGCGCTCGCGGAGCGCGAGCACTTCTGCCTGGCGGCGCGTCAACACGCTCGTATCGGGGTCGAACCCGGCCTGCCGGAGTAACTCGTCCACGTCGACGCCCGTCTCGGACGCGGCGTCCGGCTCGTCGTCCATAGTCGCGCTACGAACCCCGCTGGTAAAAAGTGTACAGCAAGCGGCGGGTCCGACTGACGGACGCGGCTGGCCAGTTCCGGTCCACTGCTCGCGGATAGGTACGGCGACGCCCGGGTTGAGCGACCGGCGGAGCCCCGACTGTCCAGAGGCGCTTCCGGGCGCTCGCGCGGCGCTACGAGCCCCAGAAGTTGTCTCGACTGCCGAGCGCGGTCGGGCGGCCGTCGGACGCCTCGCTCTCGTCGGCGTCGTCTCGCTCCCCGGACGCCTCTTCGACCTCCTCGGACTCCTCGCCGGCCGCGTCCGGGTCGTCCGGGAGGCGTTCGACCTCCTCGGCGCGAGCGTGGTTCGACTTCACCTGCGTGATTCGCACCTTCGCCCGGGCGTCCGGGAGGATGCCGTCGACCATGACGATGAACCCGTCCTCGGTGCGACCGACGCCCGCGCCGCTCTCGTGGATGTCGGTGACCTCGACGACGATTTCCTCGCCCGGCTTGACCGGTTGCTGCTTCAGGTCGCGGATGGGCATGTTGTAGTGGTTACACCACTCTGCGCCGCCGCGGTCGCCGTAGTGCTGACAGCCCATCCCGTTGATAGGCTCTGAGAAACTGGGGCAGTCGTCCGCGAGTGGACAGTCGGCCATGGACTTCCGTTGTCCGGGCGGCGTCTAAACGCTTGCGTCTCCACCGTCGGGCGTTCGTTATCGGATTCGGTTCCGCATCGCTCCGGCAGCGAGTGAATCGGCGAACGCGCTCGAACCGGGCTCAGGGGAGCGGCGTTCGCTCGACGACGGTTCCGTCGACGGTCGGGTACTGCTCGACGATTTCGCCGCTCTCCAGGTCGCCCTCCTCGACCATCTCCTCGAGGAGCCACCACGCCAGTTCGACGTGCTCGGACTTGGCCTGGAAGAACTCCTCGGGGACGCCGAGGGCCTCGAACCGGTCGGGAGTCGCCCAGGCTTTCCCGTAGACCAGCGTGCCGTCGTCGGTAACGTCGTCGAAGGGACGACGGACGTTCTCGGCCATCCGCTGGAGCCTGTTGCGGTGCTGGGCTGCGTCCTTGAACACGCTCGTACAGAAGTAGACCCGCGGGTGCTGGGCCATCTCCTCGAGGATGGCGTTCTTCGACCCGTCCACGGCGCTCATGTGTCCCTCCTGGAGTTCGTACCCGCGTTCCTGCATCCGCCGGTAGTTCCCCTGGCTCATCTCGAACTCGTTGACGTTGACGAACTCCGCGGCGCCCTCGTCCAGGAACTCGAGGAACTCCGTCTCCGCCCGGATGCCGGGAATCTCGAACGCCGGAGTGAGTCCCTCCTCGCGGGCGACGTAGAGGATGTCCTCCCACTCGGTGCCGTGCAGGTCGCCCCACTGTTCGAAGGGCGGGTGGAACCGAATCTCGTCGAGGCCGGCCGCCGAGAGGCGGCGCATGTTCTCTCGGCCGCCCGTGATGCCGGTGTAGAGGTGCGTGTGGTGGTCCTCGCCGAACTCGTCTTTCAGCAGCGAGAGGTAGTGAGTCGTCCGGTCCATCACCTCCTGGGGTTCGCCGCCGGTGATAGACGACCCCAGCGCGTCCATCCGCCGGGCCTCGGCGACGACGTCCTCGTCCGACTCGACGGGGCGTTCGTTCGCGTAGACCTGCTGGACGTTCTTGCGGTTCTCCCCCAGCGGACAGTAGAAGCAATCGCGCTGGTCGCAGTAACCGTAGACGAACAGCACCATCTTGCCGCCCTTGGCGCACTGTTCACAGCCCTTCGAGATCATCTGGTACCAGCGGTAGCGGACGCACGGGCAAAAGCCGTGCGACTCGTTCCGCGTGTGAGACACGTTGCACGCGTGTGACGTTCTGTCGCGGGTCGGTCGCCGGCGCCGCCGTCGCTGTCCGGGAGTCGCTCCCGAAAACAAATATACGACGACGGCGTACCACGGCCTGATGCTGTTGGTCCTCTGTGTCGACCTCGACGACGACCTCGGCCGCAAAACCGGGTTCGACACCCCTGTCCTCGGCCGGGATGCCGTCTCGGAGGCCGCGGTCGCACTGGCGACCGCAGACCCGGAGGACTCGGACGTGAACGTCCTGTTCCAGGGCGTCCACGTCTACGACCACCTGCTCGAGGAGGCGTCCGAGGAAGTCGAGGTTGCCGCCGTGACGGGGCTCCAGAGCGGCGACGTGAAGGCCAACCGCGCCGTCGGCGAGGAGGTCGACACGGTGCTCGCCAGCCTCCAGACCGGCGAGGACGTCCGGGCAATCGTCATCACCGACGGCGCGCAGGACGAGTCGGTGCTCCCGGTCATCCGGTCGCGGGTCCCCATCGACGGCGTGCGCCGCGTCGTCGTCCGCCAGGCGCAGGACCTCGAGTCCATCTACTACACGATGAAGCAGGTGCTCGCCGACCCGGAGACCCGCGGGACCATCCTCGTTCCGCTTGGCATCCTGCTTCTCATCTACCCGTTCGTCACCATCGCGAGTTACTTCGACGTGCCCGGGGCGGCGGTCCTGGGCCTCATCTCCGCGCTCCTGGGGCTCTACACCCTGTTCCGGGGGCTGGGACTGGAGTCGACGGTCGACGAGATGGCCGACCGGGTGCGGAACGTCCTGTACGCGGGGCGGGTGACGCTCATCACCTACGTCGCCGCGCTCGCGCTGATGGTGGTCGGCGGGTTCCGCGGCGTCCAGTTGCTGGAGGCCGTCGGGACGTCGCTGGGGAACGAACCGACGGCGCCGGTCATCCTGGCGGCCCTCGTCCAGGGTGCGGTCAAGTGGTTCGCCGCCGCCGGGGTGACGAGCAGTCTGGGCCAGATTACCGACGAGTACCTCAACGACAGCTTCAAGTGGCGATACATGAACGCACCGTTCTACGTCGTCGCCATCGCCATCGTGCTGTACGCGCTGTCCGGGTACGCCCTGACCAGCGTCTACCTCGTCGACGTCGATAGCGTGGCGCTGCTCTCGCTGACCGACCTGGCGCTGGCGCTGACCGCCGGCACGCTGCTCGGCGTGTTGAGCACGCTGACGTTCGCCGTCGCCGAGTCGCGGTTCCCGACGGCGTTCGACCCGGCGTGAGTCGCTGGCGACCACGAGCGTCGCTATCGTCGGCGCAGTGCGTCGCCCGGCACGTTCTTGTATAGAGGACCCAATACCAGCGAGACATGGCACGGTTCCAGAACACGGGACTGCCCGACCGCGAGTGGTGGGAATCGCTCTGGCCGAATCCGGCGGAGACCCTGGACGCCGTCGGCATCGCCGACTGCGACTCGCTCGTCGACGTCGGGTGCGGGGACGGCTACTTCACCGTCCCGGCGGCCCGGATGGTCGACGGACCGACGTACGCCGTGGACCTCGACGCCGACTGCCTGGCGCGAACCGAACGAGAGGCGGCCGACGCCGGCGTCGAGGTGACGACGCTCCAGGGAGACGCCGGCGACCTGTCGGCGATGCTGCCGGCGCCGGTGTCGTGTGCGCTCATCGCGAACACATTCCACGGCGTTCCGGACCAGACGGCGTTCAGTGAGACGGTTCGGGAGAGTCTCGTGCCGGGCGGGCGGTTCGTCGTGATAAACTGGCACGACACGGACCGGGAGGAGACGACCGTCGAGGGCGAACCGCGCGGCCCGCCGACGGACCTCCGCCTGTCGCCCGCGGAGACGCGAACCGCCGTCGAACGCGCCGGGTTCGACCACGTCGAAACCGTCGAGTTGCCGCCGTACCACTACGGCGCGGTGTTCGAGCGCCGATAGCCGAGGGGTTCGGTGGTCGACGGGCGGAATCGAGGAACCGGAAGCCCGAGCGGGAACGGTCCAACTGGGCCACCCGTCGGACTCGTTTCCCGGGGGGAGTTCGTCCGGGAGCTGTTCGGGGTCGCTCCGGGTGAAGAAGGCGGGGGTGGAAGTTCGCACTCACCGCCGTGCCTGGGAGGGTCGGTCCGGCTTCCGGCGCCAATACAGCAGCCAGATGGCCAGAACGAGCGCCCAGACGATGGCCGTCTGTCCAGTCTCGTGGACGTGTGCGTCGACCGCGAAGGGCGTCGTCACGACCGGATACAGCCACATGATGCCGCTTTGCGTGAGCGAGTCGATGACGAGGTGCGAGAGGTACCCGATTCCGACGCCGAGCGCACTGCGGTACCGCCGTCCGACGATCAGCGGAACGCCGACGACGAACACAGCGAAAATCGGCGTGTGCGTCACCCCACGGTGAACGAGGGGGAACTGCCACGCCGGCGAGAACAGGAGGTCGATATCTGCGAGGACGGCGCCGACGACGCCCGCGACCGAGTTGCTGCGAGTGTACACGTACGCGAGCGTGAATCCGACGAGGGCGTGGGTGAACACCGCACCGAGGATGTACACGCGATGGTCGAAGCTCGCTGCGTGTACTGACATGAACCGATGTCTTCCCTGCGGGCTATTAGCCCTGTGGGCGGCGTGCAGTCCGCGAGATTCGGGCGCCGTTGCTGGCCCGTCGCTCTCGTCGACTGCGGGGACTTCGACAGGGCCGCGGCAATCGACCGGCGTTCGACCGGCTACGACTCCTCGCCGAGCAACTGGTCGACCAGCCACTCTGGGTCGAACCGCTCGAGGTCGTCGTAGCCCTGGCCCGTCCCGAGGAACAGAATCGGTTTGCCGGTCACGTAGGCGATGGAGATGGCGGCGCCGCCCTGCGAGTCGGCGTCGGCCTTCGTGAGGATGGCGCCGTCTATCTCCGCGGCCTCGTTGAACTTCTTGGCCCGCTGGACCGCGTCCTGGCCGGCGACGGCCTCGTCCACGAACAGCGTCATGTCGGGGTCGACGACGCGGTGAATCTTCTCTAGCTGGGCCATCAGGTCGCTGCTCGTGTGCAGTCGACCCGCGGTGTCGCCGAGGACGACGTCCACGTCGTGGGCTTTGGCGTACTCGACGGCGTCGTAGATGACCGCCGCGGGGTCGCCGCCCTGCTCGTGGGAGATGAGCTTCCGGTCGAGGTTCGCGGCGTGTTCCCGAATCTGCTCGTTGGCCCCCGCGCGGTACGTGTCCCCGTTGGCGAGAACCGTCGAGTAGCCCTGGTCCTCGAAGTACTCCGACATCTTGGCGATGCTCGTCGTCTTGCCGACGCCGTTGACGCCGGTGAAGATTATCGTGACCGGCTTGTCGGCGTCGGCGATGCGCTGGTCGAAGTCGAACTGGCCGACGCTGATGACCTCCAGCAGCGCGTCGTGGAGCGCCTCGGAGACGAGTTCGCCCGTGCTCTGGACCTGGGCGCGGGTCTCGCCGATCATCTTCTCGCGAATCGTCTGGAGCATCTCCTCGGCGACGCCCAGTTCCACGTCGCTCTCGAGGAGCGCCATCTCGAGTTCCCAGAGGGGGTCCTCGAGGTCCTCCTCCTCGATGATTATCTTCCCGGTGGCGAAGGCGGCGGCCCGCTTGAGGCGTCCGGGGCCGGACCGCGACTCCTCGACGTCCTCGGAGAGCGCCTCCTCGACGTTCGAGGCCGCGCGGCCGGGGCGGTCCCCGTCCTCCTCGGCCGCGTCGCCCGACGAAGCGCCCGCCGGGGTGACCTCGTCGTCGGTCGAAACCGCGTCAGCCTCGGCCGTCGAAGCCGAGCCAGCCTCGGCCGTCGACACCGCGTCGTCTCCCTCGTCGCCCGGCGCTGTCACGTCGTCCTCGTCGGTCCCCGGAGCGACGTCGTCAGTCCCGTCGGCGTCCGGCGCGGCGGCCGGTTCGTCCCGCTCTGTGGTTCGGTCGTCCGTCTCCGCCGCGTCGCTCGCGGCGGTTGTCGTCCGCGACGCGGCGTCGGCGGCCGCCGGGGAGTCGTCCTCGTCCGCGCTCGCCGCGGATTCCTCGACCGCAGACTCGCCGGAGGGAGTTTCGGCGGACTCCCCGGGAGGCGACGGCGCCGCGTCTTCCGGCGGCGCTGTCTCCGGGTCGCCCCCGGATTCGGTCTCCGGTTCGTCGAGCGCGTCCGCGTCCGGGTCCTCGGGTTCGCCCGCCGATTCGGCCTCGGCGGCGTCCGCGGCCTCGGCTTTCTCCTCGGCCGTCTCCTCGACGTCTTCCCGGAAGCGGTTCAGTTTCTTCTTCAGTCCGTCGAACATCTATGCTACTCTATTCGTCGCCTTCCTCGTCCATTCCCTGGAGTTGCTGGAGTTGCTGCTGTTGCATCTGCTGCTGGAGCTGCTGGGCCTGCTGTTCTATCTCCTCGCTCTCGGATTCGAGCGTCGAAATCTCCTCGCGCCGGTCGTCGATGCGGTCGTCGATTGCCTCCTGCTTGTGGCGGAGGGTCTCGACGGCTCCGTCGCCTTCCATCTCGGCGGCGAAGTCCGCACCCAGGTTGACGATGATTTCGTCGATGTCCTGGACCTCCGCGCGGACGTAGGCGCCGCCGCCCAGCGGGACCTGGACGGTCGAGCCGGAATCGAGCGTCTCGATGGCTTCGACCGCCTCGTCGATCTGGTTCTTCTCGTCCTCCAGGCCCTCGATGGTCTCCCGGAGTTCCTCGATTTCCGCCTCGATGGCCTGCAGTTCCTGAGAGAGCTGCTGAAGCTGGTTCTGGCTCATTGGGAGACCTCCTCGAGCTCGATCTGCGTGCGCTTGAGGCCGTGCTCGCTCCCTATCTGCGAGTAGATTCGTTCCCGGGCGACGTTCTCGTTCGGCGCGTCCACGGACTTGGTGAACTGCTGATATCCGTCACGTCCCTGGAAGCGACCGCTCACAACGTACTGACTCATGTCCGCAACGTCGGGTAGCGACCGGGAAGAATCTTCCTACTCGGAGGCGAGAGCGAATCGTTCGGGAGAAC
>JBEPXT010000111.1:0-11833 GCA_041641795.1 Salinigranum sp.
CCCGGCACGGAGACGCGTTCGCCCTCCTCCCGGACGCCCGCCCCGACCAGTGTGACGAATCGGTCGACGCCGTTCTCTCGCATCGCCCCGACAATGTGGTCGCCGGCGACTGTCAGCAGGTCGTCCGGGCCGTCGCTCGTCTGCCCGAGGACGGACACGACGGCGTCGGCACCGGCGACGGCTTCCTCGACGCCCGCACCGGCGTAGACGTCGCCGGCGACGACGGTCAGCGCGTCGTCCGCGAGGGGGAGTTTCTCCGGCGACCGAACGAACGCCGCGACGTGGTGACCCCTGTCGAGGGCCTGCCGAACGAGCGGAACGCCGGTTCGTCCGGTCGCTCCGAACACTGCGAGTTGCATACCCCTGCTACGGTCCTCGAAGTCAAATACTTGCGACTTCGAACCTTCGAAGTATCGGCCGCCTCTCGCCGGCGACGGGCCGATACGAGCATACAAGCCGTCACCCCGCGTAGGGACGCCGCATGACCGAGTCACCCCGCCGCCCCGACCCGGAGTCGACGCTGTCCAGGGCCGAAGCGACTGCTATCCGGGAGTCGTTCGACCCCGCGGAACGAGAGCGCATCGAGCGGACCGTCGCCGAGTTGCTCGACCTGCTCGGCAAGGTCCACGCGATGTCGATACTCGGCGCGTTCGCGTTCGCGGACGGGCCGCTCCGCTTCGGAGACCTGGAGTCGGACCTCGGCGTCCCGCCCAACACGCTGTCCACGCGGCTCCGGGAACTCACCGACGCGGGGCTGCTCACACGCCGCGCCTACGACGAGATTCCGCCCCGGGTGGAGTACACCCCCACGGAGAAGGCGGAGGCGCTGTTTCCCGTGTTCGCCCACCTCCACCACTGGGCCGTCGAGTACGACGTCTGACGGCGGCCCCGGGGCTACTCGCGTGGTGCCCGCTGGCTCTCCACGAACTCGACGGTCACCACGGGCTTCCTGTCCGTCTCGGCCAGTATCTGCTGTCTGAGCCGATTACTCAGCCCCGGGTACTCCCCGCCGGCGTTGCTTCGCACGGTGACGGTCACCTCCTGTGTCTCCGAGGCGACCGGGCCGACGTTGAACCCCGCCTGCACTCGCACCAGTTCCAGGCCCTCGTACTGGTCGCGGTCGAGCGTCTCCTCGACGGCGATGTTGGCCGACCGCTCGAACGCGATGTGCGTCGAAATCAGCCCCCCGGCGCTGACGAACAGCAGGAGGAGAACGACAGCGACGACGATGGAGGGCCAGAATCGCCGCACCGAGAGGTTCGCCCGGAGGTTGTTCGGCACCCACCGCTCGGGCCTGTAGCCGAGATACCAGAACACGGCGACGCCCGAGACGTGAATCGACGCGGCGTTCACGATCAGCAACACGAGCGCGCCGAACGCGATTGCCGGTGCGGCCCACACGATACCGATGCCGACGGCGGCGGCGGCAGGGATGAGTGCGGCGGCGATCATGACCCCCACCAGCGCGGCCGAGATGCCGGTCGCGATTCCGACCGCCCCTGCGGCGCCTGCACACACGCCGATAATCAGCGACAGCAACCCGGGCGAGATGCGCTGGGCAATCTGCGCCGTGGTCGAGGGGCTGAGCGACGGCGGGAGGAACAGCCCGCTTTTCAGCACGTAGCCGAAGGCGACGGACCCGAGGATGGCGAGGCCCAGTCCGTTCACCTGCGTCTTGAACCCCTTGGCAATCATGTCCTGCTCGGTGAGAATCGTTCCGACACTCGCCGTCAGCGCCGACCCGACCAGGGGGGCGATGACCATCGACCCGACGACCAGCGCCGGCGAGTCGAGGAGGAGGCCGGCCGTCGCCACGACGGCGCTGAGGAACGTGAGCAGGTAGTAGGTGAACGCGTCGGGCAGGAGGCCGAGCGTCTGCGACCGGAGTTCCTCGACAGCGATGCTGCTGTCTTCCTCTTCCCCGACGACGAACCGGTCCTCGACTTCGCCCATGTTCTCCGAGAGGGCGGACGTGGCGTCCGCGACGACAGTGTAGGCGTGCTCGCCGTGCCCGGCCGCCTCGAACCGTTCGAGGACCACTTCCAGCGCCTGCTCCGGCAGCGGAAACTCGACGACCAGGAGGTTCCCGCGGCCGCTCGATTCCGGGGTGACGATGTAGTCGAGGTTCTCCTCTTCGAGTACCGCGACGACCTCCTCCCTGTCGTTCTCGTGGATGAGCGTTCGGATGAGCCTCATTTGTCAGGTCGGTGCGGCCACGGAGAACGACTGTCCCTCGCGGAGGCGACCGTCTCCCGGACGGTGACTCTCCGGACGCCGGTCGGCGCGGCGCGGTCCGGAGCGGCGGCTGCTGACGCGTGCACCTGGCGCCGTGACTGGCGAATCTTCGACTGCGGGCGTCGTTCCTCTCGTCGCAAACTGACTACCAGATAAGTAATATTCACACGTCACTGGAGGCACGATCATATGGGTTCTGCCTTTCCTGGCAAGCCGCCCCGCACCCGACCGGCGGAGGCGACGGGCCGCCCTCGGGTTTCACGAACGTGGTTGCACCGTCCCCGTCTCGACGCCGCTCACTGTCGGCCAGACCGCGTCCCTGAACGCCCGCACGCGCTCGAAGAAGCGGGCGACGAGCGACGTCGGCTGGCTCGCATCCGGCCCCGGCCGGGCCTGCTGGTAATCGAGGAATCGAACGCTGACCGTCACCGGTCGGCCGGTCTCCTCGCTGATTCGCGTCTGGAGGTCGCTCGCTAGCTGGTCGTACTCCTGGTCCGAGGAACGACTCACCGTCACGGTGATTGTCTCCTCGTGCCCGAGCAGGTTCATGTCGTTGTACTCGGTCTTGACGCTGACCAGTTCGAGGGAGTCGTACGCCGGTTCCTCGACGACCCCCTGGACCTCCTGGTTGACCGCCTGCTCGAAGGCGAGGTGCTGGTACGTCCCGACCGTCGTCAGGGCCACGGCGACCAGGAACACGAGCACGATGAGGGTGTACGCGCCCGTCCGGACGGACAGCGACAGGTTCTCGCGGGCGCTCCGGATGACCGACGACCGGTAGCCAAGCGAGACGAGGGCGACGTACGCGGCGAGGTTGATGAACACGATGTTCATCAGCAACAGGACCACCGCCCCGAGTACGATGAGCGATTGTCCCCAGACCGCACCGATAGCCGCCGTCGCTGCGGCCGGGACGATAGCCGCGGCGACGGCGACGCCGGCGATGGACACCGGGAGGTCAGTCGCCAGTGCGAGGGCCCCGGAGACGCCGGCGGCGATGGCTATCGCCAGCGTGAGCAGGTTCGGCGTGAGGAAGGCGCTCACCTGGTCGATTCGGGAGACGACGAGCGCTTCCGGTACGAACCCGGTCTGCTGGAGGAACAGGCTCATCACCACCGCTCCGACGAACGCCACGACCAGCCCGATTCCCTGCGACGTCGCGCTGTCGACGACCATCTCCCGGTCGCTGATGACCGCGCCGACGCTCGCCGAGAGCGTCGACCCGGCGAACGGGGCGATGACCATCGCGCCCACGATGACGATGGCAGAGTTGAGTAACAGTCCGCCCACCGCGACGATGGCGCTCAGCGCCGCGAAGGCGATGTACGTGGCCGTGTCCGGCTTGAGGTCCCCGGCCCGCTCTCGAATCTCCGGGTGCGAGGCGCCCCTGGACCCCTTCGGTCCGTCGACGTACCGCGCGGTCAGTTCGTCCTCGTTGGGGACCGTCGCGAACTCGGCGTCCGTGACCACGGTGTAGGTGTCCTCGTCGAGTCCAGCCTCGTACAGCCGTTCGAGCACCGTGTCGACCGCTCCCGCCGGGACGGGGACGTACGCGATAGTCCCGTCGCGCGAACTGTCCTCGTCGACGAAGAGGTAGTCGACGTTCATCTCATCCAGCGTGTCCCTGGTCGCCGCTCTGTCGTCGCTCGGTACGAAAACCTGGATGAGCCGCATTGGACTCACTCTACCCCGTTCGTACCTTGTTATTGAGTACCTACGTCCGCCAGCCTGTCCGGCCCCCCGCGTGAAACAGTTCTGCGGTCACGAATGTCCGGAGCGGTGCCGGTCGCCCCATGCGCCCGGTGGTGCGTTCTTCGCCATCTCCTCGTCTGGCCTGTCCGGGTTGATACCGAGGTCTCGGCCGGACTCGGCGAGGGAACGCCGGCCGCCGAAGGGCGGTCGGGCCGTCACGCTATTTTGTCAGGTGGTCGTGAACCGCTACATGCGCCAGATCAAGGTCGTGGTCTCGGACGAGGTCCTCGAGGCGGTACTCGCCGTGCTCGACGACGAGTCGATAGACTACGTCGTCACGCGGCACGAGACCGCCGAAGACACGGTCCTCCTGGAGTTCCCCCTGCCGACGCAGGCGGTCGAGTACATCCTCGAGGAACTCCGGGACGCGGGCCTCGACGACGACCGGTACACGGTCATCACGGCCACCGAGACGGCAAAGACCCTGCACTTTCACGAACTGGAAGACCGGTTCGTCGCCGGCCCCGAGGAGGACGACTCCGTCGCCCCCGAGGAGATTCGAGGGAAGGCCCTCGGGATGCACCGCGACGTGCTCACCTACTACGGACTGACGCTGCTGAGCACCATCGTCGCCACCGCGGGGTTGCTCCTCGACTCGCCGGCCGTCGTCGTCGGCGCGATGGTCATCGCGCCGCAGGTCGGCTCCGCGCTCATCTCCAGCGTCGGCATCGTCCTCGACGACCGCCGGATGCTGAAAGTCGGGTTTCGCTCGCAGGTGTTCGGGTTCGGCCTCGCCATCGTCGGCGCGGCAGCGTTCGGCTTCCTGTTGAAACGCGGGGGGTTCGTCTCGTCGCTGCTGGCCGTCGCGAACGTCGGTCAGGTCGCGAGTCGCGTGTCGCCCGGCATCCTGACGCTGGCGGTGGCGATTTGCGCTGGCGCGGCGGGGGCGCTGGCGCTGGCGACGGCACTCCCCGTCTCGCTGGTCGGCGTCATGATAGCGGCGGCACTGGTCCCGGCCGCCGCCGCCGTCGGCATCGGCATCGCGTGGGGACTCCCGTACGTAGCGCTCGGCGCGGGCCTCCTTCTGCTGGTCAACGCCGTCGCGGTCAACCTCTCGGCGTTCGTCGTGCTCTGGTACCTCGGCTACCGACCGCCGGACTGGGGGGACGCCGCCGGCCTCGCGACGCTCCGCCAGGAGTGGGAGACCGTCGCGACTATCGTCGTCCTCGTGTCGCTGCTGGTCGGCGCCTCGATGCTGCTCGCCACCCCGGTCGGATTCGAGCGGGACGCCACGGGGGCCGTCGAGGACGTTCTCGACGACCAGCGCTACGAGGAGGTCGAACTAATTCGCGTCCGGGCGGACGTCGGCGTGGGACTCGGCGTGAGCCCCGCGACCGGCGATTCGGTGACTGTCGTCGTCAGCAGACCGGCGGACACCGCCTACCCGGACCTCCCCGACCGGATTGCCAGCGAGATTCAGTCGAAGACGGACCGCGAGGTGGCCGTGGTCGTGGAGTACACGGACCTCGGTCGCACGTCGCCGCCGTCCGACGGGCGGGCGAGCCTGGACCGACAGGGTCGAGTCGAGGCCACCCCCGAGGTCTCGGCCAGCGCCGCCGCGCCGGACGCTCGGGCGACGCCGTGACCGCCGGGGAACGCCCGCGAGCGACGCCGTGACCGCCGGGGAACACCTGCCGGCGTCTCAGTCGTCCGGCTCTCTCAGCACGACCGGCTTGTCGCCCTCGACGTCGGAGCCGTCCTCGGCGTAGACGCCGACGAGTTCCTTCTCCTCGAACTCCTCCCGGAACTGCTCCCACGTTATCTCTTTGAGGTCCTCGTCCTGGTCGCGGAATCCGATTCGGAGCAGGCCGTGGTCGCCCCGTCCCTCCGATTGCCGGACGTGGCCGGGGTACCCGCCGTGCTCTTCGACGATGCTCCGGATGAGCGTCGGGTCGTCCGTTCGACGAACGTCGCCGTCTGTGTCTTCGGGCACGGGCGTTCTGTCGGCCGTCGGGCACTTAGGCCCGTTGCAGGGATGGACTACCCGCCTCGCTCGTCGGCCGCGGGGAATCGGCAGTTCCCGCGGCATCCCTCTCTTCCGCTGCTTGCAGGTGCCGGGAAACCCGCGTCCGGGGCGCGTCTCGGCGCTCCCGCGCAGCGAGCAGTGCGCGAGGCGGTGCCCGGACTCGGGACTCGCCACCGTCCTCACTCGGAGCGGCAGTTTCAGCTGTCGTCACTCGAACGCGGTCGTTTCAGCTGTCGTCACTCGAACTCGTCACGTAACGGATGGGCCGTCGGAGGACGAACTCGTCGAGAAACGAGGTCACGACGGCCCACACCTGCACACCGACGTACGGCCACAGGAGCGCTGGAGCGACGTACTCTCTCGCGTCGTGGCTGTAGCCGTCTCTCGCGTCCAGCGCCAGCGTCGCGTACGACGCCGCCAGGGGCGCCGCGAGCACGAACGCCCACAGCAGGGGCGCCAGCCCGGCGGGCGCGTAACTCCGGGCCCCGGTGAGGACGGTCACCGGCGCGGCGAGGACGAGCACCGGAAGGGTCAGCAGCGCTCCGAGGGTGCCCGCCAGGTCGAGTCGCGCCCGCAGGGCGGGCGGTCCGGTCCGGAGATTCGTCCCCAGGTACCGGCGGGCCACCTGCATGCCGCCCCGCGACCAGCGCTTGCGCTGACTCCACCACGCCGACAGCTCCGCCGGGTTCGTCTCCCGGGTGACGACGCCGGGGTCGACTCTGACGACGCCGCCCGCCCGCTGGAGGCGGTAGGCCATGTCGAGGTCCTCGAGCAGAATCGACTCGTCGAACTCGCCGACCGACTCCAGGGCCGACCTCCGGAAGAACGCCTGCCCGCCGGTGAAGATGCTGAACCCGTCCAGCCGGTCCCGGGCGACGAACTCCGTGCGCTCGACGAGCGTTCGCTCCACGGTCACACAGAGCGCGACGAGCGACTCACCCGGGTTCGTCCCGAGGCAGCGACCCTTCACGCACCAGACCGAGTCGTCCCGGAACCACCGGACCGCGCGGGCGACCGCGTCGGGTTCGAGGCGCTGGTCGGCGTCGAGTATCCCGACCACGTCGCCGGTGGCGGCCGTCAGGGCGTGGTTCGTCGCGCTCGCTTTCCCGCCGGGCGGTGCCGTCCGCTCGACGGCCGTCACGCGAGGGTCAGACGCCGCGGCCTCCGCTGCGACGGCCGCGGTGCCGTCGGTCGACGCGGATTCGTAGCCGACGACCACCTCCAGTCGGTCCGGGGGGTACGCGACGCTCGTGCAGGCGTCGATAGTCGACTCGAGTACGTCCGCCTCGTTGTACGCCGTGACGACGAGGCTGACGGTCGGCCGCTCGTCGTCCGACAGTCCGGGCG
This sequence comes from Salinigranum sp., assembly GCA_041641795.1. Classification (GTDB taxonomy): domain Archaea; phylum Halobacteriota; class Halobacteria; order Halobacteriales; family Haloferacaceae; genus JBEPXT01. The sequence goes on from JBEPXT010000111.1 coordinate 7,301, forward strand.
GCGGGTCGAGCGACCCGGACGCGGCCACGACAGCGCCCAGTATGCGGACGGCGCCGCCGAGGCCGAACAGCAGGAGGAGGGTCGCGACGGCCCGGGCGTACGCAGGCGACACCAGTCCCGGGGCGACGAGGACGCCCGACAGCAGCACCGCGACGGTCGCAGTGACACCACTCCGGGCCGTGAGTGACGTCTCCGCGGCGGTGAGCGTGTCCACCCACGGTCCAGGCGCGCGCGCCGGAAAAGTCACGCGGCGGCGTCCCGCCCGGTCGCAGGTGCCCTCGTCACGCGTGAACCGTCCTCCACCTGAACCTTTCTTTCGCAAGCAGACGAACTACGGAAATCTCAGTCCGAGTGCCTGTGGAGCGAATCATGACCGTGTCCACCATCCACGACCTGTTCGTACACGACCTGGAAGACGTATACTACGCCGAGAACGAGCTCCTCGACGCACTCGAGGACCTGGCCGACCACACCTCGAACGACGAGATAGCCGAGGCGTTCCGCGAGCACCGCGAGGAGACCCGGCAGCACATCGACCGCCTGGAGCAGGTGTTCGACATCATCGACCACGAGGTCGAGCGCGAGGAGTGTGAGGGAATCGAGGGTCTCATCACCGAACACGAGGAGTTCGTCGAGGACGAGGACCCCGACCAGGGCGTCCTCGACCTCCACAACGTCGTCGCCGCACAGAAGACGGAGCACTACGAAATCGCCGCCTACGGGAACCTGGCCCTCTTCGCCGACAGGCTCGGGTACGACGAGGCGGGCGACCTGCTCCACCAGAACCTCGAAGAAGAGGAAGCCGCCCTCGAAGAACTGAAAGACCTCGTCGAGAGCTTCGACTTCGAGGAGAAAATCGAGTCGCCCGCGAGCGACTGAACCCCGGCAGCCAGCGACTCGACGTCCGTATTCGGCTCTGCTCGACATTCTCTCGTCGTCGCGCCCGTCCACTCTCGTTCGAGGGACTGGCCGAACCCCCGCCTTCGCTGCCACCTTCCGGCACGTGCCAGCCCTGCCCCTATCCGTCCGTGACCCGTCGTACAGGTATGGACGAAACGACTGATTTCGCGGACGAGTCAGCAGACGACCCCGCCGGCGAGACGGTGGAGACGACCGGCGAGGAACTGTTCGACATCGACGAGGCCCTCGACGACGCCCTCGAGGACGCGCAGGACCTCACGCCCAAGGAGGAGGCGGCGCTCCGACGGGTCCGGGGACTGAGCTTCCTGCTCGACGACGCCCTCAAGGTTCCGGGAACCGACTTCCGCATCGGCCTCGACCCGATACTCAGTGTCCTCCCCGTCGCCGGTGACGCCGTCGCCGCCGTGCTCTCGCTGTACCCCGTTCTGGAGGCGTACCGGCTCGACGTCCCCAGGGAGACGCTGACCAAGATGCTGGCGCTGGTCGTCGTCGACGCCGTCGGCGGCTCCGTCCCCGTGCTCGGGACGCTGTTCGACGCGTTCTGGAAGGCCAACGAGTGGAACGTCAAGACGATAGAGCGACACCTCGAGTAACACCGCTGTCCCGCTCTCGATGCCGTTTCCCACCACCTTCCGCCGCCGTTGCACACCGATGTGACGCTCGCCGGGTGTGAGGGGTCTCGACTTCGCCACTGACGGGGCGGCCCGCGTCGAAGCACGTCGTGGTGCCGTCCGACCCTCCGTGCCCTGCCACGGGCCCGGGACGCTCCGCCGTTCTCCGTACCGGTCTCACGACGAGCGACCGGTTTCGACTCCGACTCCGGCCGCGTTCCGGACGTGAAGCTCGCCTCGCGCCTCGAAATTCCGGAACACGCGGCCGTTACGACCTCGCATCTTCTGCAGTGCGTGCCCGGCTTGCTCCGGTGTTTCCGACCCAGTCACTCGGTCGATGGTTTCGACTGGAAACCCTCCGCCGACTCGAACACGGGAACCAAAACAGGACCTCCCCAACTCCGGCCATGCCGCCGGAGGGCGAGACGCAGACGCGACGAGGTGGCACGGAAGCGAGAACCAGAGACGGCTGCCATCGACCGTTCTGTGGGCTGTTCGTCTCAGCACCCCCGTTTTGGTATCGAAGCCACAAGAGCGGAAAAACGGCCTCCCGTACAGACGACTGCAATGTCTCTCGCAGAGACCGTATCCGAAATCGACCACCTGAGCGAGGAACAGCGCGAGTGCATCGAAATCTGCAACGAGACGGCCCAGGTCTGCGAGTGGTGCGCCGACGAGTGTCTGGGCGACTCGGAGATGGAGGAGTGCGCCCGGCTCTGTCGCGACGTCGCGGACATCGCGTCGCTGCACGCGCGGTTCATGGCCCGCGACTCGAACTACAGCGCCCAGCTGGCCGAGGCCTGCGCCGGCGCCTGTGAGGAGTGCGCCGAGGAGTGCGGTCGCCACGACGCCGAGCACTGCCAGGTCTGCGCCGACGTCCTGCAGGAGTGCGCCGAGAGCTGTCGCAGCATGATCGCGTAGAGCGCAATTACACCGCTCTCCCGCCTCTTCTCCCGTCCGTGCAGGTCTGACCGACGCTGTCGGCGAAGCGCCCAGTGAGCCTCTGCCCCGTTCAACTCGTGAAACCCGTACTGGAGAAACTATTGCTGTCGGCCGACTCGACGGTTCCGAACAGTCCGTACGCGAGGCCGGCTTCGAATAGGCGACGCCGGGATACGCCACACATATCAATAATTCATCAACTCTCCCGATAACGGCTATCGTTGCCCATTCAGTCGACACGTCATCTCTGACAGCTGTCCCTGCGGACCGACCAGCGTCCCGTCACTATATCCGAAGGCGAGACCCCTGCTCGCTCGCCGCGCGGTTTCGCCGTCTGTTGCGCCGCTTACGCGGGCGATAATAAATATCGGGGCACACCACCGCTCTGCGATGACACCGCCTCGTATCGGACTCCGGTTCACCCTCGCCAGCTTGCTGGTCGTTGCGGTCAGCGTCACGGGGAGCGGCGTCGCGCTCGCCGGCCAGAACGCGGAACGGGACACCGGCGCTCGGCTCGCGGAACAGGCGACAGACAACCAACTCGACAGGATAGAGAACTTCCTCCAGGAACTCGACGACTTCCTCGAAACCGTCGCCGACCTGCTGCGGACTGTCCGTGCAATCAGCGGTGAGGGCGGCGACTGACCGCGCGGGCGTCGACGCGTCTCCGACTCGCACTGAACGCCCATCGCTCCGCCGAAATCGACCCGCACGTCGGCCGTGAGTGACGCCGCTACTCACGACCGGGAGCTCAGTGTTCGATGCCGGCTATCAGCGACCGCACCTGCTCGCCCTCCGACTGGAGTTGCTGGGGGTACGACCCGACTCCGACGACGTAGTCCCCGTCGTGTTCGAACCGGGTGACCTGCAGGTAGGCGTCGATTTCCTCTCCCTGCATCGTCACCGACCCCGTGTACTTCTCCACCGTCGCCTCCGTCCCCAGGGTCTGGACCGTGGAACTGTCGACCTTCTCGCCGACGTCGACCCCGTCGTAGCGCGACTGGAACTGTTCCAGGAGGTCCTGGACGGAGACCTCACCGACGGGGTTGAACGACTCGCCGGCTATCTCGATTCGAGGCGTCGTGAAGAGCGCGAACAGGGCGACGGTCTGGCTCCCGACGTCTTCGAGTTCGACCGCCTTCTCGTACACTCCGAGGTGGTTCGTGATTTCCACCTCCCGGGACTGTCCTGCGACGGTGAACTCCCGTGCTATCGTCGGTGACCGCCGCTCGGTCTCTTCGTACTTCGTTTCGGACAGCACCTGCTCGCTCACCCGCGCCGGGTCGGCTTCGAACGTGAGCGAGTCGTCTCCGGTGGCGAAGCCGAGACAGCCACTGGTGGACGCGAGTCCGACCGTGAGACCGCCGAGTAGCGTTCGACGTGAGAGGTTTCTCATAACGGGTCCCCCTGCGGTGTCAGATTGGTACTTCGAAGACTCTGGCGGTCCGTTCGCTCTGGTTCGTCCGCGCTCGCACGTCCGCCGGTGCTCTCTCGGGCCGACGCGGTGCCGCCGGGGTCTACAGCCACCGGCACGCCGCGTTCGCCGAGCGTCTGTCTCTCGTGGTGGGTCATGACGACAGTGTATCGACGGGCCGCTGGGCTATCAACGGTAGCGACGTCGTAGTCCAGTGGCACCGATTCAACTCGAATTTACGTTTCTGTGTCCGCGTCGCGTACGACCGGCCGACCGAATTCCAGCAGCCCACGGCCCTCACGTCCGGAATGCGACCGCGCTGATGGCGACCCTACTGTCAGCATTATCTGAATACTAAAAATCTGAACCCCGATAGAGTATATACCCGCCGAGGCGGCGTCTGTTGGTCGCTGCGAGGGACAGAACGGAACGGACCCGACGGGATTTGAACCCGCGACATCTTGGTCCGGAACCAAGCACTCTGTCCACTGAGCTACGGGCCCTCGACGAGACAGTTCATCACCGCGTCGCTTAACGGTTGTGAAGTGGCCCGGCCGCCCGCCGTCGAGACCGGTGGCTTCCCTCGCGCCGGCGACTGTCGAAATACCGGCGTCGGTGACACCGACGACCCGTCGCACTCCGGGC
>JBEPXT010000112.1:0-11808 GCA_041641795.1 Salinigranum sp.
CAGTTCCGCGACGTGGATGCCGTACGACCGGTCCGTGGCGCCCTCCTCGACGGTCCGCAGGAAGGTCACGTCGCCGTCCCGCTCCTCGGCGGCGACGTGGACGTTCGCCACCCGGTCGAGGTGGTCCGCCAGGCCGGTGAGTTCGTGGTAGTGCGTGGCGAACAGCGTCTTCGCGCGCACCTCGTTGTGGAGGTACTCGGTCGCCGCCCAGGCAATGGAGATGCCGTCGTAGGTCGCGGTTCCCCGCCCCACCTCGTCGAGGATGACCAGGGAGTCCTCGCTCGCCGAGTGGAGGATGTTCGAGAGCTCCTGCATCTCCACCATGAACGTCGAGCGCCCCTGGGCCAGTTCGTCGAGCGCTCCGACGCGGGTGTAGATGCCGTCGACGAGACCGACCGTCGCCGACGACGCGGGGACGAAACTCCCGGCCTGGGCGAGCAGGGTGATGAGCGCGGCCTGCCGCATGTACGTCGACTTCCCGCTCATGTTGGGCCCGGTGACCAGCAGGAACCGCCGGTCGTCGTCCATGCGGAGGTCGTTCGGGACGAACTCGGTGGTCTGCTCGACCACGGGGTGGCGCCCCGCCTCGACGTGCAGGGCGTCGCGGTCTGTTAGCGTCGGCCGGACCCAGTCGTTCCCGGCGGCGTGGGTCGCCAGCGACGCGAGCGCGTCGATTTCGGCGACGACGCGGCCCACGTCCTGGAGCAGTTCGGCCCGCTCGGCCACCCGCTCGCGCAACTCGCAGAAGAGGTCGTGCTCCAGGTCGCCGCGCGACTCCTCCAGGCGCAGCACCTCGCGCTCTCGCTCGGCGAGTTCGTCGGTGACGAACCGCTTGGAGTTCTTCAGGGTCTTTATCTCCCGGTAGTGCTCGGGCACCCTGTCGGCGACGGACTTCCCGACCTGGATGTAGTAGCCGTCCGTCTTGTTCCGGTCGACGGTGACGTGCGAGAGGCCGTGTTTCCGCTTCTCCCGGTCGGCGAGGGTGTCCAGCCACTCGTTTACGGACTCGTGGCGCTCGATGAGGTCGTCGAGTTCGTCGTCGTACCCCCGCCGGAAAATGCCGCCCCGGGTGACGGTGTCCGGCGGGTCGTCCCTGAGGGCGGCGTCGAGTTCCGCCCGGAGTTCGCCGGCGGCCTGGCGGTCCGCCCGGTCGAGTACCGCCGCGACGGGCGAGTCGGCGAGCGGCGTTCCGTCGACGGCCTCGGACAGGTCGGGGAGCACCCCAAGCGTGTCGCGTACCGCGAGCAAGTCGCGGGCGTCGCTGCTGCCGCTGACGGTCCTGCTCGCGAGGCGTTCGAGGTCGTACGCCCCGTCGAGCGCGTCGCGGACGGTCTCGCGGGCGAGCGCCGCAGAGGCGAGCGCTTCGACGCAGTCGAGGCGGCGTTCGAGTTCGGGCCTGTCCCGCCGGGGACGAGTCACCCACTCGCGGAGGCGGCGCGACCCGGGGCTGGTCACGGTGTGGTCGACCGTGTCGTACAGCGACCCCGACCGGTCGCCCTGCATGGTCTCGGTGAGTTCGAGGTTCCGCTGGGTGGTCGCGTCGAGTTCCAGCAGGTCGTCCGCGCCGTAGGTGGTCAGACGAGTCATCGAGGCGGCCACGCCCGCGCCGGTCTCTCGGACGTACGCGAGGACGGCGCCCGCGGCGCGAACCGCCAGTTCCGACTCCAGACCGACCGAGTCGAGGGTCGCGTCGCCGAACTGCTCGCTGACGGCGTGGCGGGCCCGACCCGGGGCGAACGACTCGGTGTCCGGCAGCGAGATGCGGGTCCCGCCCCCCTCTCGCACCGCTTCGAGGAAGGCGTCGTCGGTCCGCACGTCGGGGCCGGGGAGCAGTTCGACCGGGTCGAACCGGTAGAGTTCGGCGTGGGCGTCGGCGGCCGACTCGACGGCGGTGACGAGAAACCGCCCGGTGGTGACGTCGGCGAAGGCCAGGCCGTACCCCTGACCGTCCGTGACGACGCTGGCGAGGTACTGGGCGTCGGCGTCGGTGGTTTCGAGCAGCGTCCCCGGCGTGACGACGCGCGTTATCTTCCGCGCGTGGCCGTCGTCCGTCTCGTACTGGTCCGCGACGGCGACGCGGTACCCGCGTTCGACCAGAGCTTTCAGGTACGGGGTGAGGTCGTCGACGGGGACGCCCGCCATGGGGTACGAGGAGCCGTGGGAGGACTTCTTCGAGACCTTCAGGTCGAGTTCGTCGGCGACCCGCTCGGCGTCGTCCGCAAAGAACTCGTAGAAATCGCCGCACTGCATCGTCAGCAGGTCCGCGTCCGTCTCCTCCTTCAGGGCGAGAAACTCCCCGACGATTCCCTGCGCAGTCATACCACATTCTCGGAGCACGGGCGGGTAAAACGCTGTGGTCTGCGCGGTCTGGACCGCCCGCGAACCGACGCTGCAGTTTATATATCAGAACGGAGCAGACGGCGTGTGACCTGACAACCGCGGCGGGACGAACGAGGCGGTTGCGTGACGACCCGTCCCGCCTGCCGTCGGCCGTCACCTGTTCGCCAGCGCTCCGTGTTCGTTCGACCCGCGGTTTTTCGGGACGCCGCTCCGGCCCGTCGTTCCCTCTGCCGTGCCCGTCCGACTCTCTCTGCCGTTCCCCCCGACGCCCCCCGTCGCTCCCGTCCGACTCTACGGCTCTCGCTCTCGAAGGACGGTCTCGGACCTCGGTACATGGTACTCTGGCGCGTCGACCGTCCGCAGAACCCGCCGGACGCCGGTCGCGCGACCCCCTGAACCGTTCGTCGCTCGCCGGGCGGAACGCCCCTACCCGTAGCCACCCGGACGAGCGACAGTAGTAGGATGACGACGGAACGGCCTTGTTTCTGTCGCGTCGGTCTGACGAGCGTCAGACGGCGGGTAGCGCGTCCAGCACGGCCTCTGTCCGGCTTCGAAGCGTCTCTGCGTCCCGGGCGAACAGCAGCACGCTCGCCTCGCGCCCGAGGCCGCCCGGGTTGACGACTGCTGCGGGAGTCTCTGACGCGGATTCGACGGCCCGCTGGACCGCCACGGCGCCGCTTTCGGCTGCCTCGTCCGCCGCGTCGCGGTCCACCCTGACGACCGGTCCGTCGAGAGAATCGAGCGCGCGCGCCACGTCATCGTCGTGCCGGCAGTTGACCGCGAACCTGAGGTCCGGCGCGGCCTCGCGCGCCCGCAGCAACGCGTTTGCCAGGTGGGTCGAGGCGCCCTGCCGGACGCCGCGGTTCGGCGCGACCCCAGACAGCGTCCGCGTGATTCGGCCCTCGACGGCGGCCACCTCGTCCCGGCGCTCCGCGTACGGGCCCGCGCCGGCGACGTTCATCCCCACCTCCGGAACCAGGGCGCTCACGTCTCTGTCGACGAACGTTTCGACCAGCGACGCGACGGCGTCGGCCGTCGCCGGCCGCTCGGCCCGGTCCCGGAGCGACGCGAGGTGGTGGACCGCCCCCGGTCCCTGGCCGACGTCGAGGTAGTACCGCACCGCCCGTTCCATGAACGCCGTCGCGTTCCCGGCCGCCGACTCCAGGGGCTCTCCGGTGGCGAGTCGGGCGGCGATGGCGCTCGACAGCGTGCATCCGGACCCGTGAGTCGCCTCCGTGTCGACGCGCGGGTGCTCGAAGGTGAGCACCTCGTCGGCCGTCACCAGCGTGTCCGCCACCGCGTCGCCGGGGACGTGGCCGCCCTTGACGAGGGCCGCGTCCGCTCCCATCTCGACGAGGGCGTCGCCGGCCTCGCGGGCGGACTCCCGGTCGTTCGGCTCGATGCTCGTGAGAACCGCCGCCTCGTCCGTGTTCGGCGTCACGACGGTCGACTGCGCGACCAGTCGCTCGTAGGCGTCCTCGGCCTCGGGGGCGAGCAACCGGTCGCCGGAGGTGGCGACCATCACCGGGTCGACCACGACGTGACCGTCGAACGATTCGAGGCGGTCCACGACCAGGTCGATGACCTCGGCGGTGGCGAGCATCCCCGTCTTGACCGCCCCGACGTCGAAGTCGTCGAGAACCGCATCGTACTGGGCGGCTATCTCCTCGACCGGGAGCACGTGCGACCCCGAGACGCCCCGGGTGTTCTGGGCCGTGACCGCCGTAACGACCGAGGTGCCGAACACTCCGTGGGCCTCCATCGTCTTCAGGTCGGCCTGGATGCCCGCCCCGCCGCCGGAGTCGCTCCCCGCGACGGTCAGGGCGACGGGCGGACTGGCCGGGCCGGGCGTGCGCACGGGTCAGTCCTCCGCCTGGAGCTTCCCCATGTACTCCTCGAACGCGCCCCAGAACGGGTCCTTCCCGGGGTGCTCGATGTACTCGCCGTCGACGTAGACGCCGTCCCCCTCGCGGACGTGTCCGACGTCGGCTGCCGGAATGTCCTCGTCGTCGAGTGCGGCCAGTACGCTCTCGACGCTCTCCTCGCCGACGGTCATCACCAGCGTCCCCTCGCTGATGGACGCCCAGGGGTCGATGCCGAAGAACTCGCACGCCTCCATCACGCCGGGCATCACCGGAACCGCCTCACGGTCTATCTCCAGGCGCACGCCGGCGGCGCGGGCGATTTCGTAGAGTCCGCCGTACACTCCACACTCCGTCGCGTCGTGCATGGCCGTCACCGACCCGGCGGACGCGGCCGTGAGCGCGTCCCGGACCGGACTCATGTCGTAGAACCGCTCTTGTGCCGCCTCGATGGTCTCGGGGTCGAGTTCCCCGTCAAGGAGGGGTTCGAACTGGATGCTCATCAGGCCCGTCGTCTCGATGGCAGGCCCCTTCGTCACGACCACCCGGTCGCCGACCTGCGCTCCGTTCGGCCGGACCACCGCGTCCCTGTCGCCGACGGCGATGGCCGTCCCGCCGCCGACCATCGGGTAGTTACAGCCGGCGTACCGCGCGGTGTGGCCCGTCACGATGCTCACGCCGAGTTCCCGGGCCTCCTCGTCGAACGTCGTCCAGATGGTCTCGAACTCTTCGTCGGTAATCTCCGGCGGGAGGTTGAAATCGATGCTCAGGAACGACGGCGGGATGCCGCTGACCGCGACGTCGCTCATCAGGATGTGGAAGGCGAACCAGGCGGCCCGTTCGAACCCGAGCGAGGGCATCACGAACACCGGGTCCGTCGACATCACGACGGCTTCGCCGCCGACGTCCACGACGCCGAAATCGACGCCGTGTTGCGGTTCGAGCACCACGTCGTCCCGGTCTGCCCCCAGGTGCGGGTAGATGTACTGGTCGAAGAACTCCCGGTCGACTTTTCCCAGTTCGGGCATACACACGTCTATTACGGCGTGATACAAATCGGTGGTGGGTAGCACGACCGTCGGTACCTCGGCGAACGTCGCTCGCGCGACACTGTCGCCGTCGCGGGACTCGTCGGCCGCCCGTTCAGCCGTCGACCAGACGGTCCTCCGTGGGGTCGATGCTGAATCCGCCACACTCCGGGCAGACGTAGTACTGGACGCCATATCGTGCCCCGCACGTGACACACTCGTAGGGGGCTGACGTCCGCGCGGTTCCGGCCGACACGGCCCGAACGACCTTCTGGATGAACGCCATGCGTTGTTGCTCCCGTTACCGGATAACGTACACGAACTGTGACTGGTTAGTTATGAACAATGTAGGGCTCGATCCGGTCGCTTAACCGCCGGTTACGGCGCGCTGCCGTCCGTCGATGAACCGTTGCAGCCACGAATCCAGACGGGGTTCGTATCCCCCCGCCACCGACCGCCACCGCGCACGTTCGAGTAGGAGGCGACGCCTGCGCTCGTGTGCGCGCCCCTCACTGCCCGGCGACGTTATTATGCTATGACACCTCATACCAATACGATTCCCCGATGACCGACGAATTCGACCTGAGCGAACCGGAACTGACCGCGGAGGACGTTCTCGTCCTCGACGACCCGCACTTCTCCCCCGCCTCGGTGGCCGTCGTCACCGGCGGGGCCTCCGGTATCGGCCAGGCAACCGCCGTGGCCCTCGCGGCGAACGACCTGACGGTGCTCGCGGCCGACATCGACGAGGAGGGCCTGGCGGAAACCGTCTCGCTCGCCGATTCGGTAGACGCCAGCGGCGAGGTGGTACCGGTCGAGACGGACCTGACCGACGACGCCGCCATCGAGGCGCTGGCGTCGGAGGCCGGGAGCCGCGGCGACGTCCGGTACCTGGCGAACATCGCCGGCCTCCAGCACATCGCCAGCATCCCCGCATTTCCCATGGACACTTACGACCTCATGGACCGCATCATGCTCCGTGCGCCGTTCCTGCTGGCCAAGCACGTCGTGCCCCACATCCGCGAGACCGACGACGGGGTCGGCGCCATCGCCAACATGTCGTCTGTCCACGGCCACTACGCCACGCAGGACAAACCGGCGTACATCACGCTGAAGCACGGACTCCACGGCCTGACGAAGTCCATCGCGGCCGAGGGCGACGGGACGCTCCGGAGTTTCACCGTCAGCGTGGGGTACGTCCTCACGCCGCTGATGGTCGACCAGATTGCGGACACCGCGCGCGAACGCGGCCTGAGCGAACGGGAGGTGGTCGAGGACGTGATGCTCGGTCAGGCCCGAACCAAGGAGTTGATGGAACCCGTGGAGGTGGCGAACCTGTTCACCTTCGGGTTCTCGCGCCACGGCCGACACCTGAACGGCGGTGACCTGCTCTGGGACGGCGGCTACACCACCACGTACGAGTGATGACCGACTCGACGTCCGACGACGAGGTTGCGCGGGTCGCCATCGCCTGCCAGGGTGGCGGGAGCCACACCGCCTTCACCGCCGGCGTGCTCGCCGACCTGCTGTCGTCGTGGGACGACGACCGGTTCGAACTGGTCGGAATCAGCGGCACCTCGGGCGGAGCGTTCAACGCCCTGGCCGCCTGGTACGGTCTCGTCACCGCCGACGCCGAGCGGGCGGTCGACCTCCTGGCGGCCCTGTGGGACGACCTGTCGGCGTCCGACCCCCTGGACCGCTGGACCAACGACCTGACGGTCTGGGGGTCCCGGGCGATGGTCAGCGGCGTTCCGACCCCCCGGGTCAGCCCGTACGTCCTCCCCGGCGCGGCCATGGGGCAGGAACGGATTCGGACAATCCTGCACCGCCACATCGACTTCGACGCGATTCCCGACCTCTGTCGTGGCGAGCACCCGGAACTGGTCGTCGGGACGGTCGACGTCAACGGCGGCGTCTTCGAGACGTTCACGAACGCCGACGTCACGCCCGACGCCGTCCTCGCGTCGGCGGCCGTTCCGGACCTCTTCCCGGGCGTCGAACTGCACGGCCACCTCCACTGGGACGGCCTGTTCTCGCAGAACCCGCCCATCAACGACCTCATGTCCGTCCCGCCCGCGCACAAACCACACGAACTCTGGATTATCCAGGTCAACCCCCAGACCACCGAGGGAATCCCGACCTCTGTCGAGGAGATAGCCAACCGGCGGAACGAACTCTCGGGGAACATCTCGATGAACCAGGAACTCCGGTTCATCCAGTGGGTCAACGAGTGGGTCGATCGGGGGTACCTGCCGTCCGAGAAGTTCACCCGGACCGCGGTGCGGCGCATCGAGCTGGGACGCTCGTACGGCTACTCGACGAAACTCGACCGGCGACCCGCATTCCTGGAGGAACTGTGGTCGCTCGGCGAGCGACGCGGCCGCGAGTTCCGCGAATCCCTCGACGTCGAGAGCGACCCCGATTCCGTGTACGACCTCGCACTCACCCACGGGGACGGCCGCCACGGGGACGACGCCACCTGACGTCGCTCGCTCGCGGAGGGCTACCGACCCCCCGTCGCCGGAATCGCCACGGACTCTGCGCGACACACGCCCGCGGCACGGCTTTTATGCCGCCCCCAGTCCTGTTGGACCCATGACAGTCGATTTCGACTTCGACGGACGGGTGGTGCTGGTGACCGGCGCGGGCGGCGCCCTCGGGAGTACGATTGCAGAGACCTTCGCCGACGCCGGGGCGACGGTGTGCGCGGCCGACCTGGTCTCCCCGGACGAGGCGAGCGTCGACCACGACGTCGTGGAGTACTACAACGCCGACTTCACGGACGAGTCGGCGGTCGAGCGCGTCGTCGACGACGTCGTCGAGACCCACGGCCGCCTCGACGCCCTCGCGAACGTCGCGGGCACCTGGCGCGGGGGCACTCCGATTCACGAGACGGACGTGGACACGTTCGATTTCCTGTTCGACGTGAACCTGAAGACGATGTTCCTCGCGTCGAAACACGCCATCCCCCACCTGCGAGAGACCGGCGGGGCCATCGTGAGCGTCTCGGCGAAGTCGTCGCTGGAGGGCGGGGAGGGCGACGGGCCGTACCGCGCCTCGAAGGCCGGGGTCCGCCTCCTCACCGAGACCATCGCCGCGGAGAACCGCGGGCAGGTCCGGGCGAACGCCATCATGCCCAAAATCATCGACACCCCGGCGAATCGGGAGATGATGCCCGACGCGGACCACGACTCCTGGCCGTCGCCCGCCGACATCGCGCGGGTCGTCCAGCTGCTCGTCAGCGACGCGGCCGCGGTCACCTCCGGTGCGGCCGTCCCGGTGTACGGGGAGGCGTGAGGCGTCTCCGTCGGCACGTACCGGAGCGGGACATCAGAACCAGTCGGTTCAGAGCAGGTGGTCGTCGACTTCGAGTCTGGTGAGCCCCAGACTGCGGGCGTGCGCGACCACCTCGCGGTACTCGTCGGCCGTCACCGGCCGACCGACGTCGGCGTAGCGGTCCTCCCTGGCGGCCAGGTGGCAGGGGCGGTACTGCCCCATGACGTTGACGTACGTGTCCGTCGAGAGCTCCTCGGCCACGAACGCGAGGATTCGCTTCGAGTTCTCGACGTGGTTGGGCATCACCAGGTGCCGGACCAGGAGCCCCCGCGTGGCGGCGCCCGCGGCGTCGGTCCGTAAGTCGCCGACCTGCCGGTGCATCTCCCGGACCGCCCGCCTGGCGTGCGTCCAGTAGTTCGGCGCCCCGGAGTACCTGCGCGCCGGCCCGTCGGCCGACCACTTGAGGTCGGGCATGTAGACGTCCACCACTCCGTCGAGTTCGGCGACGACGTCGGCGCGCTCGTATCCACCGCAGTTCCAGACGACCGGGAGGTCGACGCCGCGCTCGCGGGCGACGGCGACGGCCCCGACCAGACTCGGGGCCACGTGCGTCGGGGTGACGAAGTTGACGTTGTGGCACCCTCGCCCGGCGAGGGCCGCCATTCGGTCTGCGATTCCCTCCGGCGTCGTCGGCGTCCCGCGTCCCTCCTGGCTGATTTCGACGTTCTGGCAGAAGACGCACCGGAGGTTGCAGTTCGAGAGGAAGATGGTGCCGCTCCCCCGGGTTCCCCGCAGCGGCGGCTCCTCGCCGTGGTGCGGGCCGCTCGACGCGACGCGGGGCGTCGTCCCCAGATCGCAGACGCCGCGCTCCCCCGCCGTCCGGTCCACGCCGCACTCGTGCGGACAGAGATCGCAGGCGGCGTAGCGCTCCCCGAGCGTCGCCGCGCGCTCGGCGAGGTCTGCGGCCGACAGGCGATTCCCGCTCCGCGCGGCGGTACCGGAACTCACGTCAGCGTCTACGCGCGTCGGGACCTAAGCGGTTGTTCGGATTCCCGCGGGTCGGGAACGGTGACTGTCGACCGGCGGCGAGTTTCCGTCACTCGGTCGGGGGACGACCCTCACCGAGTTCCGTTTTCGAACTGGACGACCCTCATCGAGTTCCGTTTTCGGACTGGACGGTACTCGGCCTCAGGGACTCGGCGTCTCGTGGCGTGTCAGTTCCAGCGTCTCGGGACGGAGCGTGTAGTACGATTCCCACGCGGGCGCGAGGCTCACCACGCGCGTGTCGCCGAACCGTCCCACGACGTGCTGGTGGTGGTGGCCGACGAGACAGAGGTCGGGTTCGAGTCGCCGGAGGATGGAGTCCACGTGCGCACACCCGACCTCGTACTCCTCGGAGACCGGCAGGCCGTGTGGCGCCTCGTGGGTCAGGAACACGTCGACGTCCTCGAGTTCGAGCGCCCGCTCGACGTCCTCGTGGGTGAAGTGACGCCGTCGGTCCGCCGCGAGCTGACTCCGGTCGAGTTTGTACCGGGTCGGTGCGTAGTTGCCGGAGAGACCGGCCACCCGGAGGCCTGCAACGGTGACCACGGAACTCGCCAGCAGCGTCGCGTTCGAGACGGTCGGGGGACGATCACCTCGCCTGAGCGCCTCGACGACGTCGTGGTCCTCGTTGTTTCCGGCGACGAAGTACGTCTGGACCGGGAGGTCGTACCATCCCAGGTCGCCGGCCTGGAGCGCCACCTCGGCCCCGCTCTCCCGGTAGGCCGCTCGCAGCGCCTCCCGGCGGTGGGGAGTCTCGGCGTGTGCGTCGCCCAGGACGAGCATCGTTGTCACCCTGGGCCTCCCCCCGCAAAGGTGTGGCGAACCGACTGTTCGGCGCGACCGCTCGCGGGGCGTCGTGGTCAGAAAAACCGGACCGCCGTCCGGCGTCCGCTGCCGCCATCGCGCACCCTCTTTCCCGGAGCGGCGCGTCCCACTCCCGGGCGAGAGTGGCCACCTGCAGTGATACTACGAACGGACGAGCAGATACGCGTTCCGCCGGTCTGTGCCAACTCCGGGTTGGCACAGACCGACTCCCTCGGTCGAGTGGACCCCGGGCAGACGTGGATTACCGCGTGCCGGGCCCGTCGTCGGGTTCGCCGGACGCCGCGGCCTTGGCGAGGTGGGCCTCGGCGCGGCGGAGGCGGTAGGACAGCGTCGACCGCGGGACGCCGAGGGCCTCCCCGAGCGTTTCGAGGTCGGTCTGGCGCGGCGTCTCGTAGTAGCCGCGGTCGACGGCGCAGACCAGCGCTTCCCGCTGTTCTGGGGACAGACCGCTGGCGGACGGCGACCGCTCCTGCCACGAGTCCACGTCGGCGATTCGCTCCAGTTCGATGCCCGTACAGTCGGACGTCTCGGCCGCGAGGGCGGCGTGGAAGCCGCTCAGGTCCGTCCCGTCCGGCGCGACGATGCGCCACTGGTAGCGCCGGCCCTCCCGCCGCGTCTCGAACAGCAGTCCCGCGCCCATGTAGTCGAGCGCCAGGTGCGGAACCGACTCGCAGGTCCCCGCATCGTCCCACCGGGCGTACAGCACCGCGGCCTCCTCGCTCTCGTCGAGCACCTGGACCTCACACCGCGAGTCGCAGTCGGCCACCAGACAGTCCGTACAGTACTCGGGGTCCCGGTAGGCCGAGACGACGGCGTGGACTGCCGCGGCCGACCCGGTCACGCGGTCGACCCGCCAGAGCGACTCGGGGGTGGCGTGACACGACAGCGACAGCACCCGCGCGGACGGGTACGCCGCGAGGGTGTCCGCGAGGGGGTCGCACCCGGGGTCGGTTTCGAGTGCGAAGACGAACTCCCGCATGACTCGGCGTTTCTACCGGGTTCTAATAGAACTGGCCGTGGCGAACGACAACCTCCATCCCGGGGGTCGGGTCACTCGGCGTGAGACTCGACGAGTTCGACGAGTCGTTCGGTGCCGACGAACCCCTCTTCGAGGCGGTCGACGGGTTCGCCGTCCTCGAACAGCACCAGCGTCGGGACGCTCTGGACGTTGTGCTCTCCCGCCAGGCCAAGGTCGTCCCCGGCGTTGACCATGACGACGACTGCGTCGGTCACGCGCGCGACGTTCCCGAGCACCGGTTCCAGGCTCTGGCAGATGCCACACCCGTTCGTGTAGAACTCCAGCAGTACCAGGTCGTGGTCCGCGAGGAGGTCCTCTAGTTGCTCCCGGCGCTCGATTCGCAGCGGTTTCGCTGTGAGGCGGTCCGACCCGTCGGACGGCGTGGATTCTGTCACGGTGGTTCGTTCGTCGCCCG